>NZ_DAMANB010000024.1:0-62058 GCF_032073645.1 Myroides sp.
TGTATACTTTTAAAAATGCTAAAGGAGATACAATCACAAGTATTGATACCAATGCTAAGGCTATTGTCTTTGATAACAGTAATAACGGTTTTACATCAACAAATGTACAAGAGGCATTAGAAGAGTTAAAAACTACAGTAGATAATACAAAAGGTGATTTATCGTTAGCAGGAGGACTTGAGTTTGTAACAGGAGCAAATGGAACTGATAAGTTATTAGCTGATGCCGGTATCCAAATTGCAGATAAAGGAATTACGACTGACAAAATTAAACCAGGAACAGATGGACAAATTTTAGTAACAGAAGGAACAGGAGATACAGCTACAACTAAGTGGGTTAATAAAAAGTCTGCTACTTCTAATACCCTTGTAACTAGGGAAACAGCTATAGTAAGTTCTGTTAATGGAGAAGAGGCAGAGTTAATTTTAGAAGGAGATGCTGTACTAAAAGAAGGTAAAACAGTAGTACAAGCTATCCAAGGTACGCCAGTTAGTGATACTAAACCTTCTAATGCACAAACCTTAATTTATGACCAAACAACACAAGCTTGGATTCCAGGCACACCAGATGTAACAGTTGATAAGGTAGTTGATGCTAAAACATTAACAACAGATGGTGTAATTGTTATAGGTACTGATAGTAATGCAATAGCAACAACAGCTACTAAATCATTATTAACTGATGTCAAACTAAATATTGCTAATAATAAAATTACAACAGATCATATCCAAAACGGAACGATAAAACCAGAAGACATAGCTAATGCAGGTAATAATCAAGTATTGGTTACAGATAATACAGGAGTTCCTACTTGGAAAAACCAGACTGATGTAGGGGAGATAGTTACAGCTAATAATGGACTTACTAAAGCAGATACTAATATCCAATTAGGAGGTTTATTAACTAAAAAAACAGCTATTAATACTACTACTGATAATACGCTTGCTTTAACGGGGCTTGATAAGAAAAAAACGCAAGCAGTTAATGAAAGTGAAGGGGTTACTCAGCATTTATTAGCAGTAGATAAAAACGGAGACGTTATAAAAGCTTTAAAAGCAGCGATGCCTAAGTTCTTCTATATGCCTTCAGTAATGGTTCCTACAGCAGAGAGTCAAGCCCAACAAGAAGGCGTTACATATAATAATACAACTCGTACAGGTACAATAGATATGTATGCTATTTATAAGAAACAATTTGGAAGCCCTGTAATGAGTAGTACTGGAGCATCAGCTTTACCAGTTTTACCTGCATCAGAGCTAGGTTTTCATGTGACTTATGCAACAGAAGGAGTATTTACTATTGTAAGTATTAATGCAGAAGGATTAATGACATATAAAGTAAATGATACCGCTAATGTAAATATAGGAAGCTTTATAAACATTGTATTCTCTGTTAATGAAGATAATTAATTATGAAAAATAATATTTTATATATAATAATAGCTTTTGGCTTGTGCTTTGGAATCAAAGCACAAGCACAAAGTGCTATTTTCGAATACAATCAGAAACTTATTAAATTAACTGATTCACAAGCTAATGATCTTAATTACCTAGCTAATGGTGCACCAACCTCTATGTTTATAGCATTTGATAAGCAAGCTAAAATTCACCAAGGAAACTCTAAAGAGATAGTTGAAATGTCTATTGAAGACACTAGTGACTTTATTGGTTTAAGCAATGTTTATAAAGATAAATTAAAAGAGGTTATTTTAATAAATATTAAATGGGATGGAAAGCAGCAAATTGTTGTTCCCAAAGATTTAATTATTCAATTAGAAAGTCTTAAATACATCTACATTAGATCATATCGAGAATTAGATAAAGAGTTAATTAAAACAGAGTTTATTGATTTATTACAAAAGTTAAACGAAAAACAAGATGTTGAAATTCTGTATTCAACAATGGATCAACCAAGTTAATGGAAAAGCTATGAAAAAATATTCAAAAAAAATAAGTGCTTATCTATCAACTCTCTTATTATTAAGTTTTTTAGTACTAGGAAGTAACTTGGGGTATGCACAAGTTGTAAAAGATTTTAAACCACGTGAGTCACCGAAGGCTCCAATGCCTTATACTAATGTAAAGAATTATAATCTGCAAGGAGATTTTACCATGATTGGTAATACTAACCTTACTTTAAAAAATTATGCAAATAGTGGAAAGCAAGGGGGAAATAATAATGAGATGATCTATGTAGACATTGACAATGATCGAAATACGATAAATTCATCTTCTGCAGAACTAATTCTACCAGGTGGTGAATGTACTGAAATTGTATATGCAGGCTTATATTGGACGGGACGTGCTCATGATATAGATGTTAGGAATACAAATAGTCCATTGACTTTCGACGGATTGGATAAACGTAAAGTTAAGTTAAAAGCTAAAAACCAATCATATATACAAATAACAGCAAAAGATACTGATATATATTACCCCTCTACATCAGAAGGAGCTATGTATGCGGCTTATGCTGATGTAACTGATTATGTTCGTGAACATGGGGCTTCAAATTATTTTGTGGCTGACATTGCCTTAAAAGAAGGGAAAGGAGGAGGAACTGGATTCTATGGAGGATGGGGAATGGTTGTTATTTATAAAAACACTTCGATGAAGTGGAGAGATATTACTGTTTTTGATGGTTATGGTTATATGGTTAAAAGAACAGGTGCAGCTATTTTACCAGTGAGTGGTTTTAGAGCTACCCAAAATGGAGATGTAAATGTAAAAATTGGAATGATGGCGGGTGAAGGAGATGAGGATATCTCTGGGGACTATTTTAAGATTCAAAAAAGAAATTCTAATAGCTATCAAGACTTAAGCCATGGAGGTAACTCTACTAATAACTTTTTTAATTCTTCAATTCATACAGGAGGAAACCCAAGAAATCCAAACTTAATCAATAATACAGGAATGGATATTTCTATGTTTGAGTTAAATAATACTAGTAATCAAATCATAGGAAATAATCAGTCATCAACTTCATTTTCATATGGATCAAATCAAGATACATACATCATATTTAATATAGTGTTTGCTGTAGATGCTTATGTTCCTGATGTAGTAGGAGAGAATAAAGCAACTAATTATGGAGGTGTAAAACCATTAAATAATGGAACAATCACTCCTGGGCAAGAGTTTGAATTTGAGCTAGATGTTTATAACAAAGGAACAGAAGCAGTTAATAATTCTAAAATTGAAATACCTGTACCTTTTAATCTACATTTCTTAGATGCGGAGATAGTGCCAGATCTAGATGCATCAGGAAGTGTTACTTGGGTACCCCCTACTGGAGGTACAAATGATCCAAGTGTTACAGCAGGGGGTAAAATTGTTTGGGATATTGGAAATTTACCTTTAGATACAACAAAAGAAAAGCTGTTAGCGCAATTAAAATATAGATTTAGAGTATCTGATAATTGTGTATTGTTATCTACCAATGTGTGTGGATTAGATGTAAAGATCAATGGTAAAATATCAGGAGAAGGAGCTACATCAAAATCAAAGGTAAACTCAGACTTAGTGAGAGATTATGGAAACGGAGTTTGTGCAGGTCCTGTTTATGATGATTTTATTTCTAAGATAAGTGTTACAACAGACTTCTTGCAAAACTGTAACCCTCCTGTAGAAGATGGAATTATGCAATTTAAGGCTTTTTGTTCTGTACCAACAACAGGATTTGATAGAAGTGAAATTATAAATATATATCCTCCTGGAGCTAAGTTTTATAGTAAAGTACCGACAAGTTATACATCTAATGATGGTTTAGTAACTGGAGATTTTTCAGTTAACAGTGATGGCAGTAGAAAAATGTATTATGTGATGGTACCAGATATGGAGGATGGTTGTTATGCTAGGTTAGAAATCAGTATTGAAAAAGTAACTACTTCACCTATTGCTAAGAATACAGAGTTATGTTTTGGAGAGCCTTTAGTATTAGAAAATGAGTTATCTGCTACAGGAAAAGATAAAGGTTATGAATTGGTTTATTTTGATAGTAATCAAGTTGAATTATCAGATGTTCCTAGTCCAACTGCTGTAGGTACTTATAAATATTTTGTAGCAGAGGGAAAAGATGGATGTATAGGTCCTAAAAAAGAATTTACTATTGTGATTAATGCCTTGCCAGAGGTAAGTAAGGATATTGACAATATTGTGATTTGTGAAAACTTTGACTCTGCTAAAGTATCTATAACTACAAATGTTTCAAATTATAAATGGGAATACACTACAACTGGAACAACAAATTGGAAAGAATTAGATAATACTACTTTTTCAAATAGAATTATTCTTGAGGGAAAAACAATTAAAGTTAGTCATGCTAGTAAAGAATTAAATGGTTTACGCATTCGATTAAATGTAACTAACAATCAATGTTCAGACACATCAAATGAGTTTGAGATCAAAGTAAATGATTGTTCTGCTGTTACTAATCCGATGTTGTTAAATCAAGCAGTAGCTAATTAATTATAAAATAAAAACTATGAAATCAAGAAAATTATATAAATCAGTTGCTTTATTAGGTTTAGCATTGCCAGCTACAGTAGTAGCCCAGCAAGCTAAGAAAGACCAAGTAATGGTAAACCAAGGAAAGATTTCGATAGCCGAAGGAGGAGTCATGTCTACTATCTATGATTTTGACAATACAAAAGAAGGGTATGTAAAGAATGATGGAACGGTTTATTACTACAGCAACTTTAACAATGACAATATTTACGATCACAGCACGAACGCCAAAGGTTCTAAAGCTGTGTTCACTCCTTTTGAAGAAGCAAAAGGAGCTCAACATATCACAGGAAGCCAACCTTCTAATTTCTTTAATGTAGTACTAGACAATTCAACTAAAGACATGGCCTTTGACCTAAAGAACGAGGCTAACGTAAGAGGTAGTGTAGACTTTAAAGATGGTATTATTAAGGTAGATTCACTAGCAGGGATGCTAACCTTCCACCAAGGAGCAAAAGCACTTCATCCAACAGATAAAAGCCATGCAGAAGGCTATGTAGAGAAGATAGGTAATGAGGAATTCCAATACCCTAAAGGAGATAAAGGACTATACCGTTATGCTAGAATCACTGCTCCTGAGCATGTAAAGGATGCGTATGAAGGGAAGTATAATTTAGACGATAAGAACTTCTTTAGAGCGCGTAGTGCAAAGTCAGGAGTGATTAATTTATTAGATGAGCGCGAGTACTGGACAGTAGATAAAGGAAGTGATAACAGCAAAGGAGATATCATGCTGACGTTAAGTTGGGATGAGCGTACTACACCAAAAGAGTTATTAGTGAACCCAGAGAAAGAATTACACATCGTACGATGGGATGCTAAGCAACAGCTTTGGGTAGACGAAGGAGGAGTAGTGGATCTAGAGAAAAAAGAGATCACTACACCTACTAGTGTTAAAGGGTACGGATTCTTTACATTAGCTACTGTGAATACAGATCTAATCTTAGACGGAGATATCGTTATTTATAACCTTGTTTCTCCTGATGGAGACGGTAAGAATGATTACTTTATTATAGATAATATTAACAGATTCCCTAATAATACAGTAGAGATTTACAACCGTTGGGGAGTTAAGGTATATGATACGAAGAGTTATGACAGTGCAGGTAATGTGTTTAGAGGATACTCTGATGGACGTGTTACTGTAAATAAAGGGGAGAAATTACCTACAGGTACTTATTTCTACATCGTAAGTTATGAGTATAAAGACGCTAGTGGCTCTCGTATGATTAAGAAATCGGGTTATCTACATTTAGAAAGTAATAAGTAAAAAGAGTTATGAGTATTCAACAAAATATAAAGAAATTTGGAATCAGTCTATTGCTAATAGGCTGCTTCCAAACTATGCAAGCTCAGCAAGATCCACAGTATACCCAATATATGTATAATACTAATATGATCAACCCAGCTTATGCAGGAAGTCGTGGGACATTAAACGTGTTTGGGATGTATAGAACACAGTGGGTAGGGCTAGATGGAGCACCTAAGACAGCAAATGTGTCTGTGTCTACACCTCTTGGAGAAAGTGGATTAGGACTAGGAGTGAACTTTACCAATGATCGTCTAGGAGCGATGGATGAGAATAATATCTCTGTAGATTTAGCTTATGCTATTGACTTAAACGCTGATTATAAATTAGCATTCGGGTTAAAAGCGACTGCTAATCTATTAAGTGTTGATTATACAAAGCTTAACATACATAATCCTACTGATCCTGTAAGTCAAGAGAATATTAATAATAAGTTTAATCCTAATATTGGAGCAGGGGTTTATTTATACTCTGATAAAGCTTATGTAGGGTTATCAGTTCCGAACTTCTTAACTACGGATCGCTATGATGATAACGACATCACGACGATGCGTCAGAAGATGCACTTCTACTTAATGGGAGGATATGTATTCGATGTGAGTGAGAACTTGTTAATTAAGCCAGCAGCTTTAGTTAAGGCAGTAAGTGGAGCACCATTACAGGTTGATTTAACAGCTAACTTTTTATTCTATGATAAATTTACTTTAGGAGGAGCTTATCGTTGGGATGCTTCAGTGAGCGCCTTGGCAGGATTCCAAGTCAATGAAAATCTATTTGTAGGATATTCTTATGACTTTGAGACTACTGCTCTTCAACGTTATAACTCAGGATCACACGAAATCTTCTTAAGATTTGAACTATTTAATCGTCGTAGTACAATTAATGCACCGCGATTCTTCTAAGGAAAATTAGCTATAAAGAAAGAGAAACTATGAAAAAACAGCTATTAAAAATAAGCTTATTGACAATGTTGCTTTTCGTAGGTATTAGTACTTATGGACAGAAAGTAGCAGAGAAGAAAGCGAATAAGGAATATCAAACTCAGGCTTATGTAGATGCAATTAAGATTTATGAGCGCATCGCAAACAAGGGATATACTAATGCAGATATGCTAAAGAAGTTAGCCGATGCTTATTATTTTAATGGAAAGTTACCTGAGGCTAATAAGTGGTATGAAACACTATTTGATGGAGAGTATGGCGATAAAGGAAAAGAGCCAATTCCATCAGAATATTACTATCGTTATGCACAGACGCTTAAATCTGTTGAGAGTTATGACAAGTCTAAGCAAAAAATGGAGGAATTCTCTAAATTAGAGGCAAACGATTCTAGAGCACAACTTTTTCAAGAGAATAAGGATTACTTGCAAAAGATAGAAGACAAACAAGATTTGTATAATATAAAGGCTTTGAGTATTAATACAGAGTTTTCGGATTATGGAGCTGCTATATTAGGCAATGAATTAATTTTTACATCAGCTCGTAATCAAGAAGTAGATAAGGCTATTCATGAGTGGACTAATGAGAGTTTTACAGCCTTGTACAGTAGTACGATTAACGTTGATGGGACTTTCTCAGAGCCTAAGCAGTTCGCTAAAGAGATAAGTTCTAGAGTAAATGATGCAACAGCTGTCTTTACAAAGGATGGTAATACGATGTACTTTACTAGAAATAACTCTAGTGAAAAGGGAAAGAGAAGAAACAATAAGGACAAATCATCTTTATTAAAAATATATAAAGCCACTAAAGGCGCGGATGGCTTGTGGGGACAAGTATTGGAACTTCCGTTTAACTCGGATTATTTCAATACAGCCCATCCTAGTTTGACACCGGATGGTAAGTGGCTTTATTTTTCTTCAGACAGAAAAGGAACATTGGGGCAATCAGATATCTTTAGAGTAGCTATTTATCCTACAGGGGAGTATGGCAATGTAGAGAATATCGGTGCTAAAGTAAATACAGCAGGTAGAGAAACTTTTCCATTTATATCAGAAGACTACTTCTTGTTTTTTGCATCAGATGGTCATCCTGGATTAGGAGGATTAGATATGTTTGTAGCTAAGATTAATGTAGATGGAAGCATTGGTCAAGTTGCTAATATGGGAACGCCAATTAACAGTCCATCTGACGATTTCGGTTTGTATATAGACAGCAAATCTCACAAGGGATTTATAAGTTCTAATAGACCAGGGGCTAGTGGAGGAGATGATATCTATTTCTTTAAAGAAAAACCTTGTAAGCAAGCCCTTGAAGGAATAGTGTATGACAAGGTGACTAAAGAGCCATTAGTTAATGCTAGAGTGATTTTATCAGATGCTCTTTATCAGCAGACAGATACGATAATCACAGATGCAAAAGGATATTATCTGTCTAATTTATTAGATTGTGGAGGGAAATACCGTATTAAAGCTGAGAAAGAGGAGTATAATACAGTTGAAGTTGTATTTATCGTAGAACGTCAACAAGGAGTAAAACGAGTAGATATCGGACTAGAGAAGACTTTAGAACCAGTGACAGTAAACGATGACTTATTTAAGAAGCTTAAGCTAAATCCTATTTACTTCGACTTTGACAAATCTAATATTCGCCCAGATGCAGCGGCAGAGCTAATCAAAGTAGTAGAGGTATTAAAAGAATACCCAACGATGAAGATAGATGTTCGCTCACATACTGACAGTAGAGGAAATGATGACTACAACCTTAAGTTATCAGATCGCAGAGCTAAGTCTACAGTAGAGTGGATGGTGAATCAAGGCATTGAGAGAAGTAGAATTACAGGAGAAGGATATGGAGAGACACAGCTACAGAATAAGTGTAGCAATGGAGTGCCATGTTCTGTAGAGGAACATCAGTTAAATAGACGTAGCGAGTTTATAATTATCGAACTCTAGACTTTTTAAAATATCAATTTTTGAATACGTAGTTTAATAAAACAACAAATCAATTTTTTTTTTCGACCGATCCCCACTGTTGGATCTAAAACAACAGTACTAGCCTAAGAAGCTCCCTGTGAAGGGAGCTTTTTTATTTAATAAACTATTATCAAAAAATTAAAATACATCAAGTGTATATTATGGTTATAATGATTAAGGAAAAATAATATACATCTAAAGAATTAGGAAATAAACTTTAGGACATGAAATAGAACATGTTTTTGTTAGTATATCTGTGAAGAGAATCTCTAAAAAATCAAACATATTTATCAATAAAGATCCAAGGAAGCCTACATATTAGTTTTAATTAGGTATGCCTAGTAAAATTAATAGGCCATAATTATCTCATTGTGAGAATATTGCAACCACTATAAATTCTAAAAACAGGACAAATCACAGTTGTTAAAAATATTAACATTTAAGCTTTTTTTAGCGTATCTAAGCACGTGGTAAAGCTAGTGACAGCAAGGCTTTCGGGAAGGTTGTTTGGACGTTGTTCGGAAGTTCTTTGCAAAGTGTTCGGAAAGAGGGGGTGTTTTCCGAACACCTTCCGAACAAACCACAACGGAGACCGCATGAATACTCGATTCGCAGTGAATTTACGATGTTAAAAAACTTGTTAAAATTTTAAAGTTGAGATTTTGAAAGCTGTGATTTGTGCTTTCTTTTTAGTGAGATGTACCAGACTTTGAATAGAAGAATATTCTCAATAATAGCCATTGAGTCAAAGCCTTTACTGTAGGCAAAGGTAGTAAAAAAACAGATAGGACAAAAGAGGGTGTAGGAGGTAGAATTGGTATTATACTGGTCATGAACGTCTTACTAATATTCAAAACAACAAGCCTTATATTGAAGAAAAATACGTGTTTTGTGTTGGGAATAGAGAGTATGACGAAGAATATGAAAAGCCTATAAAAGAGTCTAAGGTTGTTTATTATCCTTTGTCTAAATTAAGAAATTATGGTATAAAGAGAGTTGTGTCAGATTTTTTGATGCGCGCTGAAGAGTATGATTTAGACGGGTACTTTATTCATTTAGATGTGGATGTCCTAAACGATAAGATAATGCCTGTGGTAGACTGTATACAAGAAGACGGGTTGAGCTATAGGGAGTTAAAAGAAATACTTAAACCTTTGGTTCAGGATAAAAGATGTGTGGGATTGGAGATCGCGATACTTGATCCAGACTTAGATCCTTTAGGTGTTTATACTAATGAGTTTATTGAGAATGTAAGAGATATTATAGAAACGTTTCTTTAAGAAAGGGGGGCTGTTATTTTATTAGTTTAAGTAACTCTTTAATCTCACTATCACTTATTGAGTCGTATTCACTTTTGTCATAAATAGAAAGCAAATAGATATTATCATTTTCGATTACAAGATGTGTAATAACTCTAGCTCCGCCACTTTTACCTTTACCTTTAGACTTTATAGCTATGCGTACTTTATAACAATTATTAGCTATTGCAGTTCCGAGCATGGGATTTTGTTGTAATTCTTCAATTAAAAGAGAAAGATCTTCTTTCAATGAATAGTATTTCTTTCCAAGCTTTTTAGCTTCTTTTAGAAACTTAGGAGTTGCTATAATATTATAACTCATCCAATAAATCTTTGGCAGAGATCCCTTTAAGTTTTCCCTCTTTTATTAAATTAAGTTCTGTTACAGCTTGTTTTAAATTTGTTTTAATATCTTCTTTTGAATCTGTGTCCTCAGTATTTTGTTTTGTAATTTTTATTTTTAAAGCCTTAGCAAAAGCCTTAAGAGCTTTAGCTTCTTCAGGTGTAGAAGGCTCTACGATATATACATCATTAGTTATCATGGCTTAATGTTTTAAAAATTATACTATTAGTTATTTATGTGAATTCTTTTAAGAAGAAAAGTCACTAACGGATCTTTAATTTTGACTCAACTATTTTTATAGTAAAAAATCAAATTTATAATATTAAATATACAGACAAAATTACAAATTTGGCTGTAAAAAAACTAATTTATCATTTGCCTCTATCCTTATTAATATCTAGAAATAAATACTATACATTTTAAGTGATTTTAAAAAAAATAGTATTTATAATAGCTTTAAAACACAAGCATTTTCTTGCTCTACTATTAAATCGTTAAAAAAACATATTAGCACTCATATTTCAAATATTTATACTTTATTTTGTATAGCATAAATAATATAAAATGGAAAACATAACAACAGAGCATTACGATATTTTATTCGGACAAGAAGGATACGAACATTTAGGTTCATATTTAAATAACAATGGCTATAGTAAGCTTTTTATCTTGACGGATTCTAATTGTTATGAACACTGTTTGCCTTATTTTTTAAGTAACTTGCCTACAGATGTGCCCTTCGAAATAATAGAGGTAGAAGCAGGTGAGGAGAATAAAGTATTAGATACTTGTGCTGGTGTGATCCAGACTATGTTAGAACTAGGAGGAGATCGCAAGAGTATCATTATCACTGTAGGAGGTGGGGTGATTACAGATATGGGAGGTTTTATCGCTTCTATATTTATGCGTGGAATAGACTTTATCAACATTCCTACTTCATTATTAGCCATGGTAGATGCTTCTGTGGGAGGAAAGACTGGAGTGGACTTAAATGGTATCAAGAACTGTATAGGTGCATTCGCTATGCCTAAGATGCTGATCATCGATGTAAATTACTTAGAAACTTTAGAGGCTAGACAAATTAAGGCTGGATATGCTGAAATGTTAAAGCACGGCTTGATATTTGATGCCAAATATTATGCGTATCTTAAGGATATTGCGAATGTTGATTTTAATGATTTAGAAACGCTTATTCATCATTCAGTAACCATTAAGAATACTGTGGTGACACAGGATCCAAAGGAACATGGTCTTCGCAAGATTTTAAACTTTGGACATACGGTAGGTCATGCCGTAGAGAGTTATTACTTAATGAATGAAGATAAAGAGACGTTACTTCATGGAGAAGCTGTTGCACTAGGTATGGTAGCGGAGGCTTATATTTCTAAAGAATTGGGCTATTTAACAGAGGTAGAATATTTAGATATAAAAGAAACTACACACACTATATATGGCGTTGTAGAACTGTCAAGTGAAGACATCGAAAACTCGTTAGAGTGGTTGAAGTTTGATAAAAAGAACTACGGTGGTAATATACGTTGTGTATTATTAGATAAAATAGGCTCTGCTATCTATGATATAGAAGTGAGCAAAGAGTTAGTAGTAAAGGGGTTAGAGGCTTATTTGAATTAAGGTTCAAAAACAATTACTTTTTCCTTTTTCATTCCAATATTTTGTTACATTTGCGGTCGTGAAAATAGATGTTTTATATATTAGATTCTGTGTGTCTGCAAGACACAAAGTAAGGCGTTTTGTCATCAGACAAAAGGCCAATTATGTATATGGCATTATCAAGTATTCTAAGGAGGCTCTTAATTCGTTTAGATTCAGAGATAAGTTGCCAATAGTATTTGCCAATATTCGAGTTTGAAAATCAATGTAGTTTAATTTTGATTGTTTTTATGAAGGCATAACTATCTAGTCCGATAATAATTGACTAATTTAGATGCAAGACAATCAAGTTAATTGAGAAAGAATTTTTTTAACCATTATTAAAAGAAAAAGACATGAACACAAAATATGTTGACTTAATCAACCAAACTTTTTATTTTCCTCAAGAAGAATTCAAATTAAACAAAGATAATCTTCAATTTCACAATATTGATTTAATGGGGTTAGTTGAAAAATACGGAACACCATTAAAATTCACTTACTTACCTAAAATCTCTGAGAACATTAGCAATGTAAAGACTATCTTTAGAAAAGCGATGGAAAAGAATAAGTACAAAGCAAACTATTACTACTGCTACTGTACTAAAAGTTCTCACTTCTCTTATGTACTTAATGAAGCATTCAAGAATGATATCCACGTAGAGACATCTTCTGCTTTTGACGTAAACATTGTAGAGAATTTATTAGAGACTGGTAAGATCAACAAAGATACATTCGTATTATGTAACGGATTTAAACGTGCGCAATACATTGATAATATCGCAAATCTAATCAATAATAAACACGAGAATACTATTCCTATTATTGATAACTATGAGGAGCTTGATCTATTACAAGAACAAATCAACAAGAAGTTTAAAATCGGTATTCGTATTGCTTCTGAAGAATCTCCAAAGTTTGAATTCTATACTTCACGTTTAGGAATAGGGTACAAGAGTATCTTACCATTCTACAGAAAACAAATTGCTGAAAATCCTAAGGTAGAACTTAAGATGCTTCACTTTTTCATCAATACAGGTATTAGAGATACTGCGTATTACTGGAATGAATTAGTAAAATGTTTGAAAGTTTATATCACTTTAAAGAAAGAATGTCCTACATTAGATAGTTTAAATATCGGAGGAGGATTCCCTATTAAAGATTCATTAGCTTTTGAATTTGATTACCAATATATGGTAGACGAAATCATCAATCAAATCAAGATAGTATGTGAGGAAGCTGAAGTGGATGTACCTAATATCTTTACAGAATTCGGTTCATATACTGTAGGTGAGAGTGGAGGAGCTATCTATGAAATCTTATACCAAAAGCAACAAAATGATAGAGAGAAATGGAATATGATCGACTCATCATTCATTACTACTCTACCAGATTCTTGGGCTATCAATAAACGTTTTATCATGTTGCCTATCAATAGATGGAATGATACTTATGAGCGTATATTGTTAGGGGGATTGACTTGTGATAGTGATGATTACTATAACTCAGAGCAAAACTTAAACGCAATCTATTTGCCTAAGTTTAATAAAGAAAAACCTTTGTATATTGGGTTCTTTAATACAGGTGCTTATCAAGATCAGATCGGAGGATTTGGAGGTATTCACCACTGCTTAATTCCACAACCAAAACATATCTTAATCGATAAGGATGAGAATGGAATTATTGCTACAGAGTTATTCTCTGAACAACAGACTGCAGAGCAAGTATTAGATATCTTAGGATATAACAAATAAGAATTAAAAGAAATTATTAATATAAAAAGTAAAAATAAAATGAGTAAAGGACCAATTAGTCAGTTTATTGAGCATAACTATAGACACTTTAACGCTGCTGCGTTAGTGGATGCTGCAAAAGGATATGAAGCACACTTAGACGCTGGAGGAAAAATGTTAATCTCTATGGGTGGTGCGATGAGTACTGCTGAGTTAGGAATTTCTTTAGCAGAGATGATTCGTCAAGATAAAGTACAAATCATTTCTTGTACAGGAGCTAACTTAGAAGAGGACGTGATGAACTTGGTTGCTCACTCTCACTACAAAAGAGTACCAAATTATAGAGATTTGACTCCAGAGCAAGAGAGAGAGTTATTAGATAACCACTATAACCGTGTAACTGACACTTGTATTCCAGAAGAGGAAGCATTCCGTCGTCTACAAAAACACTTAGAAGACGTATGGCATGCAGCTGAAGCTGAAGGAAAACGTTATTTCCCACACGAATTCTTATACCAAATCGTTAACTCAGGTGTATTAGAGCAATACTACGAGATTGATCCTAAAGATTCTTGGATTGTTGCAGCAGCAGAGAAGAATATTCCAATCGTATGTCCAGGATGGGAAGATTCAACTTGTGGTAACATCTTTACTTCAAACGTAATCAAAGGAAAATTAAATGTACACACTGTAAAAACAGGTATCGAGTACATGATCTACTTAACAGAGTGGTATAGAGCTAACTCAGGAGGACACGGAGTAGGATTCTTCCAAATCGGAGGAGGTATCTCTGGAGATTTCCCTATCTGTGTAGTTCCAATGATGTACCAAGACTTAGAGTGGGAAGATGTACCTTTCTGGTCATACTTCTGCCAAATCTCTGATTCTACTACATCTTACGGATCATATTCAGGAGCAGTTCCTAACGAAAAAATTACATGGGGTAAATTAGATATCGACACACCTAAGTTCATTGTTGAGTCAGATGCTACGATTGTTGCGCCATTAATTTTTGCATATATTCTTGGTAATTAATTTTTAATTTTTCGCAGTAAATAAATGTGATATTTTATTTGTAGTTTACAATTTAGCTATTACATTTGAAACTGAAATAAAGCAAGAACAAAGAATGAAAAGAGTAATTGTTGATTACGCAAAGTTAACGAACGAAATTTTGACATTATTGGTTGAAAAATTTCCTGACGGGTATGATGATGCAGACATTATACGTTTTAAAAACGTAAAGAACGAAACTGTAGAAGCAGTGGAAGTTAGAACTGAGGATACTATATACCTGGTAAAAGTAAGTACTAAGTTAGCAGATAGAATTGAAAACTTCGATGAGGATGAAGAGGATTTCGTAGAAGCTCCAGAAGATTCATTAGATGCACTAAAAGACTTAGAAATTGCTGACGATGAAGATTAACAAAATAATCTAAATATAGAAAAGCCACTCCTAGCGAGTGGCTTTTTTATTGTACTATATCCACTTTTCAATTTAGTTTAAAAACATCAATAATCTATGATCTAAAAGATGTTTTTGTTTATGATTATCTAAAGCTTTCTATTCTTATAACTTTTATTATTCTAAATATGTTGTATTTGGGTTTTAATTTTATGTAAACTTCCCTAAAGACTATGAACTTCTATAATTTTCAATATCTTTGCAAACGATTAAAAATTCACAATATATTTTAAAATATGAAAGCAGGTATAGTAGGATTGCCAAATGTAGGTAAATCAACATTATTCAATTGTTTATCTAATGCAAAGGCGCAGAGTGCTAACTTCCCATTTTGTACAATAGAACCGAATATTGGGGTTGTGAATGTACCAGATCCAAGGTTGTCTAAATTAGAAGAGTTAGTAGTACCAGAACGTGTATTACCTGCTACTGTTGAGATTGTAGATATTGCTGGGTTAGTAAAAGGAGCAAGTAAAGGAGAAGGTTTAGGAAACCAATTCTTAGGAAATATTAGAGAGTGTAATGCTATTATTCACGTTTTACGTTGTTTTGACAATGATAATATCATTCACGTAGATGGGAATGTAAATCCTATCAGAGATAAAGAAACTATCGATATCGAATTACAGTTAAAAGACCTTGAGACTGTAGAGAAGAGATTAGAGAAAGTAAAAAAAGCAGCTAAGACTGGAAATAAAGAAGCTCAAGTAGAAGCTGATTTATTAGAAAGAATTAGAGTAACGCTATTAGAAGGTAAATCTGCTCGTGTAGTAGAGCCTAAAAATGCAGATGAGGAAGAGTTATTAGAAGACTTCCAATTAATCACTACAAAACCTGTATTATACGTGTGTAACGTAGATGAGGGAGCTGCTGTATCAGGAAATGATTATGTGGTAAAAGTAAAAGAGCTAGTAAAAGACGAAAATGCTGAAGTAATCGTATTAGCTGTAGGAACTGAGGCTGACATTATGGAACTAGAGACTTTCGAAGAAAGACAAATGTTCTTAGAAGACTTAGGATTAGACGAGCCAGGTGTATCTAAATTAATTCGTTCAGCATATAAATTATTAAACTTACAAACATACTTCACAGCTGGAGTAAAAGAAGTAAGAGCTTGGACTATTAAAGTTGGAGATACTGCTCCTAAAGCAGCTGGAGTAATCCACAGTGACTTCGAAAAAGGATTTATCCGTGCAGAAGTAATAGGATACGATGATTATGTAACTTATGGTTCTGAGGCTAAAGTAAAAGAAGCTGGAAAACTAAGAGTAGAAGGAAAAGAATATATCGTAAAAGATGG
Source organism: Myroides sp. (assembly GCF_032073645.1). NCBI lineage: Bacteria > Pseudomonadati > Bacteroidota > Flavobacteriia > Flavobacteriales > Flavobacteriaceae > Myroides > Myroides sp. The sequence continues at coordinate 16,515 of NZ_DAMANB010000024.1, forward strand.
TGATGTAATGCACTTCCGTTTTAACGTGTAATCTATCAAATAGGAAAGAAAAAAGAGAAGCTAATTAGCTTCTCTTTTTTTTGCTACTATTTTTAGTAAAAGTAAATTAGGAATTGTTAAAATTTTATAGAATTTTGTAGTAGCAATAAGGTAATTAGTCTTATTGTTACATTTGACTTTAAAATCAGTGGTTTAGAAGTTAAATAGTCTTTAAGTTTAAAAAATATTAGTATCTTAATCTATTAATAATAGTCTAACTATGCAGAATAGTGGTTTTAAAAAAGTAATCTTATTGTTTAAACAATCCGTATTTGACTTCTTAGATGATAATGCTATGAAGTTTAGTGCAGCATTGTCTTATTATACCATTTTTGCTTTACCTCCCTTAATGTTATTGATTATATCTGCTAGTGGATTTATTTTTGAGGAACAAGAGGTAGCTAACTTCTTTTATGATCAATTAAGAGATCTAGTAGGTCCCAATACAACAACTGAGATACAGAATGCAATGAGTAATGTTCAGCTAAATAGAAAAAGTGGTTATATCACTACTATTATTGGTGTAGGTATTTTATTATTTAGTGCTTCAGGGGTTTTTGCAGAGATACAGAGCTCTATAAACTATATCTGGGGCTTAGCAGCCAAACCTGACAAAAATATCGCTAGATTGGTTAAAAACAGGTTGCTTTCTTTCGCTATGATAGGATCTGTTGGATTTGTCTTATTAGTGAGTCTAATGATCAATTCAATTGTAAGTCTTCTGTATAGTTATTTAGGTAATTTCTTTGGCGAAGAGACACTTAGTTTAGTAAAATTACTTAATAATGCGGTGGTCTTTTTAATAATAACTATTCTATTTGTGCTTATCTTCATGACTTTACCTAATGGTAAGTTGAGATGGAAAGATGCCTTTATAGGAGCAGGTTTTACAGCTGTATTATTTATGATAGGGAAGTTCGGAATAGGTTGGTATTTAGGTAATACGGCCTCATCATCACTTTATGGAGCAGCTGGTTCTGTGACAGTTATGTTGATATGGGTATACTATTCGGCGATGATCCTCTATTTCGGTGCTGAGTTTACAAAAAATTATGCTATCTTATATGGCAGAAAAATAGTACCAGGGCCTTATTCCATTGAGATAGAGAAGAATGTTATCAAAAAGTCATCAGAGGATTAAATCCTAAAAAACTGTTATTTCACAATTTTTATTTTAAGCTAATTAGTAGTAAATTAGCGCAAATTCCTACGTTTTTATGCAAGATCAAAATCAATATACCGAAGATAATATTCGTTCGTTAGACTGGAAGGAACATATTCGTATGCGTCCTGGTATGTATATCGGAAAATTAGGAGATGGTTCTTCTCCTGACGATGGTATCTACATTCTAATTAAAGAGGTTATAGACAACAGTATAGATGAATTCGTGATGGGGACAGGTAAGACTATTGAGGTTACACTCAAAGATAAGCTTGTCACTGTACGTGATTACGGACGTGGTATTCCCTTAGGTAAAGTAGTAGATGTAGTATCTAAAATGAACACTGGGGGTAAATACGATTCTAAGGCATTCAAGAAATCAGTAGGTCTAAACGGGGTGGGTACCAAAGCAGTAAATGCTTTATCTAACTACTTCCGCGTAGAGTCTGTACGTGATGGACAATTAAAAGGGGCTGAATTCTCTGCTGGAGATTTAGTAACAGAAGAGGAATTAGTAGAAACTACGAGACGTAAAGGAACTAAAGTTTCTTTCATAGCTGATGAAGCCATCTTTAAGAACTATAAATACCGTAAAGAGTACATAGAGCGTATGCTAAAGAACTACTGTTATCTTAATAAAGGATTGACAGTAATGTTTAATGGCGAAAAATTCTTTTCTGAAAATGGGCTTAAAGACCTTCTTTTAGAAAATATTACTGAAGAAGATCAAGTATATCCGATTATTCACTTATCAGGTGATGATATCGAGGTAGCATTAACACATAGTAGAAGTCAATATTCTGAGGAATATTACTCTTTCGTAAACGGGCAGAATACTACTCAAGGAGGTACTCACTTAGCTGCATTTAGAGAGGCGTTAGTAAGAACACTTAAAGAGTTTTATAATAAAAACTTCGATGCTTCTGATATTAGAAAGTCTATCGTAGCTGCAGTAGCTGTAAAAGTAGAAGAGCCAGTATTTGAATCTCAAACGAAGACAAAGCTAGGATCTACTGATATGGGACCAGATCTACCTACGGTACGTACTTTTGTCAATGATTTTGTAAAAACACAGTTAGACAACTATTTACACAAAAATCCAGAGATAGCAGATGCACTATTAAAGAAAATACTACAAGCAGAAAAAGAGCGCAAAGAGTTATCTGGAATTAGAAAGATAGCTAAAGAGCGCGCTAAAAAAGCTAGTTTACACAATAGAAAACTAAGAGACTGTAGAGTTCACTTAACAGATATAAAGAATCCATTGTATTTAGACAGTACTTTGTTTATTACAGAGGGAGACTCTGCTTCTGGTTCTATTACCAAATCAAGAAATGTTAATACACAGGCTGTATTTAGTTTAAGAGGTAAGCCTCTGAACTCTTATGGAATGACGAAGAAAATCGTGTATGAGAATGAAGAGTTTAACTTACTACAGGCAGCATTAGATATAGAAGATGACTTTGAGAACTTAAGATATAACAATATCGTGATAGCTACTGATGCCGATGTGGATGGTATGCATATTCGATTGTTATTAATTACTTTCTTTTTACAGTTCTTCCCAGAATTAATTAAAGAAGGGCATTTATACATCTTGCAGACACCTTTATTTAGGGTGAGAAATAAGAAAGAAACTATTTACTGTTATAGTGAAGAAGAACGTATAAACGCTATTGAGAAATTAAAACCTAAACCAGAGATTACTCGATTCAAAGGGTTAGGAGAGATTTCTCCTGATGAATTCCAGTATTTTATAGGGGAAGATATACGATTAGATCCTGTAATGTTAGATAAGTCAATGTCTATAGATAAAATGTTAGAGTTCTATATGGGTAAAAATACTCCAGATAGACAAGAATTTATCATAGATAATCTTAAAGTAGAACTTGATGTTGTAGAATAATATTATGAGCCAAGAAGAGAATTTAGATCAAGAGTTAAACAATATAAATAATGAACATCCTATAGAAGATTTTTCTGATGTTCAAGAAGAAGTAACGGAGACTATCACTAAGGTAACTGGTATGTACAAGGACTGGTTCCTTGACTATGCTTCTTATGTTATCTTAGAACGTGCTGTACCTGCTATAGAAGACGGTTTTAAACCTGTTCAGCGACGTATTATGCACTCTATGAAAGAGTTGGATGATGGTCGTTATAACAAGGTTGCTAATATCGTAGGACATACTATGCAGTATCACCCTCACGGTGACGCAAGTATTGGTGATGCTTTGGTTCAAATAGGACAGAAGGATCTTCTTATTGATATGCAAGGTAACTGGGGTAATATCCTAACAGGGGATGGTGCGGCAGCTTCTCGTTATATTGAGGCACGTTTGAGCAAGTTCGCTTTAGAAGTATTATATTCTCCTAAAATAACAAGCTGGCAGGCATCATATGATGGTAGAAAGAATGAACCTATTAATCTACCTGTAAAATTCCCTTTATTATTGGCTCAAGGAGGTGAAGGTATTGCAGTAGGTCTATCTACAAAAATATTACCACACAACTTTAATGAGTTAATAGATGCATCTATTAAAATCTTAAAAGGAAAACCTTTTACTATTTACCCAGACTTCCCAACAGAAGGAATTGCTGATGTGTCTAATTATAATGATGGGGCTCGTGGAGGGCGTGTTCGTGTACGTGCAAAAATTGCTCCACTAGATAAGAATACTTTAATTATTACGGAGATTCCTTTTTCTACTACTACTACCAGCTTAATAGATAGTATTTTAAAAGCGAATGAGAAGGGTAAAATTAAGATTAAGAAAATAGAAGATAATACTGCAGCACAAGTTGAAATATTAATTCACTTACCTGCAGGAACTTCTCCAGATAAAACAATAGATGCATTATATGCTTTTACAGCATGTGAGACATCTATAGCACCATTAGGTTGTGTTATCCAGAATAATAAACCTCTGTTTACAGGAGTTTCGGAGATGCTTAAGAATTCTACTCACCAGACAGTAGAATTATTAAGAAGAGAATTAGAAATAGAGCTTAATGAATTAGAAGAGAAGTGGCACTTCCTTTCTCTTGAAAGAATCTTTATTGAGAATCGTATTTACCGTGCGATTGAGGAAGAAGAAACTTGGGAAGGAGTATTAACAGCTATTGATGAAGGATTAAAGCCTTTTGTTGTTAACCTTAAACGTGCTATTACTCAAGAAGATATCATTAGATTAACAGAGATACGTATTAAGCGTATTTCTCGTTTTGATATTGATAAAGCAAATCAAAATATCGAAGCTCTTGAAGGTGAAATAGAAGCTGTAAAATACAATTTAGAACACTTAATAGATTTCGCTATAAAATACTTTACTACTCTTAAAGAGAAATATGGTAAAGGTAAAGAGCGTCTTACAGAATTAAGAAGCTTTGATACCATTGAGGCAACTAAGGTAGTTCTTAGAAATACTAAGCTTTATGTAAATAGAGAGGAAGGTTTCTTTGGTACTGGTCTTCGAAAAGATGAGTATGTATGTGACTGTTCTGATATAGATGATGTTATTGTATTCTTAAGAGATGGATCTATGATGGTATCTCGCGTAGACGAGAAGAAATTCGTCGGAAAGGATATTATACACATTGCTGTTTGGGATAAAAACGATAAGCGTACTATCTATAATTTGATTTATAGAGATGGTAAGTCAGGATCTTCTTATATCAAACGTTTTAATGTAACAGGAGTAACTCGTGACAAGATGTATCCTCTGACACAAGATAAACCTGGTTCACAAGTACTTTATTTCTCTGCAAATCCCAATGGAGAAGCAGAAGTAGTTACTATCTTATTAAGACAGTTGACTAATGTTAAGAAACTGAAGTTTGACTTGGACTTCGCAGAATTATTAATTAAAGGAAGAGCTGCAAAAGGTAACGTGGTTACTAAATATGCAATTAAAAAGATAGAATTAAAAGAAAAAGGTATTTCTACGTTACGTCCTCGCAAAATATGGTTTGATGAAACTGTTAAAAGATTAAATGTAGATGGCAGAGGAGAGTTACTAGGTGAATTTAAGCCTGAAGACCGTTTATTGATTATAAATCAGAGTGGTAAAGTGAAAACTATTGTTCCTGAACTAACAACTCACTTTGAGGAAGATATGATAGTTCTTGAAAAATGGAAAGAAAACAAACCTATTTCTGCTTTATATTTTGATGGGGAAAAAGCTCGTTACTACTTAAAACGCTTTATTATTGAAAACGAAAATAGAGAAGAGTTATTTATTACAGAACACCCTAATTCAAGATTAGAAATAATATCAACTGATTTTAGACCTGTGTTTGAAGTTGTATTCTCTAAAATAAAAGGAATACAAAAAGAAAACCAAACAATTGATGTAGAGCAATTTATAACTATTAAAGGAATTAAAGCTTTAGGTAATCAAGTTTCTATAGATAAAATAAAACAAGTTAATATTCTAGAGTCTTTACCTTATATTGAAGAGGAGGAAGAAGAGGAGGAGGAAGAGGAAATTATTTTGGGAGAAGGTCCAAATACTGAAGTAGATGATGATGGACAACAAACATTACTTTTTTAAATAATTTTCTTATGAATTATAAAGTTATTATTGCTAGTTTATGCTTCTTACAGATAGGGTTTGCTCAAGAAGGAGATGATCTTTTATTTGAAAAAGATAGAAGAGTTAAAGGGATTAGTGAGAGATGGGAGTTAGATCCCGAGACTAAAAATAAAACATTTACCATCACTCCTTATAAGCAGATGTATTTATTACCTGCTAGATGGTCTAGTCGTCCTAATGAAATGCCTACTAGTTTTAATAGTAATAATTCAGCTACAGAGCCAATAGATTATAACAAAACAGAGATAAGATTTCAGATCAGCTTTAAGACCAAAATCGCTACTGGTTTAATTTTAGGAAAGGGAGATATTTGGTTAGGTTTTACCCAAACAGCTAATTGGCAAGCTTATAATGATAAAGAATCGAGACCTTTTAGAGAGTTAAATTACGAACCTGAGATTATATTTAACTATCCTTTAAATTACGCTATTAACGAGTTTAAGTTTAAAATGGTAGGTGTAGGGTTTAATCATCAATCTAATGGTAAGAGTTTGCCTTATTCTAGAAGTTGGAATAGAATCACGATGCATGTAGCTGCTGAATATAAGAATTGGACCTTTCTTGCTAAACCATGGATTAGATTACCAGAAAAAAGAAAATCAGATGATAATCCAAGAATATCTGATTATATAGGAAGAGCTGAGTTCACTATAGGTTATAGAGAAAAGAATGGACAGCTTTTTACTTTAATGCTTAGAAATAATTTAAAGTTTAATAATCATTATAAGAGCTTTGCTGAGTTTACTTGGGCATATCCAATAAAGAATAATCTAAAAGCCTTTTTAGTTGTTAATAGAGGATATGGAGAAACAATGATAGATTATAATTGGAAACAAACCAATATAGGATTAGGGATTTCCCTTATTGAATGGTTATAAAAAAGGAGGAAAACAGTTAACTGTTTTCCTCCTTTTTTAGTTGAGCTGACTATAAATCAGTAATGCTATTGAAACAACAGCTAATGATAGCCCAATAATATTAAGCTTAGATAACTTTTCTTTAAAAGCAAAATATCCTATAAGCGTACCTAAAAGAATAACTCCATAATTCATTCCTGCAAAAACTACTGTAGGATTATCAGAAAAAGCTTTATGCGCATTTAAATAGAAGTAGATATTCATAAAGTTTAATAAACCAACTAAACCTCCGAAGACTAAAGTCTTTGTATTAACTTTAAAATTAATTCTTTTAATAAGTAAGTAAGCACTATAAGAAATTAAAGAAAGAATTAGAGAACAAGAAAATATGTAAAATAGAGTAGAAGTGTAGGGGATTGAACTATGTAACGCTACTTGCTTAAAACATACGTCAATTACTCCAAAACCAATAAAAACAAAAAGTAAATACAAATAATTGTTTTTGCTCTTTACTTCATTATTATCGTTTTTATTTAAGATCAAACCTATAGAGACAAAACCTATTAACAAGGCAAGATATTTTAAATTAGAAATATTTTCTTTAAAAATAAAGACTGATGCTAATATTGGAATAAACAAAGACATTCTTTGAGCTATATCAGTTTTTATAATTCCTGTATTTTTAATACTTAGGTATTGAATTAAAAATATACTAGGTAATAAAAGACCTAAACCAATAATTAGAAATAATGGAAAATCTGTAATAGATACAGCTGAAGGTTTAAAAATGAAGAATGATAGAAGTACTGTAGTAATATAGTTTAAGATAATTATCTGAAATATATTAGTTTTTTCTTTTTTTAAAAGCTTAAACAGAACTCCAACAGAAATACTACTTAAAATACTAAGTATAAGATAGAGCATTAGATGTAATTTATAATTGATACAAATATACTTTATAATAACTTAGAATAGGAAGTAGAATTAACATTAAAATAATCTATTTTACATAATATGTATTATACAAATACAGTATCTAATATAGATATAACTAATAGCTAAGTATATCTAATTGTTCTTATATTGTTTAAAATTTATTAATTTTGTACAAAATATTATAGTATATTTAATATTTTAAGTTTTGATAACTTTTATAAGTAATATGAAAAAGATACCTAGATATAATAGTTGTGATCTATTAGACCAAAATAATGTTTTAAAAGATTGTGTGATTTTTGACTTGCATCGAATTATTCAAATGAGGAATAATGTTGTTTCAATTGCACACCAACATGCTTTTTATCAAATACTACTTATAACCAATGGTACAGGAATTCATCATATAGATAATCGAACTTATTCTGTAACTAAAGGTGATATTTTCTTTTTGGCTCCAGGGCAAGTTCACAGATGGGATTTTAATGAAACAACTCAAGGGTTTATTATTAATTTTACAGCAGACTTCTTTTCATCCTTTCTATTAAATAAAGATTTTATTCAGTTATTACCTTTTTTTGAGTATAACTCTGAACATACTAAACTTAACATCTTAAAGCAATACTCAACTATAGTTAACATATTTGACAAAATAACTTTTGAATTTCAAATAAAAGAAAGTATAGATCTTAATCTAATTCGCATATACATCCTTGAATTATTGCTTCTAATAAAGAAGCAAGTAAACGAAGAATACAATTTTTCATATACACAGTTACAGCCTACTAACCTTATCAAACAATTTGAACACTTAGTTGAGAAAAACTTCTATGAACTCAGGTTCCCTAAAGAATATGCTAAGCTATTATACGTTACTCCTAACTATCTAAATGCGATATGTCAAAAGATTAAAGGGCAGTCTGCAGGCGAAATTATAAGAAGTCGTATTTTATTAGAAAGTAAAAGACTCTTAGTTAATACTAACCTATCTGCTGGAGAAATAGCATATAAACTAAGTTTTAAGGACAATTCCTATTTCTCAAGATTTTTCAAAAAATATGTAGGAGTATCACCTGATGAATATAGAAAATCATAATCATTAAAAATTAAATAAAAAAACAGCAACAAATATATTTGTTGCTGTTTTTTTATTTCTTAATTATCTAAGATTGAATGATCCCATTGAATTTGATTATCATACCACAATGCCCCATTTTTAACTACTAATGGAGCGTTTATATTATTTATATAAAGTGATCCTGTTCCTAGTCCTTGAGGCATATTAGACTCAAGTGTATAAGTCCATTGAGCTATAGCATTAAGACCGATATTACTTTCTAATGCAGAAGTTATCCACCAACCAATATTTCTTTCTTTAGCTAATTTTATCCATTCAAGACTACCTTTAAACCCTCCTACTAGACTTGGCTTTAAGATAATGTATTGAGGCATAATTTTATCTAAAAGAGCTGCCTTATCAGTATAACTAGTAACGCCTATTAATTCTTCATCTAAAGCTATAGGAAGCGGAGTTATTTTACATAACTCTTCCATTTGATATTCTTGATGTTGTTTTATAGGTTGCTCTATACTGTGAAGATTTAATGTACTTAACTGTTCTAGTTTAAATAGAGCCTCTTCAGGATGAAAGCCTCCATTAGCATCTACTCTTAACTCTATTTGTTCTGCAGAGAAATGTTTTCTTATATACTGAAGTAAACCAAGCTCTTTATCAAAATCAATAGCGCCAATCTTTAACTTAACACAATTAAAGCCTTCTTTTAGTTTTTCATCTATCTGTTCTTTCATGAAGGCCTCCTCTCCCATCCATACTAAACCATTAATGGCTATAGCATCTTTATGTTCTGTAAAGTTAGAAGGAAACAAGATAAAAGGATTCTCACTTTCTAAAGAAAGAAAAGCTTGTTCTATACCAAACTGTATAGATGGCCAATTTCTTAGTTCTTCCCAAAGTTTCTCCTTACCTAAGTGAATGTTTTTTACTGTCCACTGTAGCTTTTCTTCATAATCAGGTCTATCATCAAAACTAAGAGAGCGCAGTATACCGCACTCTCCTATTCCTATCTTATTATTATCTTCTAATATAATATACCAAGTTTCTTTCTCTGTAAGAATTCCTCTAGAGGTTCCTGAAGGTCTCTTGAATATTAAATTATGTCTTTTATATCTAGCAATCATAACTATAAAGTCAAGCTTTCTCCAATATTTAAAAGCATTAGGTCTTTTCCTTTCTCAAAGAACTTACGCTTAGCTTCTTCATGATCTATCTCTATATAACCAAATGTATCAAAGTGATATCCTAAGACTTTATCACATTTAACAAAGTCTGAAGCGATAACAGCCTCATCTATATCCATAGTGAAGTTACTTCCTATTGGCAAAATAGCCAAGTCTAGATTCGTAAACATAGGTATTAACTTCATATCCATAGTAAGAGATGTATCACCAGCTATATAGATATTCTTATTTTTACTTTCTATTACGAACCCACCAGGTTGTCCTCCATAACTTCCATCAGGAAAAGAACTAGAGTGGATAGCTGGGGTATATTTTAATTTTCCAAAGTCAAACATCCATGATCCTCCGTGATTCATAGGGTGAGCCTGAAAGTCTTTTGCTTCATAATGTCCTGCTATTTCTGCATTAGATACTATAACTGCCTCTGGATTATTCTTAGCTATACGTTCTACATCAGCTATGTGATCTCCATGAGCATGAGTGATAAGAATATAGTCTACTTTTATAGCATCTACATCTATTCCTTTAGCAGCAGGTAGTGGGTTTCCTGATATAAAAGGATCCACTATGATATTAATATCTTCTATTTTAATACCTAAACAGGCATGTCCATAATACGTAATTTCCATAATTCTAATTTTTAAAGTATTAAAGCTATTGAAAATAATACAGAAAGTAAAAAAGTACTTAATGCTACTATTTTCATTTGTGAATCTAATTCTCTAGGTTCTCTGTTTTTCTTTACAAAAATTAAGTGTTTTAATAAAGGAATATAAGCGATTACAAAGAAATATTTTACTATTGAGAAATTAGCATGTATTCCATAAACGATGAAAGCTATTAAAGCAAACAGAACAATAAAATAATGATACTGTTTAGCGCCCTGTCTACCTAACTTTACAGCTAATGTGTTTTTACCAACTAATTTGTCAGATTCTAAATCTCGCATATTATTAATATTTAATACAGCTATACTTAGATTTCCTACAGCTATAGCAGGTAAGATTACCCAATAATCAAATACTTGACCATATAGATAGAAAGATCCCAACACACTCACTAAACCAAAGAAGATAAACACAAATAAATCTCCTAATCCTTTATATCCGTATGCTCCTGATCCTACTGTATATTTAATAGCTGCTGCAACACAGGCTACTCCTAAAATAAAGAAAAAGATAGAAGTGAAAAAATTATCCTTACCAAAAGAAATATAAATTAGAACCAAAGCAGAAATAAGCGATAATAACGAAGTAATGATTACTCCTTTTTTCATTTCCTTAGGAGTGATTAAACCGCTCTGTAAAGCTCTCTGTGGGCCTATACGAGTTTCATTATCTGTCCCTTTTACTCCATCTCCATAATCATTTGCAAAATTTGAAAGAATCTGAAGTAATAAAGTTGTCAATATTGCAAAGGAAAAGATACTTAGAAAAGAAGTATTTGTAGAAAAATAAGGATATGCACACGCACTACCAACGATTATTCCAGAAACAGAAAGAGGTAAAGTACGCAATCTTGCAGCACCTACCCATGCTTTAATTTTTATCATCTATATATTTAAGTAATACTAAAAGCTTATTGCATTTAGAAAGGTATTAGAAGCCAAAATTAAATAGAATTTATGAGATACGATAACGTTTCTATGAGTCTATCTACTAATATTTATACGATAGCTTAACCAATAAGTTTTAGCTTGAGATATTTATGTGGTTTGGCGAAGGTATAATATAAAGCATAAAGTGGATTAGCTCCTTTTACAGAGAAAGTCAAAGTTTGATCTTCTGCTATTTCAAAAATAATAGCATTAGATGTATTCCAGTCTATTTTGGTACTAAGAATATGTTTTCCTTCTGAGATATCAAAAGTCATTTCTGTTCCATTAGCTATAGACCCTATTTTCTCTCCATCTAAGAAAATAGTATAATTTCTAAATCGCTCTACAAATGCTTTTTTTCTTCTTAATATTAATTTTGCCATTTTCTACTGTCTCCTGGTTTGTAGTAAAGTTAAAAAGTTATTCAAGAATTAAGGGTATAAAGTCAGAAGTTATTTAAAAACTTTTTAGAACAGTATTCTGCCCTATTTATTTTCTTTTAAATTCCTTTATTCTACCCCATAACAATAAGTTATAACCATTTATTATTATTTGTAACTTATTTATTTTCAGCATATATTACATATTATGTAAAGTAATAATTTAAGTAAATATGAAGCCTTGAATCTAGTTTATAGGATTGCTAATATAGAGGATTTGAATAAGATAAGAGAGTAGAATTAGCTGATAAACACTTCTTTTTTTTAATAAGAATGAGGTTCTTTAGAAAAAAGAAATAGGTTTTTGATAAGTAAGTTAGGTACTTATAGATACTGATCTAATAACTATCTAAATAAAGTTTCTTCGGAGAGTCATTGGGCACTCTTTGGGGGTTCTTCGGAAAAAAGGCCTCTGTTCCGAACAAACACTGAACTCTACCGAATACCTTCCGAACAAAGAGGATATTGAAATACATTATATTACTAAAAATCAATTAGTTATATTTTTTAAAATGCCCTTTTTAGGAAAAAAGTGGAAGTTTTTGGACTTTTTTGGAAAAAATGCCAAAATATGTCCTATAGACTTAACCTATAATTAAATTTTAGTATACTTCCCTCCTTAGCTTATATAAAAAAGCCATCCAAATATTTGGATGGCTTCTATATCTCTAGAGTTTATTAGATATAAACTACTATGGAATCCATTTTTTAGGGAAGTTAGGCTTTCTCTTTTCTAAGAATGCATTTCTTCCTTCTATAGCTTCATCAGTCATATAAGCTAGACGAGTTGCCTCACCTGCGAATACCTGTTGACCTACCATTCCATCGTCTGTTAAGTTCATCGCGAACTTAAGCATCTTGATAGAAGTAGGTGATTTAGCCAATACCTCTTGTGCCCATTCATAAGCAGTATCTTCTAATTCTGCATGAGGAATAACAGCATTTACCATTCCCATTTCGAAAGCTTCTTGAGCAGAATAGTTTCTACCTAAGAAGAAGATCTCTCTTGCTTTTTTCTGACCCACCATTTTAGCTAAATATGCAGAACCATATCCACCATCAAAACTTGTTACATCAGCATCAGTTTGTTTAAAGATAGCGTGTTCTTTACTCGCTAGAGTCATATCACATACTACATGTAAGCTATGCCCTCCTCCTACAGCCCATCCTGGAACTACAGCGATTACTACCTTAGGCATAAATCTGATAAGACGTTGTACTTCTAAGATATTTAGACGATGCATACCATCATCTCCTACATATCCTTGATGCCCTCTAGCCTTTTGATCTCCTCCACTACAGAACGAATAAACTCCATCTTTAGGTGATGGCCCTTCTGCAGATAATAATACTACTCCGATAGATGTATCTTCTTGTGCATCATAGAATGCACGATATAGTTCACTAGTTGTTTTTGGTCTAAAAGCATTGCGAACCTCCGGTCTATTAAAAGCAATACGAGCTACTCCATCACACTTTTTGTATGTAATATCCTCAAACTCGATAGCTGTTTCCCATTGAATCTTACTCATAATGTTTTTTAATTTAGGGTAAAAATAACCTATTTTTTGCATTATATTGCCATTCCAAAACATTATAATCCATGAAAAAAACACTATTATCCCTATCTGTCCTATTTTTAGGATTAGGAGTACATGCCCAAAAGTATGATTTTCAAAACATTGTAGATATTCAAGGTACACCTGTTATCAGTCAAGGAAAAACAGGAACTTGTTGGAGCTTTAGTACTTCTTCATTCTTAGAATCTGAAATAATTAGAAAAACGAACAAACACATTGATCTTTCTGAGATGTATAACGTTAGAAATACATACCCTAAAAAAATAGAAAACTACATTCTAAGACAAGGTAAAACTCAATTCGGTGAAGGTGGTTTAGCTCACGATGTGATTAACAGTATGAGAGATTATGGATTAGTTCCTGTAGAAGCGTATTCTGGGCTAGTAGGACAAGAAACCTATGATCATAAAGAGCTTTTTAAGGTATTAAAGAGTCTTATAGATGCTTATGCTAAGAGTGACTCTCCTATTTCTAGTAATTGGAAAGAACTAACTGAGCACGTATTAGATATGTATATGGGAAGTAATATTAAAGAGTTTACTTATCAAGGTATAAAGTATACTCCTGAAAGTTTCTTGAAAATGACTACCCTTAATCCTGATGAGTATATAACAATTTCTTCTTTCCAAAATAAAAAGAATTATTCTTCGTTTATTCTTAATATTCCAGATAATTTCTCTAATGGTAGTATGTATAATCTTCCTTTAGATGAGTATATTGCTAATATTGATTATGCTTTGGATAATGGCTATACGCTCTCTTTAGACTGTGATGTTTCAGAAAAAACGTTCTCTGGTAAATACGGAATCGCTTTTATTCCTAATGACAATGCTGATATAGAAAAAGGCTTAACAGAGATTATTAAAGAGAAAGATATTACTGCTGATTACAGATTACAAGAGTTTTATAACTTTAATACCCAAGATGATCACCTCATGCACATCGTAGGTAAAGTAAAGGATCAAAAAGGAAATATTTACTATAAAGTAAAAAATTCATGGGGGCCAAATAGTGATCGTGTAGGAAATGATGGTTATATTTACATGAGTATTCCATACATGAAATTAAAGTCTATTTCAGTGCTTTTACACAAAGATGGATTACTTAAAAAAACGAAAGAACAATTGAGAATACAGTAGTTATAAGATATTAAAATAAGACCAGTTATAAAATCACTCTAACTGGTCTTTTACTTAGAAGAACGAATGATTAATAAAAGATATTTTGCAATAACAATAATGGCGGCATTATCTCTATATGCATGCCAAGAGAATAAAGAATTAGCTACAAATATTCCTATCATAAAAGAACATAATGTACGTGTGGATAACCCTTATAAAGTGGAGTTTCCAGAAGTTACTACAGATTATATTTTAGAGAAGGCTCATATTATAGAGAATTTTTATAACGATAATATTAATAAAAACGGATATACAGGTAGTTTCCTAGTGGCTAAGAATGGTCAGGTTATTTATGAGAACTATTCTGGAGTATCAGATAGAAGTGGTAACGACTCTATAGGAAGCGAGACCTCTATGCATGTTGCTTCTGTTGGTAAGGTTATCACAGCCGTTACTATTCTAAGATTAGTAGACAGTGGTAGATTAGACCTTAACCAGAGCGTATCTGAGATTATAGAAGGATTTCCTTATCCTGAGATAACGGTAAGAACCTTGTTAAGTCACAGAAGTGGTTTGGGGTATTATGGATATTATAAGAATATCTGGGATAATAAAACCACTGTTACAAATGAAGATGTAATAAAAGTAATTAATAAAAAGAGAGTATCACTAGACTTCACTCCTAATACTCGATTTACGTATAGTAATACTAACTATGTATTATTAGCGTCTATTGTAGAGAGAATCACTCAGAAGACATTTAGAGAGGCTGTAAGAGAGTTAATCTTTGATCCGTTAGAGATGAACCACAGTTTTGTATTTGATGATCTAACGAGAAAAAATGAAGTAACACAATCTTTCTCTGGAGGGAAAAAACTAATGAGATGGGACTATATGGATGGAACTTATGGAGATAAAAACATCTATACCACTCCTAGAGATTTTCTGAAGTTTGATACTGCTTTATATTCTGATAATTTCCTAAGTGCTGATCTTAAACAAGAAATGTTTAAAGGATATAGTTTTGAGAAAAAAGGAAATAGAAATTATGGGTTAGGAATAAGATTATTAGAGATGGACAATGGCGATATGTATACGTATCACAATGGCTGGTGGAGAGGAAATACTTCTTCATATATAAGATTAGCTAAAGATAATGTATGTATCATCTTGTTCTCTAATAAATATTCTACATTGACCTATAAGACTATTCATTTATCTCATCATTTTGGAGATTATCCCGTAGGAGATATGGAACTCTAAAAATATAGATTATGAAAAAAGCGAACATTATTTTCGGTACAGATTATGCTATTTGCCAAGCTCCTATGTTAGGAGTAGCTACACCAGAGATGGTAGCAGCAGTAAGTAACTCAGGTTGTATAGGTACACTTCCATTAGGTGGCTTCCCTCCTGGCTTAAGCAGAGAGTTAATCAAAAAAACGCAGTCTTTAACAGACAAGCCTTTTATCGTTAATATGTTTCTTAATCCTATAGTTGATATTGATCAAAGAGAGATTGATGATATGCAACATACATTAAGTGAGATAGGCAAGGAAATAGGATATTCTCATACTACAATTACCGACTTTGATCAAGAGACGTATCAAGGTAATCTAGAAGTAGTAAAAGAACTAGGCCTTCCCTATCTTGCTTTTACTTTTGGCTGTTTTACAGATCAAGAGATAAAAGAACTACACGACCTAGATATATATTTAATAGGTACAGCCACTACAGTAGAAGAAGCTATTTATTTAGATAACAAGGGTATCGATGCTATTATTCTTCAAGGTATCGAAGCAGGAGGTCATAGAGGTACTTTTCTGAAAGATTCTTTAGAAGATAACCTCCCATTAGAAGAATTGTTTAATAGCGTATTACCTATCGTACAGAAACCCTTATTTGTAGCAGGTGGTTTATACGATGGACTAATTGGTCGAAATTATTTAGATAAGGGAGCTGCTATGGTATGTTATGGTTCTCTATTTATTACAGCGGACGAAAGCACTGCTATGGACTATCAAAAAGATCTTTTACACAAAGGAGAGGCAGTTGAAACTGTTTTGACCAAGTCTTTTTCTGGTAAATTTGCTAGAGGTATTCTTAATAAATTTGTGAAAATGATAGATTATGATAATAAAAACATACCTTTGTATCCTATTCAAAATATTTTAACACAAAAATTAAGAAGTTTTGCAAAACAAAAAAAAATTCATAATTTTAATTCTCTTTGGTGCGGAACTAATTCCCATTATGCCAGAAGAGACTCATCGTCAAATATTATAAATAAATTGATTAAGGAAGTGTATGACTTATAGTTTTCAATATCGTTTTTTAAAGAATATAAACTTAGAGGAGCTTTTATCTGTTTTTAACAAGTCTTTTTCAGATTATACTGTTCCTATGCGATTAACATTGGAACAATTAAAAGACAAAATTAAAGCTGAGGGAATCGATTTAACAATTTCTGTAGGGGCTTTTTGTAATAAAGAATTAGTAGGATTTATTCTTCACGGTAAGAATAATGACTATCTATATAATGCTGGTACAGGAGTATTGCCTTCTTTTAGAGGTAATAATCTTACTACTAAGATGTATGATTATGCTATCCCTTTATTTAAGAGTTTTAATATGCGTAAAATTAACTTAGAAGTAATCAGTTCTAATGAGACTGCTTGTAAGTCATATCGCAAGATTGGTTTTAAAAAATGGAGAGTAGTTAATTCTATTAAGGGAATAACTAATGTTAAGAGCTCTAAGTTTGAAGAAATAGAAGGTTTGCAAATCAATAATTTACCATATTATGAGTATCTTATTTACTTTGCAGAGAAAGATATTATCCCTACATGGGAGAATAATGAGTTCTGCGTACACAACTTCGAGACTACCCTAATTATGCGCAAAGCAACTATTAATGGCACTACTACTGTAGGATATTTAATATATGACCAACGCATAAACAAGGTGCTTCAGGTATGGGTAAAAGAAGGATATAGACGTAAAGGAATAGCTTCTTATCTTATTAAAGAATTAATAGGTAATGATAGAAACTTCTATATCACAAATATAGATGGACAAAACTTTGGTATTCATTCTTTCTTTAAATCTATAGGTGGAGAACCTTATCTAGAACAAGTAGAAATGGAAATGTACTTATACTAAACTTACCCAAACAAGTAAGAAGTCATACTTAAGGATCCACCTACATATTTATCATTAAAGATGTGGATGTTATCACTACTATTTGTCAGACCTAGAATATATAATAACGGATAATAATGATCAGGTGTAGGTACTGCATATTGCATACTTACACCTTTATTTTTATAATCTAATAGGTCTGTAAAAGATCTATCGAGGATTGCCTGTTTTACTAATTCATTACTCTCTATTGCCCAATCAAATGCATAATTGTCTTTATTCATATTATGCCAGTCTAGAGCAGATAGATTGTGTACGATATTTCCACTACCTATTATTAATACTCCTTTTTTTCTAAGGGCTTTTAATTGTTTTCCTATTTCTAGATGATATTCAGGACCTTTGTAATAATCTATGCTTAATTGCAATACAGGAATATTTGCCTCAGGAAATAAATGACACAGTATAGACCATGCCCCATGATCTAATCCCCAAGTTAAATCTTCGTGTATATCTTGATGTTCGCTTAGAAGAGTTATCTCATTTGCCAGAATAGGATTTCCTTTTACATTGTATTCAACATCAAATAACACTTTTGGAAAACCTCTAAAATCGTGAATTGTTTCTAAAGTAGAATTAGCAGTAACTAGTGTTCCCTTTGTTAACCAATGGGCAGAGACTACTAAGATCGCTTCTGGCTTAGGCAATTGTCTCCCTAAGTTCTTCCAATATTGAGAGAACTCATTGTCCTCTATAGCATTCATAGGAGAGCCATGCCCCACAAATAGTACTGGCATCTCCTCTGCTCTATCTTTTAACCAAAACAGATCGTTTAAAACTTGCTCTCCCATTTCTTTATAGTTTTAGATTATTCTGCTAATATTTTTTTAATATCTCTGTTATCACCATAAATAACCATGATATCTTCTTTATTCAATACTGTTTCATAAGAAGCAATACCTTGTACTTCATGTATTTTCTTATGCATCCCGATAAAGCTCTTTTCTTCTTTGACTTTAAGTGTTGTAAGAACGACTAAGTTATAATTAGTTCTAAAACCTATCTCTCCTAATGTTCTTCCAGCAAAACGATCAGACACCGTGATTTCTACGATACTGTATCGTCCGTTAATCTCATAAGAATCTACTACCCCTTTTATACATAATTTCTTCGCCCATCTCTCTGCTGTTTCTTCTTCAGGGTGTACGATTTCATCTACTCCTATGGCTTGTAAGACATTCTCATGCACAGGACTAATAGCTCTACTGATCAGTCTTTTTACATTTAGGTTTTTTAGAACAGCAGTAGTCATAATATTAGCTCCTTGGTCTTCCCCGATAGCTACGATAACGATATCTGTATTCGCTAGAGGTAGTCCAGACATCATATATTGATCAGTAGAGTCTAGACAGATAGTATGAGATATCATATCCTTATAAGCATCTACCCTAACCATACTTTTGTCTACACCTATTACTTCATTTCCTTGTTCTGTAAGTTTTTGTGCTAATGATGCACCAAAATTTCCTAAACCAATAATAATATATTTCATGTCCTATATTAGTTAATCAGAATCTCTTCTGTTGGATATCTATAATTCGTTAATTTTTCTTTTTTACTTATCGCTATTAGGATGGTAAGCATACTTACTCGTCCAATAAACATAAGCATAATCAAAGTTACTTTACTAGGATCTGTCAGCTGAGCTGTAATCCCTGTACTTAATCCTGATGTACTATAAGCAGAGAATGCCTCATATGCTAATCTTAATAAATCTGTCTTGGGCTCAAAAAACGAGAGCGCAAAAATAGCTATTCCTATCACAAATAAAGATAAGAATATAATCGCAAAAGCACGTTGTACAGACAGCTGATCCACTTCTCTTCTGTATACTTCTATTCTAGATCTACCTTTCATTAAGGCCCAGATATTTAAGACAGCGATAGCAAAAGTACTTGTCTTAATCCCCCCTCCTGTTGATACTGGCGATGCCCCGATCCACATTAAGAGAATCACGACTAAGAATGTAGAAGTAGTAAATAGATTATTATCTACTGTCGCAAAACCCGCAGTACGTGGTGAAGTAGCTGTAAAGAATGCTGTGACTAACTTTCCGAAGCCACTGTGCTCTGCTAGCGTATTATTATATTCTGAGATATAGACTACTGCAGTACCTCCTACGATTAATACAGCTGTAGTGATTAAGATAATACGAGTACTTAAATTAATAACACGAGGAATATGAATCTTCGCTTCCTTCATGCTAAAAGGGAGAATCTTATTGATAATCAGGTGTTTTACATACTTGTATACATTAAATACAATCGGGAATCCTAATCCTCCCATAATGAATAACCCTGCTATAATTAAATGCAACGGGTAATTAAAGCGGTATTCAAAAGTGTACAAGTTCTCTGGTAAAGTAGAGAATCCCGCATTACAGAAGGCTGATACAGCATGAAAAATAGAGAAAAACACTCTGTCAAACAAAGATTCAAAATGCTGATGGCGTATACTGATAAATATCGCAATCATCCCTATAAACTGTATAATACCAGATATAATAATAATTCGTTTCAACGTAGCGAATACGTCTCCTAGTTTATCGATATAAGACATATCCTTAAGTACTAATTGATTTCCATAAGAGGCTTTTCCTCTAAAGAAAAAACTAAAGTAACTCGCTAAGGTCATGATTCCAAGTCCCCCACATTCCATTAAAAAGATCATCACAGTCTTTCCAAATATAGTGAACTGCGCACCGATATCTACTGTAGATAACCCCGTTACACACACAGCGCTCGTAGCCGTAAATAGAGC
Source organism: Myroides sp. (assembly GCF_032073645.1). Lineage (NCBI taxonomy): Bacteria > Pseudomonadati > Bacteroidota > Flavobacteriia > Flavobacteriales > Flavobacteriaceae > Myroides > Myroides sp. Next base: position 37,062 of record NZ_DAMANB010000024.1, read on the forward strand.
ATCTATATAACGCATACTACCTGGTGTATTCGTAGCTTTAGGGAAAGAAAGCATGAATGCTCCTATAAAAATGATTAATAGAAAACTGACAACAAATAGCTGAGCAGGGTTCATTCTAGTCTGTTTTAAGTTTAACTGTAAGACAGAAAACTCCCTTACTAACATTAGGAATAGACCAAACGAAATAACAGCATTGCTGTCAAAGAACCTTATAGTATGCTCAGGCTGCCATCTGGCTATAATCAAGATTAGAAACAATACAATACTAAAACAGTCAAATATCTTCACTCCTAAAGTCTCGTGGTTATCTTTATTAAAATAACGTCTAACGATAGCAAGCATTCCAATACTCAAACAAATATTGTAAAAAACATTTAAGTGGTAATGATAATCGTTAAGTGTATTAAAACCTAAATCGTATATCATTAAAAACAACGCTATGAAACTAACCCAAAAAGGCAATCTTTTAAGGATGAACGTAGTTTGCTTTATTATTTTATCTTTAAGGTAGTACAGTGGCATCTTATAATACTAATTCTTTAAAAAGTCTAGTTAACACTTCCTCCATATCTTCAGACATACCAGGATGTGGACGAGAAGATTGTATACAAGAGCTCTTTACAGCGGTTAGCCATCTAAAGCGTTCTGCCGCATCTAAAGTTCCTATAGGTGATATTTTACACTGTCCCTTTGCGATGCGCTCAAAAGCATCTACGTGGTCTTTTAAAGTGTCAAAGTCTAACTCGCTTTCGAAGCATTCAATCTTCTTCTTGTCTAAATGAAATGAAGAGATCAACATTCGCTTAGCCTTACAGAATACTAATACCCCAATATTGATAAACTCTTCTCGTTCTACTTTAGGAGTGTACCTTATTATTGCATACTCATATACCTGCATCTTGATGTTTTTTTGCTTCGTTAACAAATAGATCAGAATTCGCTAATCTGTTCTTTAAAAAAGAGAAATAAACACTTCTTATCTCTTCAGGGGTCAAATCGCTTTCTTCCCATTCTAACCAATCAGTAGGTATCTGATCTGTAATACATTTAAGGTCTTCTTCTTGAAGTAATACTTTAAACTCTTTATCCACTATATCTAGCTCTTTTGCCACAGGTAATAATACGTGATCCTTTATAAATGAGAAAGGAGTCAACGCACTTTTTTCCCAATTCGTAAAGGAATGATGGAAGTAAAAAGAAGCGCCATGATCTATTAGCCACAACTCTTTATGCCAGATTAGCATATTCGTATTTCTAAATGTACGGTCTACATTGGTGATAAAAGCATCTAGCCACACAATTTGAGAAGCTAATTTACTTTCTATCTCTAAAGCAGAAGGATCGTAAGTCAAAGCTCCAGATAAGAAGTGAAGACCTAGATTTAAACCTTTACTAAACTGTAGTAGATCTTGTATTTCTTCATCTGCTTCTGTTCTACCAAAAGCCTCATCTAGCTCAGCAAAGACTAATTCAGGTACATTCAATCCTAATTTCTTAGCGATTAAACCACCTAATAATTCAGCAATTAATGCTTTGATACCATGACCAGCTCCTCTAAATTTTAATACATATTTAAAGTCGTCATCAGCATCTGCAAGTGCAGGAAGTGAACCTCCTTCTCGCAGTGGCATAATATACCTAGTAACAGTAACTGTTCTTAACCCCAATTGATTCTCCATTTGGCTATTTTATAATGAAATGATCATGCAATATTAACCAAAAAACCCCCAAAGTAACTTACTTTGAGAGTTAAATTTTAAACTACTGCATTCCAGTGATTGTATCTCTATTTTACTTGTCTAAGTAAAATCTTGTATTTTTATGGATAGGACAGTCTACTCGATGTGATCCAGGTAAATAAGCTGTACTCATTAAAAACTCATTTACGATCTCTCCTCCTACAAACTTAAAGTGTTTTTTAAACAACTTTAGCCATTCTTCTAGTGTATGCTCTTTATGTAGGTCTAGCCAATTTTTAAAGCTTCCGAATTCTTTTTGTAACAGGATGATTTGATTAGCATTATAGATGGCAGCATTAACCTTTAGTTTATTGCGAATAATCCCGCTGTCTTGTAATAATCGATCAACATCAGCCTGCGTAAAGTTAGCTACCTTATCTATATCAAACCCTAGATAAGCTTTTTGGAAGTTTTTCCTTTTTTGAAGAATAGTATTCCAGCTCAGCCCTGCTTGGTTTATTTCTAAAACAAATCGTTCAAACAGCGCATTGTCATCCGTTAATTCGAAGCCATATTCATAATCGTGATAGTACTTATTCGGATTGTCAGAATCTACAGGTAGCTCATTACAAAAATCACAGTAATGCTTTTTAACAACAGCCATTAATTAATCATTTTTATTTTAGCATCGTTTAAGACCTTTCTGAATGCATTCTTAGCATCAGGAGTTTTAAGTCCAAACACGTCTCTAGTCTTTCTATTATTCAGTTTTATCACCGCTTTAGTACCTAATGCTTTTGGCATCTTCACATACTTAATATCATACTTGTCGATAGAGTCAACAGCTGTCTGCATTAAGAAGTTCTTTACTGTAATATATAAGAAGGTAGCTACAATAATACAGAATACATAGTCCATCTCTTTAGGTTGTTGCCAGTTAGCAGTATACAGCCTAGCCGCTCCTAAGATTAGGATAGCAGAAGACATAATCCTAGAAGATGTTAAACGTCCTTTTTGATTATCTGTTATTTCAAGCTTTTTAGTTTCTTTATTGAATTTGATCATTTATTTCAAGTATTTATAATAACAAATCTACTAATAAAAAATAAATCTAAAAGCTAATATAATGTTAGTATTACAGATAATAATAAAGGGGTATTAAACGAACGTAATACCCCTTATACTATTATTTAATATGGAAATACAAATAGCTTTTTCCTTTATTTAGACTCCCTTCAGAAACATTAGATAGCTTATCTTCTATTCTTAAATATCCTGCTTGAAAACCAACTTCTAATTCACCATTATATTTTAATTTTGTTTCAATATAATAAGTTTTATCTGGATTTATTTCTAATTCTTCTTTAGTAGGAGCCCTTTTTATTTTGGTATAAATCTGAACGGGTAATTTTCCTGTTTCTTTTAACTCACTAAGAATAATCTCTTCTGGAAAATCCCAAAATAAAGCGCAAATATTTCCTACTTTCTTTTCGAATAAGTGATACGTCAATACTTCTCTTTTCATGTCTAGAAGCAGATAATCAGATTGTTTACAGGTTTTATTATCTTTTCCTATTAATCCTACTGGTTGACTTCCTATCTTATTACCTGCATATTTTAAAGTACCTACAGGCAATTCGTCTAGACTTTTTAAGCCACTATAAGGGGCATCAAATATAGGATCTCCTTTAGGAGTATTATCATCACTCTTACTACAAGATAAAGCTAATGCAGCAAAACAAAGAATTAAGTATTTTTTCATGTTCAATTGTTAACGTACAGTTAATGCAAACATAATTAAATTAACAATAGAAACAAATATTATTCTATGGTCTTAAGCTCGTTATTAAAAATAAAAAAAGCCTAGAATATATCTAGGCTTTTCTATGTATTTCAGTATAATCAGATTATACGTGTAATGCTCTGTTATCAGTTGCAGCTAACGCAGCTTCTTTAATAGCTTCTGCGAAAGTAGGGTGAGCGTGAGACATTCTAGAGATATCCTCTGCAGATGCTCTGTACTCCATAGCTACTACTGCTTCAGCGATTAAGTCTGCAGCACGAGCTCCTACCATGTGTATTCCTAATACTTCGTCAGTATTTTTATCAGCTAATATTTTAACTAATCCATCTGTTTCAGCACTTGCTCTTGCACGTCCTAAAGCTTTGAATGGGAAGCTACCAGCTTTGTACTCAATTCCTTCAGCTTTTAATTGCTCTTCTGTTTTTCCAACAGCTGCAACTTCTGGCCAAGTGTAAACTACACCAGGGATTAAGTTATAGTCAATATGAGGTCTTTGTCCTGCTAAGAACTCAGCTACCATTACTCCTTCTTCTTCAGCTTTATGAGCTAACATAGCACCACGTACTACGTCACCGATAGCGTAGATATTAGAAGCAGAAGTTTGTAAATGATCATTTACCTCTACTTGTCCTCTTTCTGTTAATTTAACTCCAGCTTTGTCAGCGTTTAATCCATCAGTATATGGACGACGACCTACAGCTACTAAAGTGTAATCTCCTTCTAGAGTCACTAATTCTCCTTTTTTATCTTCTGCAGTTACTGTTACTACATCTCCTTCACGCACTACTCCTTGTACTTTGTGAGAAGTATAGAACTTCATACCTGCTTTTTTAAGCACTTTAGTTAATTCTTTAGATACAGCACTATCCATTGTAGGTAATACTCTATCAGCATACTCTACTACAGATACTTTAGATCCTAATCTCATGTATACTTGACCTAATTCAAGACCGATAACACCACCACCGATTACGATTAAGTGTTTAGGTACTTCAGGAAGTTTTAAAGCTTCTGTTGAAGTAATTACTCTTTCTTTATCTAAAGTAATAAATGGTAAAGTAGATGGTTTAGATCCTGTAGCAATAATACTATGTTTAGCTTCGAATGTTTCTACACTTCCGTCTGCTTTAGTTACATTGATAGTAGTTGCGTTCTCAAATGATCCAACTCCTTCAAAAACAGTAATCTTGTTCTTGTCCATTAGATATTTAACACCTGAAGATGTTTGATCAACTACTGCTTGTTTTCTTTCGATCATTTTTGATAAATCGAACTTTACTTCTCCAGTGATTTCTATTCCGTGATCAGCAAAATGAGCAATCTCTTCCATGTGATGAGATGATGCTAACAATGCCTTAGAAGGAATACACCCTACATTAAGACAAGTTCCTCCTAAGTTAGAGTATTTCTCTACTATAGCAGTTTTAAATCCTAATTGAGCACAACGAATTGCTGCTACATATCCTCCAGGTCCTGAACCAATTACAACTACGTCAAATGAATTCATAATATATTATCTTATTTGTTGTTTTTATATATCTTACAAAGTTACACTTTTTATATAATTTAGTCTAAAAAGAGAACTTTAAAGTTTCTTAATTTTATCAATAATAATCACTACTAGCACAATACTCTTAGTCCTCCTTTAATAACTCGGATCTCAAACTGATTAGTATCGTACTCATAATATTCTCCATCCATCTGAAAACCATTTCTTTCTTGCCCTATGATCTCTACTGTAATATGATCAGACTGAACATAATCTGTCTTTCTGAATTTCTCTGTTTTCTTTAAGATTACATAGAGCCCAAAAGTTAATTGCTTTAATAAATTGATTTTTGGCACCATTAGATAATCTAATAGTCCATCTGTCAGACTTGCTTTCGGAGTTAGAGACATATTATATCCCATCTCATTAGAGTTAGAGATAAATAATAGTAGCGGATTTACTTCTTTGGTTTGCCCTTTATACGTAACGAGCATTCTCTTCGCTTTATACTGTTGAGCAGAGTTTAATGCTGCTTTGATATAAGCACCTAATTTGCGCTTACCTGATTTTTCATAGTTATCTATAATAGTAGCATCTATACCGAATCCCATATTACTAAAGAAATATTCTCCATTAATACTACCGACATCCATATTCATTACTTTTCCATCGCGTACACGTATTATCGCCTGCTCTATATCTTTAGGAATAGATAGATTAGAAGCTAATCCATTACCTGAACCTACAGGTACTACACCAAATACAACATCCTTACCTACTACCTGTGTAGCTACTTCATGAATGGTCCCATCCCCTCCACAAGCTACGATAACATCTGCACCTGCTGATAGTGCCTGCTGTGTTAATTCGATAGCATGTCTCTTATAAGTAGAATATAGTACGTGTATATCAAATGCTTTTTCATCGAAGAATGTTTTAATATAATCTGCAGTAATATTGTGCTTTCCTTTTCCAGAAATTGGATTAACGATAAAAAAGATTTTTTTCATAATAAGATTTGAATATATCATAGTCTGTACATTATGTACACTATGGGCATACAAATATACAAAACTATTCTAATAATGATATCGCATAATACTTATGATATCCTTAAAATTTAGGTTACAGTATCTTTTTATAGGCATACTGTACATCATAGATATAGCGTCTCGCTTGCTGATTCTAGGGGATTGCTTGCGGTTTTCTTGCAGTTTCCTTGCCCAGAGCACCTCTTTCTCCAAGGAATGTGCAAGAATACCCCTAGCATAGTGCAAGTATATTCATCTATAAATAGATTAGAGATAAGGTAAAATAACCATATAGATACAAAAAAGCCAACTCTAATGAATTGGCTTTAATATACTTTATTTAATAGGACCTTCCCATTCTGTAATCCCTCCTAAAAGGTTATGTGTCTCTTCGAAACCTAAAGACTCCATTACATGACATGCTTGGCTACTTCTTCCACCTGATTTACAATAGATATAGTAAGCTTTAGTTTTGTCTAGATTAGCTATTTCATCTAAAAAACCTTGTCCTTTATAGATATCTATATTGATAGAACCTGGGATAGCCTTCTCTTCTACTTCTTCTTCTGTACGTACGTCTAGTATAATAGCATTAGAATCAGCTTGCGCTTTTTCCCACCATTGTTCTTGTGATAAATTTGTCATTGTTTGTTCTTTTAGTAATTGGGTCAAATATAAAGTTATTCTATTTCAAATGAAATTTTTTTAAAATAAATTGAGTCTATATCCTACATTATACCTTAATTTGCCTTATTAAAACTCACTAATATGTCTTCACATCATATCGTCAGAGATGACCAAGAGCCTGCTTTAATCATTGCTAATGGTGCTGCCTGTAGCCAAGAACTTATGGGACAATTACTTGAATGGTCTCCCCTAGTTGTTGTACTAGACTCAGCTATCGAGAGAGTAATTGATTTAGGTGTAAAAGTGGATGTGTTACTTGGTGATTTTGATAGAGACTTTGATGCAGATGCGTATAGAGAAAAGCAGTATCCTATAGAGATCGTACATATCGCTGATCAGAACTCAACTGACTTAGAAAAAGCATTTGACTACCTTATAAATCGTGGTATACCTGCTGCCAATGTAATCTGGGCTACTGGTAAACGAGCAGATCACACTATCACAAATATTACGAATATCTGTAAATATAAAGATAGACTGAAGATAACGATGTATGATGACTACTCACGTATATACCCTCTACCTAATCACTTCAAAAAGTGGTACGAAAAGGATACAATTATTTCTCTTATCCCAGTAGGTGAAGTAAGTAATATTACAACAACGAATCTCCTCTACCCTCTTCAAAACGAATCTCTCGTACTAGGTGAGCGCACAGGAAGTAGCAATACAGTAGCTGAAGATGGACTAGTGACAATCGATTATCTAAATGGGAATCTTTTGATGATGGAATGTCATGATTAGTGATACTTAATTACTTTTCGTTTATATGCCTATGATATAAACTAGGTTTAAGAAGTATTATTATCTTTGTTTAAGATCTTAAGTAGATAAATATGGACTATTTAAAAGAAGGAGAACACTTTGGAGAAAAGAAACAACAACTCGTTGTGAAAGATGTTATTCTAAGCAAGGCAAATGCCTCTCCTACTGATCATATTCCATGGCATTATCACAAACATGCTTATTTCTTATACAATATAAATGGCTATTTAAATGAGGTAACTAAAAAAGGTACTTTAGAACTACTGCCTAATACACTCTTATACCATCATAGCCAAGAACCTCATTACAATAAAGATATCCAGAAAGAGTTTGATTTCTTACATGTAGAATTACCTTCAGCTTGGTTTTTAAAATACGATTTGTCTCCTAGCCTTATAGAAGGAGACTTACTCTTAAAAGATCCTAGCCTACAAACGCTATTTCATAAAATACATGTCGAATCTCAATTAGCTGATCAGGCTACTAATCTTGCTATAGATGGCTTATTATTACAGACTTTTGGTCAGATTACACGTCTTCAAGCTCAGGACCTAGATATTCATAAACCGCTATGGGTAAATAAATTGATAGAACTAGTCAATGAAGAGCGTTGGGAAGTATTAAGCTTAAATTACCTTGCTACCGAATTACAATTGCATCCTGTTTATTTATCGAGGAAGTTTCCTGTTTATTTTAAAATGAGTTTTGGAGAATACGTAAGAGAGCAAAAATTAAAGAAAGCAATTGATTTATTGTTATACCACCCTATTAGTCAAGCTGAAGTAGCTTATCAATGTGGCTTCTCCGATGAGAGTCATTTTATACGCATCTTTAAATTAAAATATGGTGTGACTCCTGCTGTGTTTAAAAATCAACACAGAGGTTAAGTGTATTCTATTAGGTTTAGAACATTCTATTATTTTATTTATTTCTACTGTATTTTTGTGTATCAATTAATACTAAGTGATTATGTACAGTTTTAAAAATGATTATGCAGAAGGCATGCATCCTAATATACTAAATAGAATAATAGAGACTAATCTAATCCAACAAGCAGGATATGGTGATGATGACTATACTTTAAGAGCAAAAGAATTAATCCAAGCTAAAACAGAGAATCCTCAAGCACAGATCTACTTCGTATCTGGAGGAACTCAAGCGAACTTATTAGTTATTTCTTCTATCCTACGTACACATCAAGCAGTCATTGCACCTCAGACAGGGCATATCTTTGCGAATGAGACAGGAGCTATAGAAGCTACAGGACATAAAGTAATCCCAGTAGTGACTACTAATGGTAAGCTAACGGCTCAAGATATAGAACGTACAGTAGGTGAATATGGATTAAGACCTCATGTGGTAGAACCTAAGATGGTGTATATTTCTAATTCTACAGAGCTGGGAACTATCTATACTAAGGAAGAACTAACTGCCATCTCTTCTATTTGTAAACAATTAGGGTTATACCTTTTTATAGATGGAGCTAGATTAGGACACGCATTGACAGCTGATAATAACGACCTTACCTTAAAAGATATCGCTGGTCTAACTGATGTATTCTATATAGGAGCAACTAAAAATGGCGGATTATTAGGTGAGGCTATTGTGTTTAATAATACTGAATTAGCTACTTATTTTGATTATAATCTAAAACAAAAAGGGGCCTTACTGGCGAAGGGAAGATTATTAGGGTTACAATTTGAAACTTTATTTACAGATAATCTATATTTTGACTTAGCCAGCCACGCTAATAGAATGGCTACCAAACTAACAGAAGCATTTAAAGCAAAAGGATATCATTTCTTAGGAGATTCTACTACGAATCAGTTATTCCCTATTCTTCCTTTAGCACTGATAGAAGAGTTGAACAAAGATTATGATTTCTATATATGGAAAGCAATAGATCAAGAATATGCTGCTATTAGACTAATCACTTCATGGGCTACAGATGAAGAGATGATCAATCAATTTATAGAGAAGATAAAGTAATAAAAGCTCCAATAAAGGAGCTTTTTATGTATTATTTTTTTACTAATCTATAATTTAAATCATCTTTATTCTGTTCTATCTTATAGTGTTCAGTTAATTCCAATATCCATCCATCTCCGAATACTTTATTCTCTTCTACCTTAGTAGGGTTAGTTATAGATAGTCGATCCCAATTAGGACTCATCAGAGCTCCTTTTTCTACAGTAAGAATACCCCATTTATCACTTATTCTCATAGTTGGATACACTGTTCCCTTATCTTCTAACGCTACAAGATTAGAAGGATTAAAAGAAATATTCATCTTTTCAAATTTGATTTCAAAATGAGGATTTTCTACGAATTGAGCTTTATACGCCGCTATTATCTTTTTAACCTTATTCTCTCTTTCTACTTCTTGTTCTATAATGAAAGCTCCATTATATTTACTTTTTAATTGATTAACAGTGCCTTCTAGATTGTTGGGAATTTGGATATTCCAAACCTTGATAAAGTAATCAGTAAGATTAGTAGTTGTATTAATCTTCTTATTCCACTCTTTATCCTGTTGTGAAAGCAGATAGCCATAGACAGGAATAGTGTGATAGGCGAATGATCTTATATAGGTAGAATTTTTAAAGAAATCATCTATCCCTTTTGAGACATAGTCTACTGTTTCTTTTTTTGTACGATTACTAACTATTAATCCTGTAAACTCTGCAATTCCTTCGTTTAATTCTAGATTGTTTTCTGTTGTATACGACTCATTGTAAAGACTCTGCCTATATTTTCTAAACGAAAGAGCAGCTGTAAGATGTTGGTTTCTTTCTTTTATTGAATTAGCCTGAATAGCTTGTTTTAAAGCCTCTAATTCTAAACGAAGATATACTCTCCCCTCCTTTTGATCTAAATGGTTGTTATCTGTGTTATTTAATTTAAAACCTAATGTTGGTTGAACACGATGAAAAGACTCATGCCCCAATAGGTTAATTCTATTTTGTACATTATCAGATAGGGGTAACATAATCATCGCCCATCGCTTGCCTTCCCATTCAATAGCTGTATTAGCTATATTAATATTTTTAGGTAAGATACCTGTATAAATATTTCCCTCTTTTTTAAATCTATCTCCTTCATTTGCATAGATATTTCTAGTCTCTGGATCAACTAATAGTAAAAAACCACCATTAAAAATGGTGGCTTTGTTTTTCAGATTAGCCCCAAAGGGGCATTACGATTGATTATCGTTATGTTCTTGATACTTGACATATCGTTTTATCATATCTTCGTCCAATCCTACTGTACTAACAAAATATCCACGAGACCAAAAATGATTACCCCAATATGGCTTCTGTTTTAATGTTGGATATGTTTTGAAGAGTTTTATAGCTAGTTTACCTTTAAGAATTCCCATAAATTCACTGATAGATACTTTGGGGGGAATCGAACATACTAAATGAATATGATCTTTCTGAATATTCATTTCTTGTATTTGAACACCTTTCCAACTACTAATCAATTGAATATCATATTCTATCAAACTTTTTACCATTCCTTCCAAAATTTGGAAGCGATACTTGGGTGTAAAAACTATGTGATAATCACATTTGTAATATACATGCGTTAATTTTCTATATTTACTCACTGTTTAAATGTTTTATAGTACAAACCTATAAAAGGCATAGCCTATAAAACATCACCACCGCCAAAGGCGGTGGTTTTCTATACTTAAATAAAGGCCCATATAAATCAATATCCCATAGAGATTTGTGCTGTTCTGCTGCATGCTTAAATTCATCAAAACAAACATTCGCTTGCTCTAACATACGCTGTTCATTCTGACTGAAGATACTTTGGGTAAGTAAAAAAAGAGAGAACGCGATTAGTTTTCGTTTCATATTTCTAGTTAAAGGTGTTTAGAAACGAATATATCAAATTATCTGATTTGCTAAGAAATATTTATATAAAATACAAAAGGATATTATCTAATATCCTTTTGTATAACTAAACTATTTATTTTTTATAATGCCCATTATCAACTGTGATAGTCACTACTTTTGGAGCAGCGATATTTCCTTCACCGTGCTCACCTCCTATAAATGAAACAGGAATAGCTTTTTTAATCGTATAGTGTAACACTCCTTTTTCATCTTGGGTTACTTCTACAGCGTCTACAAGATAATCATCACCGATGTACTCATATTTAGCATCTTGGTAGTTTTTCTTATTAGCTCCTATTCTCATTGCTACGGTAGCTAATCTATCATGACCAATAGGAAATTTACCATTGGCTAAAACAAAAGTTCTAGGCCTTACTACTGTATATAGTCCTGGCTCAGGTTTATTAATATTAATCGTCAAAAGACCTCCTGGAAAATCGCCATACTTAGCATCATCTTTTGATGGAAAAAAGTCAGTATCAGTCATTGTTATAAAAGTATCGTTATAACTCTTGCCTTCTCTATGACGAGGTAGGTAATTCCAATATTTATAAGTTACGTTCTTATTATCTATTCTCATATTTACAGAGAAAGAACCATAAGAGTTTTTAGAACTAGGGATTTCTTCTATAGGATCTGTTTCTCCAGGACCTGCTTCTACACTTCCATTATCACTACTACAAGAAGAAATAGATAATGCTATCATCATGATGATTACACTAATTTTTTTCAATTTTAATCTGATTTTAATTAATATTCTAATAATGTGTAGTAAGGACTTTTAATAAAGGATACCGAAATTAACATTATATTTTGGTTAAAAAAAATGTAGTATTGTATTTAGAGTTAGTATAAAAATATCATTAGTGTCCGATAATACTTTTTTATTTCATACTAAACCTAAAAGGCTGTCAAAACAGAGAGACTTGTTTTATCTTTTAATATTTGTACAAAAGAAACTGATTAGCACTACTAAAACTAAACATTAAACAGGGTTTTCTTCGGGCGTTGATTAGAGAGTCTTTTGGAGTTCTTCGGAAAACTGGCCTTCCTTCCGAAGAAACACTGAATTATTCCGAAGAGGTTCCGAAGAAACGCATAGCGTCAATATCTTTTATTACTGAAAATCAACTAATTGAAAATTAAATATAGGAAAAAAGTGGAACTTTTTGGAAATAAAGAGAAGCTTTTGGAATAAAATGGAAGTTTTTGGAAGGAAGTGGAAGCGATTCTAAAAACTTGTTCTTTTCGATCGTATTTTTGCCATGTAATCAGGAAGATAAATATGATTTAATTGGAATCCTTTGATTTTTCCTGATAAACCAAGTGTTTCAATAGATACTTCACGAAGTGAATTACATTAGGCAACAACAATAAAATAGTATACTTATATGATGATCTTTGGATTTGAATTTCTTTATATAGCAATCAGAATTAACCTTTACTACTTTTATACTTAAAGAAGTACGATGGAATAATAACCATTAATCACATCAGTATCACCGATGGTCAAAGACTTTTAATGGCATAAAAGAGAGCAATTATATTTGCTCTTCTAAAAAACAGTTATGCAATATATTTATAATTCTATTGGATTTCTTTTAAGTAAAGTATTCCATTATAGATTCAATGTTTCACTTCAGAATATAGCTAGAGCTTTTCCATGTGCTTCTTATCAAGAGGTGGCACACTATCATAAACAATTTTATAGAAACCTTAGTCGTGTACTAGTTGAAACGCTATTTTTTAAGAGACAATTACTATATCTAACACAAAGAACAAAAGACAGTTTAGAAGAGATAAAAAAAGAAAATAGAAATATGATATTAATACTTGGTCATTACGGAAACTGGGAATTAATAAAACAATTACCTCTCTCTACAGATATACAAATACAAGCTCTATATAAGCCTCTGAAAAATAAATTCTGGAATCAAAGAATAAAAAATAGAAGAGAAAAATATGGCATCCGCCTTATTCCATCACAGTATGCTCTACGCATATTACTTAAGGAGAAAGAATCAAATAATATGACTGTATTCATTGCGGATCAGTATCCAGGTAAAAATAAGGGAATAGAAGTACCTTTCTTAAACCAACAGACTAATGTATATACAGGAGCTGAACAGATAGCTCACAAAGTAAATGCTTATGTAGTATATGGAGAAACAACTCCTTTTGGTAAAAAGAAATGGCAACTTTCCATAAGTACAATTTGTAAAGAAGCTAGAGAAACTAATGAAGGTTTTATTTCAACTCACTTTACAAAGAACTTAGAAGAGAGTATTCAAAAGAATCCTTCTTTATGGTTATGGTCTCATAAACGATGGAAATAATAGATACAAAAAAGCCTGAGCAATGCTCAGGCTTTCTTTATTCAATTTTAATCATCTTAAATGATTAGTTTTTTCCTAAGAAAATTTGGAATCCTAATCCAATACCTAATCCAGAGAATTTCTCTCCACCAGTAAAGTTAGCTTTACTATAACTATACCCTGCAGTTAATTCTAAAGCAACATTACGAGATACGAAGTGAGAGTAACCTCCTTTGATATCAAATGCAAATGAGTTCTTAGTATCTCCATCTTGAGATGCGCCTTTAATTCCGATACCACCTTGTCCAAAGAATCTACCTGTAGCACTAGCACCTTCTGGGAAGTAGTAACGTCCATAAGGCATAACTACATAACTCCAAATGTTTTTACCATCTTTTACAGTCTGAAGACCACCACCAATTTCAGCTCCTACTGCAAATCCATCAGAAATAAAGTATGCAGCTGTTGGTTTTACTTCAAAACTAAAGCTTTCTGCCTCAAAGTTATATCCAATATTACCTATAGTAGCTCCTACCATCCAGTTTCCTTTTTTAATAGGTGTAGTACCTACTTTTTCAGATAATTTTGGAGTTTCTACATTGATTTGTGCATTAGCAGTTGTAATTCCAGCTACTAATAATACTGCCAATAAAGTAATCTTTTTCATAATTTTTACTGTTTAATTTGTAATCCTTTTACTAGACTAATTAGTATTTATTTTAATAAAAGCTAAATTAATAAAAATAAACGTACTTATTACTGTTTTTTTAATAATTCTTGTTTTAGTTTAAGGAATTCAATATTTGAATTCACTAAACCATTTATCAAGAACGTTCTAGCTTCTTCAATTGCAATAAAGTCTAGATACTTATACCATCCATCTGTTTCTAGTATTTCTTTAACCTTCGTAATTCTTTTTGCAGTCTCAGAAGCACTTCTTAACACATGGTTTGTATCATTAAGACAACCTTTATGCTTAAAAGTCACATATTTTTTTTCTAAATCTAAAATTATAGCATACAAAGGTTCTTGTTCATTGTTAGGAAAGAAGCTGTCCCAAGCGGCATAAGCAAGTGTGTATACACTATTCTTATATTCGTCTGATGTAATCTTCCACCTACAGTTAGCTGCTCTACCCCAGTGATTTGCATATCTTGCTACACCTTTCTCATCATAATAATACATACTACCTGTCTTACTTTTATAGTCAGGTTTTCTCCCTTCGATAAATGACATAGGTATTTCTTGCCATTCGCAATAAGTGTGTTTAAAAAAATTGAATCTACTGTATTTTTTCATTGTTTAATTAAGCGCTACTTGGTTATTCAGGATAGTAATTCCTAGGGATTCCATTTCTTTTATTGCTTGAGATAAACCATCTTCAGTGATAGGTTTAGTAGCAAAATTAAGAAAGAATGTTTTGATACCAGCTTCATGTGCATCCTTTGCACTAAAATAAACACAGAATTCTGCTGCTAATCCACATACATATAGCTCTGTTACTTCTTTATCCTTTAGAAACCCTAAAAGGCCTGTACTATATTGGTGATCATTGTCGTAAAAACCACTATAGGAGTCAACTTCTACATTCATTCCTTTTCTAAAAATAGCGGCTACTTTAGTAGTATCCCATTCAGCAGTAAACTCAGCTCCTTTAGTTCCTTGTACACAGTGATCTGGCCAAAGTACCTGTGGTATTCCATTAAGATTAATTACATCAAATAATTTATTATCTGGATGTTGGCTGGCAAAACTCTTATGGTTATTAGGATGCCAATCTTGAGTTGCTATGATTAAATCAAATTGCTTTTGGATTGTATTAATAACAGGGATAATCTTATCACCATCTTTTACAGCTAAGCTACCCCCTGGCAAAAAATCATATTGTAAGTCTACTACTAATAATGCTTTCATATCGAGATTTATAAATATATGTGTTCTAGAACAAAAATACTAAAAGAGTAGCATTAGAGATAGTGATTATGTATATTACTTAGTCTTCCCTTCTATTAGTAAAAAGTATACTAAACAGATATATTTGTTTTATTTAATAACTTTATATTTGTAATCAAATAAAATTAACTCTCAATACATAATAAAATATGTTTTTTAACAACAAAACAAACATAATAACTATATTAGTCTTATTGTTCTCTTTTAACTTATTTGCACAAAAAGGAATTTTTAAAAAAGGAATTATAACCCCTAGTATTTATAATGAAATTTTAAATTACACACTAAAAGAGGACCATATCTATGTGGATGTAATTATTGAAAATAAGATCTATAAATTCATTGTAGATACTGGTGCACCGACATCAATTACTTTTAATGTAAAAGGAGATTTTAAGTTTATATATGAAGACGAATTATATGATGCTTCTAACAATGTATCTAAAGTTAAGTATGTAAGTATTCCAAGCATTAAAATCGGAAACTTAGAATATAAAAACTTTACTGCTGTTCAAAGTGATATGGATGCATTTAAATCATTAGGTGTAGATGGTCTGATAGGTGGCAATATGATAAGTAAAAGTTGTTGGGATTTTGACCTTGAAAACAATAGGATAACACTCTCTAATACTTTAGATAAAAAAGAAATAAGCTCATTTAACAAAGTTAAAGTAAAAAAAGAGGATACAGGTACTCCTACCCTAACAATGTCTTATTTTAATGGTCTAAAAGAAAAGAATATTTTCTTTGATACAGGTTATAATGATTTCTTTTACCTAAGTGAAGATATGTTTAATACTTTGAATGATAAAAAAGTATTTTCTAAAGCACTTACTGGTGAGGGGGTGATTAGTTATAGTGCTTTTGGTCCAAGTATAGGTAAAACATACATTGCTCCTTTAGAGATGAAAATAGATAATTATGAAATTCCTGTATTTATCACTGCTGTAGATGTAGATGATACTAGTAACTTAGGATCTAAATGGCTCCAATATTATCGCACTATCTTATATAAGAATCACTTTTATTTTAAACCATACAATAAAAGCTTTTCTCAAACTTATGAAAATATAGGGATTAAAACTAAACTAAAGAATAATGAACTAGTTATTTCTTTTGTTTGGGACAGTCCAGCTATTAGAAAGAATAACCTAAAAATAGATGATAAAATATTATCAGTAAATGATAGAGAGATAAGCGCTATGTCTAAAGAGGAACTTAAAGAAGTACAACGCAATGCATTTAAGGCAGATAAAGTAAAAATAGAAGTGAATACAAAAGGTAATTTTATTGAATTAAATAAAGAAACAATCTTGAGTATTTAAAAACTAAAAAAGGCATTCAATTTATTGAATGCCTTTTTTTTTAGGGTAACTAATGGGTTTCGAACCCACGACCTTCGGAACCACAATCCGACGCTCTAACCAGCTGAGCTATAGCTACCATTTAATAATGTAAAGTACTTAGGGTGACTAATGGGTCTCGAACCCACGACCTCCGGAACCACAATCCGGCGCTCTAACCAACTGAGCTATAGTCACCATTTAATGATATATAAGTACTTAGGGTAACTAATGGGGTTCGAACCCACGACCTCCGGAACCACAATCCGGCGCTCTAACCAGCTGAGCTATAGCTACCATGTTAAACAGTATTAAAATACTAGGGTAACTAATGGGTTTCGAACCCACGACCTTCGGAACCACAATCCGACGCTCTAACCAGCTGAGCTATAGCTACCATGTTTCTGTTTAACGAGTGCAAATTTAGCGATTATTCTATACTTCGCAAGCTTTTTCGCTTATTTTTTACACTAAATTTATATCAAATCTTCTAATGTATTGACTGCTAAATACCTTTCAACTGTAAAACCTTCAGCAAAATCTTTATTTATTAGTCTTCCTAGGTCCTGCGCACGATAAGTTATGCTGTCTAAGAAGTTTTTTGACGTGATTGGAGTACTCGGTTCTTTAGAATTTTGATCAAAGAATTGCGTGCTATATGCCATAACAGAATCAACTTTCTGATCCATGAAGCCAGTTACATCTACAACGAAGTCTGGCTCTATGTTTTTCCATTGTATATAATGATATACTACCTTAGGTCTCCATGCTTCTTGTTCTTCTCCATCTAAGCTAGTTTCTATCTTTCTCAATCCTGAAAGGAAACAAGCATCAGACACTAATTTACTCCCTTTTCCATGATCGATATGTCTATCGTCAATAGCATTACACAATACTATCTCTGGACGATACTTACGAATCATTTTAATAACTTCTAACTGATGCTTTTCATCATTAATAAAGAATCCATCTCTAAACTTTAAATTCTCTCTTGCAGACACTCCTAATATAGCAGCAGCGTTAGTTGCTTCTATTTTTCTAATCTCCGCAGAACCTCTAGTACCTAATTCTCCTTGGGTAAGATCAATAATCCCTACCTTTTTCCCTAGAGAAACTTCCTTCGCAATAGTTGCTCCACATCCTAATTCTACATCGTCTGGATGAGCTCCAAACGCTAATATATCTAATTTCATTTGTTGTTTTTTATTATTCTGTAATTCACAATTCTTAAATGAATACCTGTTTCATGGTAGAAGACTTATTCACTGTTTCTATAAATTCGCTTGATGGATCACTATCTATAGTTACCCCACAGCCAATATAGAGGTTAACACTATCCTCTTCTATATTCATACAACGCAAATTTACAAATAGATTCGTTTCATCTGTATTTTCTTGTTCTACATTGCAATTTAATTCTCCTAAATAACCAGCATAATACCCTCTATAATATCCTTCTTCTCTAACCAAAAAATCGCGTGCTACATCCTTTGGCATCCCACAAACAGCAGGAGTAGGATGAAGTGCTTCAACTATTGGTTTAAGGCTGTTGTTGCTTAATGTAGCAGTAATATCTGTACAAATATGCATCACTTTAGCTGCACGCTTAGAATAGGGTTCTGAAGTTGTAATATCTTGGACAAAAGGCTTTAAAGTTTCTGTAATAAAATCAGTTACAAATAATTGTTCTTCTTGTTCCTTAATCCCCCACTCTACTACTTCTTGTCCATGATTTACTTGTGTACCTGCAAGTGCCATTGTTTTTAAAGTATTGTTCTTTATAGATAATAATGTTTCTGGTGTTGCTCCCATCCACAGTCCTATTTCTGGATGATATACTAAAGAACAAAATGCCGTTGGATAAGTATTACACAATTTATTAAATAACTGTCCTAAATCCTCTACTTGATAAGGAACATTTTCTTTTCTAGAAGGAACTACTTTTCCAAATTGTTTATCTTTAATAGCACTTACACAACGTCTTACTAAGTCTTCAAAGTCTTCCTTAGCTTTCTTATCATCATAATTAAGGATAACCTCATGAAGGTCTAAAGCAAGATCTCCTTGTGCTTCTTTGATAATAGCAGACTCTGCTAATGGAATATAAAAGCGTGTCCCTTCAGCAAAAGGTGCAAATACAAAGCCCTGTTCTTCAAATGTCTCTACCTTATGAAGAGCATACGTTTTTTGAAATAACCCTACTATTGATTTAGAATTTGGTTTGCGATAGACTGCAAAAGGCTTTTGATCCGCATACTGCTTCGCTAAGCATTTAAATAAATACATCTTTTATGTTGATTTGTTTTTCTGTGCTTTTGTTACTTTGTTTTTGCTCCACGAATTACACTCTTAAATTTACATCATCCTCATCACAAAAGACCAAAATAACAAAATCACTTTAATTATTTATCGATAACGATATTTGTAATTTTACAGATAGAAACTAATACATCATTCTCATCTGTTATTCTTATTTCCCATAAGTGCAGTGTGCGTCCTCTGTGTAATAATCTAGCTGTTCCGATTACATAACCAGATCGCTTACTCTTTACGTGATTAGCAGAAATCTCAATACCTCTTATTTCCTGTTTAGTAGGATCTATTAGCATTAGAGAAGCTCCACTTCCTAGACTTTCTGCTAATGCCACAGATGCTCCTCCATGTAAGAGCCCCATAGGTTGGTGTACTCTTGGATTGACAGGCATTTTAGCTACTAAAAAGTCAGGTCCAGCATCTATATATTCTATGTCGAGTGTCTCCATAAGTGTATTCTTACACACTTTGGCATACATTGCTAATAATTTATCTTTATCAAAGTCTTTCATATTCTTTTTGCTCATTGTTTGTTAGAAGTTTTAAAAACATAGATTGAGCGATAGTTTAACTAGAAGAATTGAGTTTAAAAAATCGCTGTTTAAATATACTAAATCAAATTTATAGAATACTAACTAAAACCACTGACTTTACAGTTGTCTCCTCTATTTTCTATATAATTTAGACTCTTATAGAGGCTTTAAAATTAAAGGAAAATAACTCTTGAATTCTTAAAAATATTATAATTGTTTTGAAATTGGCTCAGTCCGCATTTTTAATGACTTCTATCAGTTAGTTCTATCCTATTTTTTTAGTAATTTTACCTCCTTGATTATAACGATACTATTTACAACAAAATAATGGAAGATATCCAACAAGAAGTTTTCAATGCATACGAAGTCATTAAAAATGGCGGGATTATCTTATACCCTACTGATACTGTATGGGGAATAGGATGTGATGCAAATAACCCTGAAGCTATCAAAAAAATATATGCACTTAAAAAGCGTGCAGAATCAAAAAGTATGATTGTCTTAGTAAATGAGAGAATATTCCACAGAGTATTCAATGCTCCACCAGCTGTGACATGGGATATCTTAGACTGCAGTGAAAAACCTACTACTTTAATCTTAGACAATCCTAAGTATGTAGCTAAGGAAGTAGTATCAGCGGATAACTCTTTAGGTGTTCGTATTGTAGAAGAGCCTTTTTGCTTTAGGTTAATCGAAAAAATGAAATCACCTTTGGTATCTACTTCTGCCAATATTAGTGGAGAACCTTCTCCTGCTAACTTTAGCGAAATTAGCAAAGAGATTATCGAAGGAGTTGATTATGTAGTAAACCTACGTCAAAAAGACACAAAGCCTGCAAAGCCTTCTACAATTATTAAATTAAAAGATAATAGCCTAGTTACTATCATTAGAAAATAGTACCTCCTATTGAATATATTATGACTGAGACCCCTATATATAAAGAAGCCATTACACATCCTATATTTGACTATATCTCTAAAGCAGCAGAAAGTCTAAATGTAGATAGCTATGTAATTGGCGGATTTGTAAGAGATTTTTTATTAAAAAGAGATTCTAAAAAAGATATTGATATCGTTGCAGTTGGTAGTGGTATCGAATTAGCTTTAAAAGTATCTGAATTACTTCCTAACAAACCTAAGGTACAAGTGTTTAAAAATTACGGAACAGCTATGTTGCGTTATGATGACATTGACATTGAGTTTGTTGGAGCGAGAAAAGAGTCCTATCACTTTGACAGCAGAAAGCCTGTTGTAGAAGATGGCACATTAGAAGATGATCAGAATAGACGTGACTTTACCATCAATGCCTTAGCGATATCTCTTAAGAAAGAAACGTATGGAGAGTTAGTAGATCCTTTTAATGGGGTTGCTGATTTAGCTAATAAAATCATTCGTACTCCTCTCGATCCAGATATTACCTATTCTGATGATCCATTGCGTATGATGAGAGCAATTCGCTTCGCTACTCAATTAGACTTTATGATAGAGCAGAACTCTCTTGATTCTATCACTGCTAATCACCAGAGATTAGAGATTATCTCTGGAGAACGTATCGTAGATGAGCTAAATAAGATATTAATGTCTAAGAAGCCTTCTAAAGGGTTCTTATTGCTATATAAAACAGGTTTACTTGATTTAATCTTACCTGAGCTTACAGCTCTTAATCAAGTAGAAGAGATAGAAGGACATACCCATAAAAACAACTTTTATCACTCTTTAGAAGTAGTAGATAATATCTGTCCAAATACAGATGACTTATGGCTTAGATGGTCTGCCTTACTTCACGATATTGGAAAGGCACCTACTAAACGCTTTTCTAAAAAGCAAGGATGGACATTCCACGGACATGAATTCCTTGGTGGTAAAATGGTAAAAAAGATCTTTATGAGATTACATATGCCATTAAATCAAAAGATGAAATTTGTCCAGAAAATGGTTATTATGAGTTCAAGACCTATTGTTCTTGCTCAAAAAGAAGTAACTGACTCAGCGGTAAGAAGATTGGTATTTGATGCAGGAGAAAATGTAGAAGATTTAATGACGCTATGTGAAGCTGACATCACGACTAAAAACCCTTCTAAGTTTAAGAAATATCACAACAACTTTAAAATAGTTAGAGATAAAATAGTCGAAGTAGAAGAACGCGATCACGTGCGCAACTTTCAACCTCCTATTACAGGAGAAGAGATTATGGCGATTTATGACCTTAAGCCATGTCGTGAAATCGGTATGATTAAAGAAGCTATCAAAGAAGCTATTTTAGAAGGTGTTATTCCTAATGAATATGATGCGGCTTTTGAATTTATGAAAGCAAAAGCGTCTAAGATGGGACTTGAAATTGTAAATAAAAAATAAGAATAATGAGAAACTATTTTTTGCCATTAGCTAAAGCATCTCTTATACTAGTTTATCTAGTAATCTTTGCAGGTGCAGCAGTAAGGATGACAGGCTCAGGAATGGGATGTCCAGATTGGCCAAAGTGTTTTGGATATTACATCCCTCCTACGGAAGAACAAACGATCACGTGGGAACCGAATAGAGAATATGAAAAAGGGCAAATGATCATACACGATCAAAGCCTGTGGAAAGCAAAAGAAACCTTTACAACTACGGACACTTATAATGAGAATCACTGGGAGAAATACACTAAACACAGCTACGCTCAATTCAATACTAGTCATACTTGGACAGAATACGTAAATAGACTTTGTGGAGCATTAGCTGGATTAGCTTGTTTAGCAATGGCTATAGCTTCGTTTTCTTTCTGGAGAGACCGCAAAGGATTAGTATTAGCATCATGGTTAGTAGTTTTCTTAATGGGATTCCAAGCTTGGTTAGGAGCTACTGTAGTATATTCAGTATTAAATCCTATTAAGATTACAGTGCACATGGTCATGGCTTTAGTTATTGTTGCCATTATAATAGGAATCATTAAAAGCGCTAAAAAAGAAACCGAGATTAAGAAGTACAATGGTACTTTTAGAATTCTATTAGTAGTCTCTCTTATCTTCACTCTTGCACAAGTAGTGTTAGGAACACAAGTACGTGAGTTTATAGACGAACAAGTGCAAGCAGGTATAGGAAATGAGTATTTATGGTTAAATAACCCTACAGTAGAATTCTATATCCACCGTAGTTTCTCTTTCATAGTTATGTTTTTGAATATGTATCTGTTCTACATCAATAGAAGATCTAACTTAGGCTTTGATAAAATGAAGTGGGTAATGGTATTATTAATTCTAGAGATATTCACTGGTATTATGATGTATTACGTTCATTTTCCATTCGGAACTCAAGCAGCTCACCTAGTATTAGCTTCTATTCTTTTTGGAGTTCAATTCCAATTAATTCTAGAAGCAAGAAGATGCTATCACTGTGGTAAAAGTAATCTAGACTAAAAGATATAGTCATATCATAAAAAAGGAGAGGTAAAATGATATCATTTTACCTCTCCTTTTTTATTTAAGATCAATAACTATTTCGTAGAATGAATAAATTGACTCGTAACTTTAGCGACATGCTCTAAATGTTTAGGCAGTGTTTCTTCTGTATACGGGTGTCTAGAACCAAACACATGATCTGCCTCATCTACTACATCCAAAAGAGAATTAGATACCCATTGATGTAATAATTGAGCTTCTTTTAGTGGTACTGCTGGATCATTAGTGCCTTGTACTATTAGAGTTGGTTTCTTTAAGTTTTGAGCCGCTTTCTGTACGTTTAAAATTGTCTCATTCTCTTCATAATCTTCCCAAAAAGTAAAGTAGTGTGGCATCTGCTGTTTTGTCCTACCATTTTCACTATAGAATACTCCTTTTGCTTTCCACTCTTCAAATCGGTCTCCTTTTGGAAAACGTTTTCTATAATCAGACACTCCTGCCCAGGTAATAATACCTTTTACATCTGCGTTGTAATACCCTTGTAAGATTACAGTTCCTCCTCCTCTACTATGTCCTATTAGATAAATATTTTCTTTATCTACTTCTGGCTTTTCTTTATAATAATCAATGACACTTGTAAGATCGCGTTGTTCTTGAGAGTATGTGTTTTGCCCAAAAGCTTCTAAATCATCAAACTCTTGAGGATTATCTATTGTTGTACCATTTAAAGAAAAATTAAACTTAACTGCATAACATCCTGTCTCTGCAATATAATCCATGGCTTTATCCCAAGCCCCCCAATCCTTAAAACCTTTATATCCATGACAGAATATTACTAAAGGCAAAGAGCTTACTCCTCTCAGATAACTACTGTCAGAAAGGAAAGGACGAGCAGTTCCTTCTATTAATACTTCTTCTTTTATTAAGTCTTTAATCATATCATTTTTTGTTTTTTAACATTCATACTATTAACTTTAAAAAAAGTTTAAAACTTAAAGACTTAAATTCGTCTTTATCCTTAAACCATTTTATTATTTAAAATCTATTATTATGAATGCATTTAAAAAGTTAATTATTCCAACTAAAACATTACTAGTTCCTGTCTTAGCTACTGTGCTATTTTTTTCTAGTAGTACAATAAACGCACAAGAGAAAGAGGGTTTAAATATTAAGAGTACTACAATAGAATATCATATTAATAAGAATACTAAAGATAGTGAATTAGATGAGATTAAAAAAGAAGTTAACAACGAAAAGATAGCAAACCTTACTTTCTCAAATATAAAGAGGAATGCTAAAGGAGAACTTATTTCTCTTAAAACAAGCTTTAAAGACCAAAGAGGATCCTCTCAACAAAAGTCAGAATATAACTCTAATGGGATAGCTGATTTCACAGTTAAAATACATCAAAATGAAGCAGGAGAGCGTTATTTAGAGTTAGGTAATCGAACTAACCCTATGCTAAATATTGCAAATGATCCACAAGCAGGAAGAGCCTTATATTCTGAGCAAGCAAATGATGAGTTTGAAGAGTTCTTTGCTCAAGATTTTATGCAATTGATGAAAGGTATGCAAGAGGATATGAAAGCTCAGCAAGAGATGTTCTTTAATTTATTGCGTGAGCACGAAGAAGCAAAAACAAAAGATAAATCCACTGATTCTAAAGAAACAAACAAAGAACAGATTAGCAAATAATCACTTACAGCTTCGATAAAAAAGCTTTACGCTGATAAAAATAGAAGTCCTTGAGGGTGTCCCGTGAACTGTGTCATTAAAAAAATTGTATAATAAAATATGTACA
>NZ_DAMANB010000025.1:0-32738 GCF_032073645.1 Myroides sp.
TCATAGCACAAAGATATTATTTTACACTTTCCTCCCCAACTTTTAACGTTGATCCGATATTCCTACAACTTTAAATCTTTCTTGATCTACATCAAAGTACTCCCCAATACTACTGATGTAATTCCCTTTTTTTGCTGCGATGATATCTGATATATCAGCCGCAATACTTCCTGTGAAGTCATTGAATTGTACTTCTGCTTTCATAAAACAACAAAATTTAATTTTCTTTTCATTGATAAAGATACTAAAACATTAGTTCTCACAACATTATATATTATTTTTAAATTACTATCCATTTTTAAGAAACTTTGAGACACTATAACCTATTTTTTTTTGATAAAAAATAATATAAAAACCAATTATATCTTAAACAATTCAAATTATTTGTATTTTTTTAATATATACAAATACGTTTTAAAAAAGTCAAACACTCATTTTTATCAAAAAAACAAAAAATAAACATATAATATAAATATAACCTTAATTTCAAACAATATTGAAATTAATAAAACAACGAAATTTCAATATTAAAAATATATCCAAACAAAAACTATTAAAACAGTTCAACAAAAAAGTAAAAAACAACACTAACAATTCACATTACGTCAATCATTGACATTGTGAAAATCTCATAAAAGCGCGAAACAAGATATTTTTTATTAAAAACACATATTTTTTTTTATTTACAAGCTTCTTGTTGCTTTCTTTATGATGTATAAAATATCCTTAGAAGTGCTTTCGTTTTCCCATTGATTACAAATTCCTATAACAAAATCAGGCCTTGTTTTAGATGCATCATTTAACCAATTACCGACACTATCCTTCACATACTTAGAAGTATCTCCTTTCAAAGCTTCTAATAAAGGAAGTCCCATTTCAGGATCCTCTTTTAGTTTGTCAATATGTTTACACCACACTCCTCTAGGTCGAGTTGACTCTGTCGCAAACCTTCTTATGTATTCATTTTTATCACTAGTCCAGTCAAGTAGTAGTTGTATACTTTCCTCTAGATTATCTGTGATATCAGCACGTACCGCCATCCAACAAATTTCTCTAACACCAAAATGAGCATCCGCCGCAAAGTATTTAATCTCTTCTAGCTTTTCACTGATACTTAATGTTTCATCATAACCTATGAAATAGGTCGCCCAACAGCGTACTAAATCACTTTTATGCTTTTTCAGTAGCTCAAACAATTCTTCATCTTCATTTTCTTTTGTTAAACAAAACAGAGTATATCCTATACACTGATTAATAGAATTCACTGTTGGCTTTTTTATACTCTCTATAGCATCTAATACTATGTCTATATAAGTGTCTTTTTTTAAATCTGATAATACATGCTGTACCAACAACCTCTGATCAATAGCTAGCCATTCTGTCAAATTCACACTTGACAACTCACCTTTATTTAACATCGCTAAAACATCTTCAGGAATATCTTTAATTGACCTTGCTCCTTTTCTATTCTCCATAATGAACATTCTTAAAACAAAATAAAGCTCTTACGAGCTTTATTCTTTATCTATATAATATTAGGACTCTACTGTAAAGATAAATATACAGTCTAAATGTTACAAAACATTAATTACCTCTTTCAATTCTAATCGATTACCATAATTCACATCCATATATCTAAAGCTAATTCTTCCCTCTTCATCTACTAAATAGACAGCAGGTATATTTAACTCCGCTTTTTCTGTTTGATTCAGATGCTTTAGATCTATTCCAAGCATTTCATAATGAGGCTGTACGAAATCCTGCAGTTCAAATTTGATATCTAATGCCTCACCTAATGTTAAGTCCTCATCCTGAACAACCGAAAAGGGCATTTGAAGTTCTCTCTTCCATTCTCTAAGTTGCTCTATATTCATTGGAGATACCACAATTACCTCAACTCCTTTTTCTTGTAACATTGGATAATAACTCATTAAATGAGCCATCTCTATATTACAAAAAGGACACCAATTTCCTCGTACAAAACTCACTAAGGTCTTTTTCCCTTGAAACAACTTGTCAATAGAAACCTTCTGATTATTTTCATTTATCACTTCTATAGAAGAAAACATCATTCCTACTTCTGACTTTGTGCCAAAACTTTTTGTTTGCAAATCTGCAATAGAATTTCCAAAAGCGTTTAGAATTTCCAAAAGCGTTTAGAATTTCCACTGGTACTTGTGATTGCATTCCTTGAGTAATTGTATCTAATGCTTGTTTTATTTCTTTCATATTAAAATCTTATTTTTGCAAAGATGATAATCACTTTATTATCATACAATACCGCATATATTTACCCCATAGGGATAAAAAAGTCACTTTTATGAATACAAAAGCACGAGCAATAGAAGAAAAAATTTGTCCACTTGAATTTGCAGTGAATGCCATCAGTGGAAAGTGGAAAATTCCCATCGTTTGGCAAATCAATCAAGGTCATAAACGACCAAGCGAAATGCTAAAAGGAATCATGAAAGTAGACCGTCGTGTACTTAACCAACAACTAAAAGAATTAGAACAAGACGGAGTCTTGTACAAAGTAAGTTATAATGAACTTCCTCCTAGAGTAGAATATTTCCTTACCCCACTAGGAGAACAATTAGTAGAAGTTTTATGGAAACTAAATACTTGGGGCGAAACCTTATTAAAAGAAAAAGAGACTACCGAATAGTCTCTTTTATATTTTATTAATACAAATCTTTACTCTTTAAAGAAATCATCATTTCATTATTCTCTACGATCATTTCTGAGTTGGTAAACTTAGCAGGGATATTAGTAGGATACCAATTGCGATCAGGTGTCACCATAATAATCAAACCTTGATCATCACCTAAAGCTAAGAATTGCTCTGTAGGCTCTGCCTTTTTAAAATAGCTTAGATTATATTCTTGAATTAACTTCTCTGCCTCGACTATTGGTTTCTCTACCACTACACCTATCTCACTAATACAAGTAATTTGTACAGGATCAAAAGGTCCTTTCAATGAAAGTAAAATATCTTCTCTTGCTATAAACTCTAAGATATTCCCGTTGTTATCTGTAAAATAAATAGACTTCGCCTTCCATGCTTCAAAATGAGTAACCAAATTACCTTCTACATTCTCTATTAAATCAACATGCTCTCTTGACCAGATTAATGCTTCTTCTATCTGATTAGAAGGAATGTTAAAAGCAAAGTGATATACATTGATAGGCGTATTTACTTCTTTAAATGTAAGAATCGTCTCTCCTGCCTGTACAGCAAAACTACCTTTTGACTCTTCAATAATATCAAAATCCAATACCTCTGTATAAAACGCTTTTGTTTCTTCTAATTGGTTTGTCTCTATATCTAAATTTACTATATACATCTTCTATTCTTTTTTATAAAAACAAATATCCTTAAACAGACTCATACTTACATATTAATTCCTCATCATTTATTTATATCTAGATAGATAAAGACTATTAATCTCTTACTTACCTTATATTACTATAAAGCATATAGGTAGTATAGTACATCTCTCCATACTTGCTATCACTTAAGAGAAAATCAAAACCAAAAACACAATCATACTTCACTTCTCCTGATTTTGTTTCGTATTTCTGAGCCAATACCTTGACTTCTTTCTCATTAAATAAATGTATCTCTAGAGTAGATCGATCTATATCCATTGCAGCAACAGCTTGCATCTCTTTACCATCAAACAACAGCGGTATACGTACTTCATTTAATTCTAAACTTTCAATATAGTTTATTCTATTTTGCTTTAGGTCATATTCAGTAGTATGTTTCTTTTGAAACCAAATATTATCAATTCCAGCACGTTGTTCAGCAAGACTGTATCTAAAGTCTTTATTTAAAAAAGCAATTTTATCTTTAGTAGAATCATAATGATAACGGTGTTGTCTTACTTCTGCATTATTTAAAGAAACTGTAATTAATTCTTCCGAAACTAAAGTATACTCTTTGATAGGTATACGTTTCTTATCTGCGTTTTTTTTATAAAAAACTAGACCTCCTATAATCAAAACAATCAACAACAGATACATCATTATCAAAAACTTAAACTTGTTCCTCTAACTTAACCTATTACAATAAACAACTCTTCCCTTTTACTCCTACTCCTTTTTCATTCTGCAGTATTAGTGTAATATTATTTTCTATTCAATCACCTCATCTATCTATAAGCTCCACCATTCCCTCTTACCTCAAACTCATCACAACAATTTATCTCTTGTACCCATTCGATAAGATCACTTTCATCTACACATAAATCACTATAATCTTCTTTATTACCTACTTCAGTATACTTTTGCTTCATATGCTTAAAGCACATCATTGTTCCAAAAGAGCTATTTCCATAAATACTATAATCACCATATAGACAACCATAACAATTCTTAATTGAATACCCTTGAGGCAATTGTTTCTTTAATTGGTCAAACGCTACCTCAACAAATCCACTCTTCCCTACAAAAACCTCTTCCTTCCATGTCAATTCAGTCCTAACTTCTTCATAGAAACTTGCATTATCGGATTCTTTATAGCTACCATGACTAAAGCACATCATTAATTCTGCAAGCTCTGTAATCCCATCTGATGACAATAAATACTGAGATACAGTAAATTCAAATTGACAATCTGTCAAACAGTTATCTAGATCTGAGGCAAGAGTTATCCATGTACTATGAATGATTCCTTCTTCTAAATCTCCTTGATAACATAAATCAGTAAACTCTCTCCCTTTAAACAGTAATCCTTCTATTTCTACAGAGAGATATTCTCCATCGCTATGTATTTCAATAGGAAAACTCTTATTCTTATGAGTATAAACACCTTGATACACCATCATTTACTTACTTTATACTATACATCACAACCATAATACAATCTAGCTTACACCATACATTATCCTGTAATAAAAGAACTAATCGCAACCTTATTCTCTTTTGTATTTTTCTGTTACATACAGAGAAGATTACCTATCTACGACTTTCCCAATTATTCGAAGGAAGTGCTGGAGGTATATTCCTCTCTGCCTCCTGTCTACTCATCGGACGTTGGTTTATTTTAGCTCTAGGTATTCCCAGCCCTTTTTTCTTAAAATAATCATATCCCACTATATAAATATAGATTAATACTAAAGGGATACCTACCCATAGATTAATTCCTAAAAGAGATGTAGCTCCTATAAACATAATTCCTAAACCAATATAATGCATCGGAATCCAATATAGTGTATGATCATTTTCTCTCTTATAATACTGTTGGTCTTCTGGATCAAAATATATCTCTATCTTATTCCATTTACTTCCTAAGTACCAAGTAAGCAGCCCTCCTAATGAAATACTCAAAGGAAGTATCTCCGCTCTATACTCATGTAGAGGAATTAGAAAACCAATTCCTAAACTTAATAAGGGAAATAACAAGGCTAATATTCCCCTTCCTGCCCACACTATCATAAAAATCTATTTGCAATTAAACACATTATCCAATCCGTTATCTCGATAGTAAAACACTCTTAAACAACTGAATTAGAGTGCAAATGTATAGCAAAATCACAAAACAACTTTATCCCTTTTGGATACTTTATATCGTTGTACACAACTCTATTAAGAAACCATTATGATCTAAAACATACCCTACCGTCTGTCCCCAAGGCTTTACTGTTACAGGCTCATATACTGTGCCTCCCGCTTGTTCTACCTTTTGGATAGCTAAGGGTACATCATCCACAACAAAGCCTAACTCGATCCCAAAAGGTTTCTCTTTACTCACCTGTTGATACCCTTTACTCAAATTACTACTTGCCAACCCTACTTGTGCAAAAGCAATCGTAGTATCTCCTGACACAAGCTCTGCATAATCAGCCTCTGGAGTGATGAACTTACGCACAAACCCAAATGCCTCTTCATAAAACTTTACAGTAGTCTCTACATCTACCACATACATAATGGTATAACTATATTTTATCATTTCTTTCTATTTAAAAAATTCTTCTTCTATTTCTTTAAACTCCTCTTGCTCATAGCGTTTGATACCTTTATCCTTTATCATAAAAATAGCTTGACAATGTTTATATAACACATCTGCTATATGAGAAGAAATAAATACAATACTCTCTTGAGACAAATGCTCTAGATACTTCATCAAATAATAATTAGCCTCTATATCTAGCCCATTAAAAGGTTCGTCTAGTATATACATCTTATACTCTTTCTGAAGTACAGCATTGAGATAGACCTTTTTCCTCATCCCTGTAGAGAATTCCTTGATTAACTTATCAGAAGGCAAGTCAAACAACAATTGATTCCCCAGTCCTTTTTGTTGTATTAAATGTTGGTAAAAAGTATAAAACTCCTCTGCTGTTAACTCATCATATACAGCAGGTTCGGCACTGCACCAGCCTACTTCTTGCAGAGAAAGAACCTTGTCTTTTAATTCAACAGTACCTTTATATTTTTCTAAACCAAGCATACATTTAAACAGCGTAGTCTTTCCCTCTCCATTTTTCCCCATTACTCCATAAATACCTGGTTTATCTATAGTAAACTGAATGTCTTTTAGAACAAGATGATTACCATAGCTCTTTTCTTTAATATTTACTTTCAACATTCTTTATCTGATTTAATTGACGAATTGCTCGTTTATACAAAAAAGGCATTGCTAATAATGGTAAACCTATTCCTATAAAGCAACTTGCTATAAACAATTGATGTTTTAATTCACTCTTATAAAAACGATACTTTAATACCGTATTACACATTGGTAAAACTAAAACTAATACTCCCCAAAACACATAATTCCAATCAAATGACAATACTAAAACCAATAGTAAAACAGGTATTATAACTAATAAAGAATTAAACATCTGAACTTTTACCTGTTGCTCTAAATACTCTCCCCCACTTAATACGCTTGTCATAATCTCTGTTTCCCTTTCTCTTTCAAAAGTCGGTATCATTGTTAAGATTCCTGCTAAGATAAAACTCCCTATAACCAAGTTTTCATTACTGTGATTCACTCCCATTACACTAAACAAAATCACTATAGGCAATATCCACAACAATTTAAACTTCCTAAAACTAATCCTCCAAAAAGGATCTACTAAAGAAAAAGGATACTTAACCACGGTTGATTGTTTTTTTGGAATAAAAGATAAGAGGTAGTATAATACGACTACACTTCCTAATCCTATATATTCTTGGTTTGCTATCAGCACAACTAAAAAAGGAAAACTATACAACAGATATTCAAACCACAGTACTATCCGATAATGCTTATATACTTTTAATAATTCTATATCTGTTCTACTCATATGATATAGAATAGCATCTAGAAACACAAAATAAAATATACCTTTTACTATGGCGTAATTAAAATAGGCTAATACAGCAGTACCTATATAAAGCCCACAGATCAACGTCATAGCTATATAGTCTCCTTTAGACACATATTTTCTAAATCGTATATCTAGTAAATACTTCAAGAGAGTTAGCATATCTTTTTAATTTATACTACAAGATAAGTATTAAAAACGTTCTATTCGTTACGAACAAAAACAAAAAAGTCAAAGCATATGCTTTGACTTCTATATATTATTTAAATAATCCTCTGTTAACCATAAACTGATAACTGTAAACCAACTCCTATCCCTCAAAGTCACCACAATCATGAACATCAAAAGACTCTAATAAGCTCTTTAAAGTATAAAAGCCTGCAGGTCTATACAGTTCTTGATCGATTACTTGTCCTTTTACAGTTAATTGATACACAGGATAATCATCTACTCTTTCAAAAACGAACTCATTTAATGGAGTATGTATGGTTATCGTCTTATCCTTCTCCTCTATTTTAGTAATCTTATAAGAGATCTGCGTTTGTAAATCACATGCGTTCATCAAGTTTATCATCTCTCCGTCTATAATAATATTAGCAACATCACAAGCGTAGCAACTACCTCCAAACTCTAATCCATACTTCTTAGTCACTTCTTTAGCCTCTTTATCACTAATCTCCATCGGAACTAATAGCTCACTTTGCAACTGCTTTACTTGCTCGTTTTCAGGAACAGACACGGTCATCTCCGTACCAGCCTGTTCTACAGCTTTCTTCTCAATTGTATTATTCTGTTTGCAGCTCATCGTTATAGCTACTATACATATCAGCATTAATGCTCTTTTCATACCTTCTATATTTTCAGCAAATGTAGATATTATTACAAATAATAAGCATCCCTAAAAACAACTAATTTGCATACTGTCGTTTTATCTGATAAGGATATAATTCATAAATAGCATTCGCTTCATTGATAGAGTATCCCATCTTATTATATTCCACGAATAACTTAAATGTATCATTTGCTACATTATCGTTTAGCTTATCTTGACAAAGAGCTTTATAATAATAGGCATCCGAAAACTCTTTATACTCCTTAATTGCCTTATCAAAATAGTCAATTGCATCTTGATACAATTCTTGTTCATACTTGACAATCCCTAAATAGAACAAATCAACGTGGTGTATATCTTGAAACATTTCTTTCTGCTTCTCTACTGCTCTTAAAAAGTATTGTTCTGCTGTGTCAAATTCATTCAATTGTAAATAAGACAATCCGATATAAAAGGTATATGTATGATCCATTTCATACCTATCTCCCCAACGAGTTAGACATTCTTCAAAATCTGCAATTGCATCTTTATAAGTCTTAAGAAATACACACTTAATAAAAGCCCTATAAGGCAAATAACGCTTCACATCATAGCGTACAGCTTTATCTAGGTACTCCATACCTACCTCATACTTCCTATTTTTAAAATAAGGCATTGCTTTCTGTTGCCATAGATAAGCTATTGTGCTATCCTGCTTCAGCCCTTCATCTAAATTGGTTTGCCACTTATTCATATCTAAGTAGTAATTATACTGATGGGCTCCATTAGTAGCATATTGAGCTATAATACCATCCTGCTTTATTGCTTGCGCCTCACTAAGTTGGCGTTCTTCAATATATTTATTCTTCTCTTTAGATGATTGACATCCTACTAATACAAATAATCCAAAGACGATAAAAAGGTATTTCATAACTATCTACATCTAAATTAGTTATTTAAAAATACGCTATTTTAATTACTTATTCTTCTTTCTGCATGATTTCTATCTTATACATAATCAAATCTATCGCTTCATTTCTCCAGACAATATCTCCATACTCTACGATAGCCTCACTATCTATAAAAATCCCTGTAGGACTACTCCAACATAACCATGCTATCATTTCTTCTCTTGTCCACGTAGACAATTCTTCTTTTATCTCCACTGGAGACATACTACAAATCCTATAATTAGGATGTAAGTGAGCTTCTATATCCATAACTAAGTATTTTAAAACTAAACACTTACTCATCATCAAAGAACATTCCAAATCAATGAATAATATCAAAATAATTATCTTATTCCCACAAAAAAAGCACTGTCATAAACAGTGCTTCTCTTCTACTATATCTTCTAAAAATACTTATATCTCATTGATTTTTTTGACAATCAACTCACAAGTATAATCGCTAATTACTTTAATATCCTGAACTTCTAATTGCTGATCGTACTCTTTCTCGAATACTGTACCATTGCCTAAGTCTATCACATAAGTCAATTCAGTAAACACACAAGCTAAACCTACTTCTATAGTTTCTGCTCCTTCTATTAGTTTGAATCCATCTAAACGGATAACAGATTGTATTCCTTCTGCTCTATCCCATACAATACTTGGGTTGTCTAAATCTATTTCATTAGAACTTTCCTCTTCTACTTCATTCTCTTCTGATACCTCATCTTCAGTAGCAACACTTTCTTCCTCTACTACCACTTCTTCCTCACTAGTCATAGACTCTTCTTCTACTACTTCCTCTTCATTAATAATAGACTCCTCTTCTTGGTGCTCTATAGTATCAGAAAGTAATTCTTCCTCCACTAATTCTTCTATCTCTTCTTCTGAAACATCTAAAGTATACTGACCTATAATCTCATCAAATAAGTCTCCAAAACTCTCCATTACATTATTTTCTACTTCTGTAAATAAAGGACGTATCGAATGTGTAAATACAGACTCTAACCATGCAGCTGATTTAACCTTACTCTGCTCTTCCTCTTTCGCTTTTAATTGACGCTTAAGCATCTCTATTTGGTTGTAGAACTTCTCAGATTCTTCAATAGACTTCCCTTCTTGAATATCCACCACCATCTGTTGAGAACGAAGAATTTGTTGACCTATATGACCAAACAAATCATCTTTAGCTCCCTCATAGCATAATACATCTGCAAGGTATTGTTCATACGCTTTGTTCTCCTTATCTGTAATCCAAAACGGAGTATATACGAATGCAATCAAAATCTGATTACTCAGCATACGTGCGATAACTCTATTCCCTTTATCAAAAGGACTAATCTTCAAGAAATCAACATGAAAGTTTAATGCCACATCGATAGGGTGTGGTGCATATTTCTTCCCTTTCAGTATATAATCAATAGCCTCATTCGTACGATTGATCAGCTCCTTCATCTCTGCTTTGACCTCTGTCACTCCTATATAAGGATATTTATCCCCCTTATAAGTAACCATCTCATTAGGAGATTGCTTCCATTGTCCTATCGTTAGTTTCTTCTCTGCATCTTCTTCATACATCAGCTTAGCGTGGAGCTCTTTGATATACTTCTCAGACAGATGCACTTCTACTAATCCTCCACCTAACATATCTTTTAAGACCTCATCATGCTTCTTGATTTCCATCAAATCACGAAGAGGTTTATTCTCCACATTCACCATTCCCGCAATCATGCTGCGTATCTCTTCTTTAGTCAGTGTATTTCCCTCTGTACCGTTAGAGTAATAGTTACACTCTAATCTATACTTCTCTGACAGCGTTACAAATTGCTCACTATTCAATCCTCCTAGTGCCTCTACTTGTTGCTGTAAGTTATCTATCTTTATTTTTACCTCTGTATAAGTCATCTTCACTGATTAATTTAAATCTATATACCTGATTCTATTTATCTTATAAAATCCAACGTATATAACCTCGCTATTTCTAATCTCACACCCTTTATTTAGCACAAAATACAAATAGCTAAACAGCCCTCTAAGTCCTATTGTTTACTACAAAAACAACCTTCCTATGAACTGTTTCTTTTCGGCAGGCGAAGTTAAGAATTATCCCTCATCCTAAAAAATCATGTAGTATACTATTTGTAGATTCCGGAGAAAGTGACCATGTTATTCCGGTGGAAAGTGACCACCTAAAATCAAGTCAAAAACATGTTTTATATTTCAGTTAAAAATACAAAAAATAAGTATAGTTATTTAATAGAGTTTTGTTGAATTTTTGCTAATGTATTTTTACTTCTTAAAGACTCCCCATGAAGTTCAATTCTAATAGAATTATGTACCATTCTATCTAAAATAGCGTCAGCTATAGTTTGTTCTCCAATTATATCATGCCATGTTTCAATGGGAAGTTGTGAAGCTATAATTGTAGATCTCTTACCATGGCGATCTTCAATAATTTCCATAAAATCTTGTCTTTTAAGATTGTCTAAGGGTTGTAATCCAAAATCATCTAATATAATTAGGTCTTGTTTTTCAATTCGATCTATTTCCTTAGAAAAAGAACCATCTCCTTTAGCCATCTTTAATTTAGAGAATAGTTTATTGATACTAAAGTACATGACTTTATATCCTAACATACAAGCTTGATAACCAATTGCAGAAGCAATATAACTTTTTCCTACTCCTGTACTACCAGTAATTAATACGTTTTGTTGCTGTTTTATAAATTGACAAGCAGCTAATCGATCAATCATATTCCTATCAATATTTCTGGATGAATCTATATTAATATCCTGTATATAAGCTTTGTATCTAAATTTAGCTGTATTTATTAGTCTTTCTATCTTTCTGTTCTCCCTATCATCATATTCACTATCAGTTAAATAAGCAATAAGTTGATCATTTGTATAATCCGAAGTAGGAAGTTGTAGTGTTGATGCGAATGCTCTATGCATTCCATAAAGTTTTAAATACTTTAATTTTTCTAAAGTTGTTTGATTCATGTTTCTATAATTTAATATTATTGTTCTATTGATAATAAGCTGCTCCTCTGATATTCTGATGAGTAGGAACTTCTCTTTCTTTGTTTAATGGTTGTTCTTCAATAGCATCTAATCCCTTTTCTAAAATGCTTTTGATCATTTTATAACTATATCTTTCGTATTCTAAACCCCGTGTACAGGCTTTTTCTAATCGAATATTAGAAAAGCGTTTACCTAAGCTTAAAATTCCAGCACAAGACTTATATGATTGTTCTGGGTGCTGTCGCTTATCTAATATCATTGCTAAATATTTTTGTGTAGATTCTCCTATTTCTTGTCCCCATTTCAAAAACTGTGTAGGATTCCAATCTGTGATATATTGGTGAGATGAAGGCATATGTTCCTTTACAGTAGTATACCGATACTTTCCTAATTCTCTATTGTGTGAAGCGATAAGTCTTTGATTGTGATATATATCAACAATATCTTTGCTATAAAGAATATTTACCTTTTTACCAATATAATGGAAAGGAACACTATAGTAGTGTTTATCTTTATTTAGGTAGATGTGACTAATTTTTTGAACAGTTGCTTTTATAGCATATTTTAATTCATACCTGTGTGCTGGTAGTGATTGTAAAACAGGTTGTTCAATTTCTTTAAACAACGTTTTTCTTGAAACTCTTTCTCGTGAAAGTAGTTTTTCATTATGCTGTTCTAACAATTCTGCTATTGCTTGATTTAGTTCTTGCAAACTAAAGAACTCTCTATTTCTAAGAGGAGCAAATACACGAGTATAGATTGTTTTTACTGCATTCTCTACTAAGGCTTTATCCTTTGGCTTATAACTTCTTGCGGGTAAAATAGTTGTGTTATAATGTAGAGCAAAGTCTTGAAGATTATGAGCTATTTTAGGTTCGTATTTATCACTTTTAGTTACAGCTGCTTTTAAGTTGTCAGGTACAATGGCAAGTGGGACTCCTTGATAAAAATGTAAGGAATTGGTGAGACTTGATATAAAATCTTCTGTATTTTGAGTTAGACTGGCTTCTACATAAGTCATTCTACTTGAACCAAGAATAGAAATAAATACTTCTACAGAAGTTATTTCTCCTGTAGATTTATCAATAATAGACAACTTTTTCCCTGTGTAATCAACAAACATCTTATCTCCAGCTTTGTGTTGCATGTGTAAAGAAGGAGATGTTTTTTTCTGCCAAGTTCGCAAATGATAGCAAAATTGAGAATAACGATAACCTTCAGGATGTTTCAAAAGGTACTCTTGCCACAAGATATGTCTTGTTACTCCCGTTTTAAGTAGTTCTTTAGTAAAGTAAGGGAAATATTTATACAAGATTGCTTCTTTTTCATCAGAATCCAATTCTTTAGTGTCAAATAAATCTTCTATATCTGTATCATTTAATTCTTTTATCTCTTCATAAGTGAATTTTGAAGTCGTAAAGAGAGTAATATATTTCTTAACAGTATTACGTGAAAGACCTAATTGGGAACTTATTTGAAGTTTACTTACTCCTTGAGTATATAGACGTAGTAGTTGTTTTAATTGTAACATGTCGATCTTTTTATTAGCCATATCTCTTGCATTTTAGCTAAGATATTTAGACATGTTTTAACTTGGTTTTTTAGGTGGTCAATTTCACCGGAATTAGGTGGTCACTTTCCACCGGAATTAAGTGATCACTTTTAACGGAATTAGGTGGTCAATTTCACTGGATTCTCCAGCTAAGGTACTCGATTATAATTGGGCAAAATCCAATGATGAAACCTTTGAAAAAGATTATGACAACTTGATCAAAGTAGGTACACAGGCTTTTCAATTAACTAAAGAAATGACTACTAAATACGGTGATAAACTTTCTACAGATGCAAAGATTGCATTTTATAATTTAGAGCTAGGTTTTAGAATGTTATATGAGGTTGGTCAAAGAAATGAAAACTATACTCGAGATTATGCTATGGCTGAGATAGCGATGAGAACACAGTCTTTATATAACCAAAAGATGGTTATCATCGCTCATAATGGACACATCGGTCTTACTACATCTTTTATTGACCCAATGGGAGAATACATCAAAAAGCAATATGGTAATGAGTTTTACTCTTTAGCAACTTTTACTGCCAATGGTACCTTCAGTGCGATGAACGATAATATAGATGTAAAAGA
Source organism: Myroides sp. (assembly GCF_032073645.1). Classification (NCBI taxonomy): domain Bacteria; kingdom Pseudomonadati; phylum Bacteroidota; class Flavobacteriia; order Flavobacteriales; family Flavobacteriaceae; genus Myroides; species Myroides sp. The sequence goes on from NZ_DAMANB010000025.1 coordinate 14,244, forward strand.
AAGTAAATACGCTTCATATGACTTACCTACAGTACAAGATAATTCATTAGAACAACAGATGGAGCATTACACTGAGAAGAACTACTTTGTCAACTTTAAAAATACTCCTTCAAGTATATTTGATACACCTAAAAAAATGAATTGGATAGGGTATAAAATAATGACTCAAGAAGAACAAGCAAAATACATGACTATTCCTAATGTGAAACTAAGAGAACACTTCGATGGTTTTATCTTTATGAATACAACGAACGCTTCAGAACATTTTTAATTACTAAAAAATATACTATGGGAATGATTGGAAACCTGCTTCGAGTAAGTCAAGAAGAACTAACAAGCTATGTACAGGATAGCAATTTATTTGAAGAAAGAATCTACAAAGATTACGATGAGAACGATATAGATGAAGCTCTGGTAGATATAGACAAGTCTTGGGATGCTATTGCTTTTTTATTTGCAAACAATGTAGATGACTACTTAGAACATCCATTAGCTATGGCAATATTTGGTTCACATACTTTAGATGAGAATCAGGATATAGGATATGGTCCTGCTCGTTTTGTTACAACAGAACAAGTCAAAGAAATACACAATCTACTGACTCAACTATCAAATGAAGAATTGAGAAAGAGGTTCTCTCCTCAAAAACTTAATGAAGAAGAAATATATCCTTCATTTTGGTCAGAAGCAGATAAAGAAGAAATATGGGAATACCTATCTGCTAACATCAATACAATACGAGAGATTTATAGTACTGCAGCAAAAAACAATGAGGCTGTAATTACATTTATCAATTAAACTAAAAAAGCCTACTAAGTATTCTATTAGTAGGCTTCTTTAATTATTTCTTATCAATACATTTTACTAGTGATTCAAAAGCTTTAGTATCTATTTTTAGCTTCTTAAAGTCTGGTTCTTCAGGATCCAAAGCATTCATAGATTGATATATCCCATCTCGCTGAGGCTGTATAATAAACCACGACACTACACTTTCTACCATCTGTTGTTGTTTAGGATTATCAGATAGATTATTTCGAACATACGCCTTAATAATCACAGTCCCCCCAGTGGTATCTTCTATTCTTACATAATAATCCTTGTTAGGGTATTCGAAGTCGCTATCCTTTATTATTTTAGCTAATTGTACATTACAATCTCGCTTCACCACACTTGTTTTCTCTTTTGCGAATACACTTATACTACATACCAAAAGAAATATAGTTAAATAACTTCTTATATCTTTTCTCTTCGCCATAAATCTCCAATTTTTATTTCTAACAAAGTAATCATAATTACTATAAGAAACGCTAAAAATTGACATTCATTATTTATAACATTCACTTTTAACACAATGTAGTCTATAAAAAAAACACTTCAATGATAATAATGAAATATTACACAACAACAACCTAAACCCACTCCGAAAGATGTACAATTCTTATCATTTACAGAAAAATACATTTTAATCAATATATTCTCTTTCTTAGTAAAAAAACAACCTTTTCTAATGTTCACTTTATAATTAAACAAACAAGGCCACTAACTCTTGTCAGTGACCTTGTTCTACATATTTTTATTATCTATTAATCCTCTTTACTCCCATCATCAGCCATTCGGACAATCTTAGGCGTAAACATCGCTACTACATCGACTAACTCTCCCTGTGCAGCCATCACCTGATGAATATCTTTATAAGCCATAGGAGCTTCATCTTTACCTGCTCCTATTAACTCTACACCATGATCTGACAATACTGCTTTTATATCAGCTGCTTTCAGAGTCTTGATAGCTTGTGTTCTGCTCATCTGACGTCCTGCTCCATGTGAAGCAGAGTTTAAAGCTTCCTCTTCTCCTTTACCTCTCACTAAGAATCCTGGCGCAGTCATAGAGCCTGGTATAATCCCCATCACTCCTTTACTCGCAGGAGTAGCTCCTTTACGATGTACAATAACCTCTCTACCTTGGTACATCTCCTTCCACGCAAAATTATGGTGATTCTCCACTTTGGCTAATACCTCAGCACCTATTGCTTTAGTTAGTTTATCATGAATGACCTCATGACAAGCTGAAGCATAATCCCCTGCCAAGTTCATCATCGCCCAATACTCTTGTCCTGCTTCTGAGTTTAGATCAAGGTAAGCCAAGTTTTTTGCTTCATAAGGTAACTTACAGATATCTTTAGCGATTTGCGTATATCTACCTGCTATAGTCGCTCCCATTCCACGAGATCCTGAATGTGTTAGTAAAGCTAAGTAAGTCCCTTTATCTATATTCAATACCTCATCTCTCTCCATGAACTCCATCAATCCCCATTCTACAAAGTGATTACCTCCACCTGAAGACCCCAGTTGTTCCCAAGCTTTATCTTGTAAGTTCTTAATAAATGGGTTTAGATTAAACTCTCCTCTATCTAAGACATCATGTTGTGCTTTATATTGTCCTTGGAATCCATGCCCTGCTCCAAACTTAGTATGCTTAACCAACTGTTCTTTCAATAAGTCTTCCATACCGTAGAACTCCACACCTTTAATATCAAAAATAGACAACGCCATTCTACACCCAATATCTACTCCTACACCATAAGGTATCACAGCATTCTCAGTAGCTAATACTCCTCCGATAGGTAATCCATATCCTTGATGTGCATCAGGCATTAACGCACCTGCTACAGCCACAGGTAGCTTTACCGCAGTTTGCATCTGCTTAATCGCTCCGTCTTCTATATGATCAGCACCGTATACTGTATACCCTACAGCCTCCTCTCTCAGTGGAATAACCTCTTCTTCTACACGTTGTCCCACGCCTTCTATAATAGCGGTAGCCAACTTCCCAAATACCTTATCGTTTAAGTAATCTTCTGCATTAGTAAGCACTGCTTTATAATGTGCTAACATCTCCACCTTCGTATAACCTGTTCTTTTCTTATTCGCTTTTAGAGCAATACCCAATAACTCTGTTTGTGGGTATCCTAAAACAATTAAATCATTTCCATTAATCGGTGTATTATCTTTCATAGTTTCTCAATTTACAGTCAACGGTTTACGCTGTGAACTGTAAACCGTCCACCGTTAACCAATTAACTAATTCTTAAAATATTTTATATAAGCTGTATTGTGATACTCCTCTTTTGTTTCATAAGCAATGAGTACCTTAGCCTGTTTACTTGTTTTATCTATTGTTGTTACTCCTCGTGTTGTTAAGAACACCAACTGTCCATCTTTTGTTTCTTCAATATTGGTCAATGGTTTAAACTCCTCTGTGATTGGGTAAGTTGCTAATTCTTTACCTTGAAAGTCTAATACAAACACCATAGTCATAGTGTACCCAATAAGATGCTCTCCTGATTTGTGCCAATTCACAATTTCTTCTGTTGAACCATAACTCCATTGCTCTTCACCTGTCTTAGCATTTAGCCCTATTAGAGCTTGAGCATCACTATCTGATTTGCGCACTTGTACTACATAAGTTTTTCCATATAGTGCTGTATTACTATCAGCATTAGTCGCTAACCTAGAGTATTCTTTAGACTGATATCTCCATTTATAAATAGACAAGTTGTCTTTAAAATTATTCTTTGGATCCATAATATCGTCATTGTCTCCCTTCACATCAGCATTCTCATTAAAGGGAATAGCATAGAACATACCGTCTTCTTCTCCAAAGTACAACGTTTCTCCATCACTACGCATCTGTGCGTATAACGGGCTGTCAAATGTGATACCGTCATACATGCCATAGCTCGTACCAGTTCCTTTCAGTGAATACTTGTTTAAGTAAATACCCGAATTAACGAATACCATCTCTTGACATAGAACCGGTTGAGAAAGATTGTACTTCGTCTCTATCCCTTCTATTTTATATTCACTACCATCTGTTTTATTAATCACATAGAAGTAAGGATCATTTCCTCCACCTATACTGACCATATACACCTTGTCTTGATACTGTAGAGGTTGACTCATAAAGTAAGGCTCTCCTCTGTCGGCTGCATTACTGCCTTCGTCGCCTACAGCCATATCCATTACACCAGTCTGAGGAGCTGTGAATACCCACTTCTCTTTCCCTGTCAAGAAATCTAAAGCGACTAACTTTCCACTCTCAAAAGGCATATACAACGTATTCTCATCAAAAGTGAACTTGTTTCTGTTTGCGCCTTCATCTTGTGCAGAAGTGTATTCCCACACTACTTTTTTATTATCTAAGTCAAAGTTGACTACCTTGCCACTAGAACTGAACACAACAGTCTGATTAGATACATTAACAACAGTATCTTGCGTCTGTTTATTCTGACACCCAAAAAAGGCAAATAGCGCTGTAAGTGATACTAAGAGTTTTTTCATATTGTTTTGTTGTTTTTAAACTGCTCGCAAATATATTATTTTTCACAATTCACTAAGCAGTGAATTAACTCACTTATTCAATAAAATCCTCTTATCTTTATCGTTCTATTCTCAGAATGAATGAAAGAACCCCGTCTATATGTTGACTTCAATGAAATGATAGATTTCAACATAGTACTACTCTCCCAAACGGACTATAAAACTGACTCCTTAGGTAACGTTATTTACAGGAAGGCAACAATGTACTAATCTATATGGATGATTCTGATGAATATGGCACTCCTGATAACTTACTCGCGGAAGGTATTGCTATCCTTAACCCAATACCTAACCACATTGCTAAATGGTGTTGCTTAATCAACGACAAGGGTATTTATCATGAGTCAGTTCTATAATACTTAACCATCTATCACGCTTATTTAGAATTGAGACACAATATCTTGCGCCTCTACAAAACCGCTAGTCATTCACCCATACAACTCCTCTCTTATCTCTACCAATACCTTTTCTGCCCTATCAAGGTCAGGTCGATTAGGCAAAGGCGAATCTACATACAGTCGTTCTACTTCTTCTTGTAACTCTGTTACCTTATCTAACAATTCTTCATAGCTATAATGTCCGGACTTTATCTTGAGCAATTCTTCTCTATACGGACTGCGTACTATAACTATACCCGTCATAAAGATGTCTCGCACAGTGAGCATCAGCCTGACCGTATGCATCATATTCTTACTGTCGTATCCACCAGCATGGCTCATTGTTGTCACATACCTTGCCTCGTTACGCTTTTCTACCCAATCCCAATACTCTTTGTACTTCTTGCAATGTGTAGAGTAATCATCTGCCTTGCACAGCAAATAAGCTGTTAGCTCTTCACCTTTAGCCACACTGCTCAGACTTACTTCATTCGAATTGTCATAACGCACTATCCCTTTATACCCCTTATCTCCTACCTTATCACAAAATAGTGCATAAAGCTCTTTTTGAGAAGACAGCTTGACCAATCCACATTGCCCTTGTGCTATCTCTTTCTTGTTGAGCCAATCTCTTAACGACATAGTTTACACCCCCTCTAAGACATAACAGAAGTCGAGCAACTCTTTTCGCTCCTGACCCATTGGGTTAAACACTTTCTTATTTAATCCCTTAGCTTTCTTCACTTGATTCATTGCATATCCAGCAAAAGTATCTTTAGACAACTTAGACAGATAATCTCTCATCACTATCTTATCCATTACGGGATGCTTATACAGCACCATCTCATCAGGTGTAGCTAACAGTTCCAGTATATTAGGGTTATTCTTACTCAACAACTCTATAAAACGCCCTATCTCATAATACACGATATCATTAGTCTCATTGCTGATCTGTGGAAGGTAATCCATACCGTAAAACTGTTCTTTAGGCAAGTAATACACTCCTCTTATATCCGTATCCGAATCTTTAGTTGCTAAGCCATATGCCCTACTCCCACTTATACATTCGAACAGGAGCAATCCTCTGTCTTTCATCTCTGTTATTGTCATTGTCTTACCTCCTTTCTAAAAAACCTATTTACCAATTCATTGTCAAAACTTCCCTTGCTCTTTACCACTGTAACCTTAGACAAACTCTCATACAAGTCATACACATAGTCCTTTAACCTCGCATCCCAAGTGTACCAGTCCTTCTCAGTCAAGCCTTCTTTCTCTTTTATCAATAAGAGTATGTATGCAGTAAGCTTATCATCATTAACCACCTTTAGCAAGGGCTTAAACTCCATAGGTGCTATCCTATTAAACTCTACATTCCACTTAGCAGACAATAGTGCTCTAAGGATATAGAACAGTGTCTTGTACTTCACCTGCTCATCCGTATGCTCCAACAACATCTTCTTTGCTAAGCCCAGATAATGATGTGTATGTGTCTGTTGGCAATAATAGTCATGGCTCAATGCCCACATTGCTACTCTAAACCCTTCTGCCTCTTTATAAACAATAGGCGATTGTAACCACTCAAACACTGTTGTATTAGACTTAATTAGCAATACCAATACCTTCTTGATATCCCAAGCATTAAAGTCCCATACCTCATCTATCGGCATATCTATAAAATCACTTGTATCTACCACACTCAAATAATTATCTATCTTCTGCTTATAAACCAATCGAACATCGTAATCACTGTCCTCAGAAGCAAAACCCCAAGCTCTACTTCCTGACTCACACGCATACAATACTTCTATGTTATGTGACTCTTCTATTTCTTTTATCTTTTTTAATATTATCTCTTTCATAGCATTTTATCTTATTGATTCCTCACAAAACTACTTATTCACCTTTCATGCTTTTTTTGAAGTGACTATAATGAACTCATTTGACTCATTATAGTCGCTTTTGGTATCAAAAAGTGGGACAAGAAGAATGGCTTATGGTTATTGTTTTACAGTGAGTCAAGACGCAAGAAATTGAATCTCTACAACACCATTAACTGTCAACTAATTAACCTCATCACATTAGCCGAATCAATAGCCCATTTAGCATCGTACACCTCATCTGCTGCTTCTACTGAATACACAATGTTCATTCCTTGTGCTTGAGCCTTAATCATTAACAAATCTGCTACTTTCGTTTTGGCTTCTAACTTCTTTAAGAATATGTTTAATGTTTTGCTATCCAATGACTGTATATTTTGTCCACCGAATGCCATCTCTAACCATATAATCTCTCCTTTCTCAACATCCAACACCCCAAATACCAATCCTTTTGTCAAGCTATTTGTCACACGTACTTGGTGAATTACAGCTGACGGATCGTACGCTACGCCCTTATTGTTTGATACAGTCATCGGATACTTAGCATCCATCCACCCTACTACCAAGTTTGGCGTTATAGCTCCATTACTATAAGCATTGCTTGTAAAAGTTACATACTTCGTCTTTGCTCTTCTCAATGCTTGCACATCTATGTTTATATACTCGGCAGTACCTATCTGATTAGGAATACTTCTGATATCTCCACTATGCTGACATCCTAATGGCGACAAGCTGTAATAACTACACACTTCTACCTTATCTGTATAAGCGATATGACAGCTCAAATCCATATCTAAATGTTGAGCAGGCAAACCTGCCCCCCACTGCATAAACAATCTTACCTCATGTCCTTCTAATGGAAACTTAGTCCCCATTAACGCTACAGGCAAGTCTTGAACATTATCTGCTCTATCCCCTATTGCTAAAGGAATGTTATACAAATCCTCGCTGATATAGATTGTTTTATTCTCATTCTTTTGCATTGCAAATCGACGCATCACTTCTGTCAACACAAAAGACTCTATCTTACCCACCATTGCTTTTAATGTAGCCTCATCATACGCTTTTACCCATTGATTCACAGCTATCACTTTATTCACTCCACCTAATGGCTTCACTACTCTACTGGCAGTTGGGTCAAAATACGTATCTGCATACATATTCAACGTCAATAACAACCTCATTGGTACTTTATCTACCACCTTAGCAAAGTGTTCTAAAGTAACGTCGTCACCAAAACACAACATACTTGAAAACAATGAACGAGCGAATAACCCAGGACGCGACTTTAGCAATGCAAAAGCGCGGTCTGCATCCATCTTTAATCTGTAGTGTTCTATTCTACCTGCTGTCACAGTATAGATTTGATTATAGAATACATCTAATAACTCTGTTAATTGTTCAAACCCCGTTCTCTTGCTGTATTCAGCTAAACGCAAGGCTCTGATGAAACGGATCCACATACCGCGTTTAGGGTGCATATTCTCACACATCAACTCGATATCCATCGCCATCTCGTTTAACCAAGTAGCCACCATTAATGCTTCTTTTCTCGAATACTTTAACTTCAAGTTTTCTTTCACATCTTCTTTCGCTCTATTACTCGAATCTAACCTCATCTTAAAATGAGCGTGATTCTTCGCTTGACGAGCGATAATAGTCTTTGGCAGTATCAATTGTAAGAAACCTGTTTTCTTATACCACAAGTATCTCATGATATCTGTTGGGCTTTTTAACAACGCTCCCGCCTTAGCTATCTCACCTGCCTCTACATAACAGTCGATTAACAACATCAATGTCTCCTTCATCTTCACCTCTGCCGCAGGCAAAGGATATACTGCCAACAACATTTTTAACGAGTCTATCTGCGTCGCATCCAAAGCAGTATTAGCCTTAATCAAACCTTCTAAATAAGTAGTTGCCTCTTGATCTTGCCATAAGTCCAATACCTTCATTTTACTACCTCCACCATACAACTTTAATTGTTCAAACTCAAATGGCGTCCCACAGAATGGACATCCGTTATATCGTTCTAAGGGAAAGGTCTTTTTAGGAATCTTATGTCCACAACTTAACGTCTCATCATTAGAAGTACCAAACCAATTTGCCATATAAGTAATATAATGGTCTAAGTCTGTTTCTCCTGTTGGTATTAACCAATCTTTCACTAACGGAGTCCAATTGTGCTTGGTTCCTAATATACCTTGCAAAGTGTTATAAATAACTTGGTATGTTTCAGAGTCAACGTATTTTAACGCATTCAACAACTCTTCACTCAACCCAAATCCAAGCTTTCTCACATTCTCTACAAAAGAGAATACTTCTTTATTAAACGTTACAGTTATAGCTGTATCTGCAACATAAATAGCTTGATTTCTAATCGCTACTCTTAATACATTTGTTTTCATAATTATTAAATTTAATCAGGTAAGGGCAGGTTTGATACAAGGGAAATGTTTAGAAGCAAAACCTACTTGACCTCAATTACTAATCTTTATTTTGAGCTTTTATTAGGTCGCTCTAACCTATCATTCTTTTGTTAAATCAGGTAAGGGTGGGCTTATTAGCTATCCAAAAGTGTAAAGAAGTAAAACCCACTTGACCTTGATTATTATTGTGAAACAGACAGGAATCGAACCTGCATCTTGGAGTCCCTCAGTGGAGTAAATCACACTTGACCTTTTGGTAATTGCATAATTACTATACTCCACGTTTTACCTAATTAAACTACTACCTCTTTACCATCCACTGTTAACAGTCAACCGTAAACTATCTTGAAAACACCTCTTTCAATTGTTTCAAGACATTACCGCCACCAGACAAGCTGATTTCTCCTACTTTATCAGCGATCTTTTCGATGTATTCCATTTCTTTTAATCGCATTAGCATTTCGTTCTCTTCCATCAACTTCGCTGTGTTTAACAAGCTACGTGTAGCAGCTGTCTCTTCTCTACGCGTGATCATATTTGCCTGAGCTTTTTTCTCGGCGATCAACACCTGATTCATGATCTCTCTGATATCCCCTGGTAAGATGATATCTTTGATACCACAGTTTTTTACTTCGATACCTAAAGATGCTATTTCTTCTTTCACCCCATTCAAGATTTCAGAAGACAAGTTCTCTTTGCTCTCCATCAATTCATCAAAAGACATTCTACCGACTTTCTCTCTTAACATCAATTGCACTACATTATACATCTGTTTCTCCACCTCCTTGTTGTCCACATAGGCATTCAACAAATCTTGTACTTGGTACACCAAATTGAAGTTGATACGCAACTGTACTTTGTCTTTCGTCAATATCTCTTGCCCATTCATATCCATCACTTGCTGACGTATATCGACAAGGATGATTTGTACCTTGATATCGTTTTTCCAATATCTGTATTCACCAGCATTCAAAATCTCTTGAAACTGTCCATCCACAAATAACAATCCTTTCTCATTAGCTCCTACCGTGTACATTCTCACGAAGTTTGACATATTGCCCTTTCCCATGATATTACGAGCGATAGCCTTGTTTACTTCTAATTCATCAGTCGTATATCGCTCAAAAGAGTACTCAGTCGCAGCCTTCCAGTAGATATGTCTACCAGCACCTAATGCTACGTTGAACACTTTATTTTTATACACCAACACCACCTCATTATCCATCACATCGATCACCTCTAACATTCCTCTCAACTCTGTGTTTAATAACAGAGCTTCTATATCTCTACGCATACCGAAGTACTCAGACATATTGTACTCCATCACTTCCTTCTCACCCCATAACCAATACTGACCAGCAGTATATACTCTCTGTAATTCTCCTTGTTTAAACACTAAGGCAACGTGATTTGTTTTTACTTGTAACTTTTTCATAGCTGTATATTTTTAATATTTTATGTCTTTATCATAAAGAACAGTCTAAATAGGTTTCACTTATCTCAGGCGGAAAAAGAAGTAAACTGTACAATAGAATAGCTTGTGTATAGTCCTGAATGCCTCACTGAGCAAGTCATCCACCCTATATCATCCCTTATCCCTCTTCTACAGCATAGCTTGTTTTTACAGGCTTTGATACGTTGTCTTGTATTCTCTTAGTCTAAGACTGTAAGAAGAAAAGACAGAAACACTATTTGACTGAACCTTTTTACATGGAGAGGATTTTTAATGAAGTTCCTCTTCTTCTCCCAAAATTGCTTAAAAGGCAATTGTTCTGATCTACCAACTGATCTATACTACCCCTAAGGTAATAGTAGGATTCGAACCTACGCCCCGAACATTCTTTACTAAACCACTAGTCACTTACTCTCGTAAGCTTGAGGAATCGAACCTCTTTATTCTACAGAGTACAAACAGGATAAGGTAAACTACTGCCCCTTACTTCTGCGCTATACCGAAACGCTTCCAAGGTTTGTATCTTTCGAACAGTACAAAGATGCATACCTACCTACGCAATCCAATTGTGCACATTAAAATATTCTTAAAATATTTTACTATCCATTAAATATCAACTAATTACAATTAAAAATATTTTACAAAAAAGATAACTACGCAATTACATTGCGTATATAAAGAGAAGAATAAGTATATTTGATTAAGAAAAATAACATAAAACGCATGGCAACGAACAAATTAGCACTATTGCGCTACCGAATTATTGATGAATGTCTACGAAACAGATTCAGAAAATGGACACTGAACGACCTCATCGAGAAGGTAGCTGATGCCTTATACGAATACGAAGGCATAGACACTGGTATAAGTAAGCGTACCATACAGCTCGACATACAAGCGATGCGCAGTGATAGTCTAGGATATAATGCTCCTATCATCGTAGTAGATAGAAAATACTATACCTATGAGGATGCTAACTACAGCATCAAAAACTCTCCTATCAACGATGCAGATACAGAAAAGCTAAAAGAGGTAGTCGCTATCCTAAAACACCTCAACGGATTCAGTCAGATAGATGAGATGAGTGAAGTCATTGCGAAGTTAGATAACAGCCTGCTTACCCGCAGTACTAAAGCGCCCAACTATATACAGATGGAGGGCAATAGTTTGCTAAAGGGAATTAAATTTATCAGTCCTTTATATGATGCCATTAAGAATAAACAAACCCTACTAATAGAATACAAATCTTTCAAGTCTAAGGAAGCTACTAAGAATATCTACTATCCATACTTATTAAAAGAGTATCGCAACAGGTGGTTTGTAGTCGTGCGCAGTAGTAGCCATAAACATTTACTGACATTGGCACTTGACCGTATCATCAATGTATATGCCTTAGCAAACGAACCTTATAAAGAATATAAAGGAGTAGACTTTGACCGATATTACAACGATACCCTTGGGGTAACTAAAACGGAGCAAGACCGAGCGCAGAAGGTTATCCTCTGGGTGAATGCCTATAATGTTCCTTACGTAAAGACCAAACCACTACACCACTCTCAGCAAGTGTTAGAGGAAGATGAGACAGGTATGAAGATACGTATAGATGTAGTACTCAACTTCGAACTCGAAAGAGAAATACTCGGCTTCGGTGAAACGTTGAAAGTAATCGCACCTAAAATACTACAAAAACGAATTATGAAGCGAGTGATGAAAATGAACGAGCAGTATGTACCAACAAATGAGAAAGAAGAAATATAAAGCTATGTTGTACTTCCTAAAATAAGTACCTTCGTTTTTTATTTTACAATATACCAAACCCCATACCTAATGGACAAACAACAAATAGAAGAAATATTCAATATGACTTTTGCAGGGTTAGCCCTATTCTATCGCGACTGTGAACTAAGTCAAGAGTTAATCGATAAATACCATATTGGGCAGATTATACAAGAACGCGGTTTCACAGATGCTACTTATAAAGGAGGCGGACTTACTACGAACTTGCGTTACCTTATCGCCTCTGCTCATGCTAAAGATGTAGCAGCTCTTGTACCTCAGATGGAAGAATATGGATTAGTAATGATACAGTCAGGTGCTTACTTTAAAGTATTGGATATTCACACTATTGATAACAAAACACAAATTGTATTACTGCATATTGCTGAAGAAACCAAAGAGTTCTTTGCAACTAACTCTTCTAATATAGAAGAGCAGATTGTACAGAAAGCAAGAGAAGGATTTGAACTTAAACTACACACTCAACCTATCCCTTGCTTACAAACAGAAGAATGGATAGACAGAACAGCTCTTCCTATGGGAATGAGTGATACAGGAGAATTCTTTATATAATAATTCTCTTATTAAAATATACTGAGAGCTTAGGTAATTCATATTATCTAGGCTTTTTACTTTAATACTCATTCATTTCAAAAAATAATAATCGCAAATGATTATGAATCACTCACATAAAATCATGTAACTTTGTATTCTCAAAAAAGAAAGCACTTCCTATGACCAAAAGAATATTATTGTTTATAATTATTATAGGTTCAATATTAGGTATTTTCTTATTTATACATCATAATAACACCTCTCCTGATCATTCTTATTTTAAAAGAATAGTAGTCCAACAAGATACAATAAACATCAATATTGACTTTAATAGGATTCAACTCAATGAAGAAGATTTTATAGAAGCTATCCCTACATTTAACAATAGAAACAAAGAATATCTACAACAAGATTATAATTCTGACACAAGTCTTGTACAAGAATACATCACCTTTCATTTAGAAGAATTACAGAGAGAAGAGCTAGCGTCATTGGGGATAAATAACCTATCCAAAGAAGACAATACTATCTTATATCAAAAACTCAAACTAGTTCATATTTGGTTGTATCCAGTAGATGAGCTAAACAAGAAGTATTATTTAGTATTTGACTACAGTATTGGTAAAGAATACGCAGATGCCGTAATTGGGATAAGAACAGACTTACAGGGTCATTTGATAGATATTAATTGGGAAAGTTAAATCCTTATATTAATGCTCTAATAAATACCACTATTTACTAAATTCAATAGAAGCTTAGAAGCCTCATCTCTACCATACAAGAATAAACAGAGTTACAAAATATCTAAAAACCAAAAGCCATAGTGTAATATTTCCTTTTGATGACATTGTTTAGGGGCATCATAGGTCTTATAGACCATCTCACCTACTTCAAAAGGAACAGGCTTTTTAAACATTGGCCCGTCATAGACAAAGGTATGAAACTCGCCATTCTCTCCACAAGGATCAACTCCATCAGGCAAATCTTCTATAAACTGCTTATCTATCGTACGTCCAACAAAGCTTTTGTCGAGATATTGCTCATTGACACAAACGACAATTGTTTTCAAACCACAGTCTACCATTTCGTGAATTAATGCTGTTGTATCTCTATTCCACAGTGGAAATACGCCTGTGATTCCTAACCTTGCTAGCTGTGCCTCTCTAAACGTTTTTAAGTCTTCTAAGAGAATATCTCCATAAATACTATCCAATATACCTACACGCTTATACTGTTCCAATTGAGTCATTATAATAGCTTCATACTCTTGTAGAGAGAGCTTTTCATGAAGGTGTACTATATCTAAAGAGATTCCTATGCACTCTGCTTGTCGTGTTAATACTTCTTCTCTTATCCCATGCATAGATACCCGCCCGAAATGTTCATTGACAGTCGTCATTAGACGCATTACTTCTAACTCATTACTTTGTTGTATCTGATATAAGGCATAAGCAGCATCCTTCCCACTACTCCAGTTTAAAAAAGCACTCTTCATTCTTTTGTTGTTTTTGGTCCAAACAAGATATAAAAAAAACGGTCTCACTACTGTGAAACCGTTCTATATTTATTTTATCAAGAATTATATCTCTCTATTAGGATCGAATGCTTCTAATATTTGAGCCACTCTCTGTACGAACTGTCCTCCTAATGCTCCATCTACTACTCTATGGTCATAGCTGTGAGATAAGAACATCTTCTGACGGATACCGATAAAGTCTCCTTCTGGAGTTTCGATAACAGCAGGTACTTTACGGATAGCTCCTAATGCAAGGATACCTACCTCAGGTTGGTTGATAATTGGCGTACCAAATACACTTCCAAAAGTACCAACGTTAGTTACTGTATATGTACTACCTTGAGTATCGTCTGGTTTTAATTTACCAGCTTTAGCACGATTACCTAAGTCATTAACCGCTTTAGCCATACCTACTAAGTTTAACTGATCAGCATTTTTAATTACTGGTACAATTAAGTTTCCGTTTGGTAATGCAGCAGCCATACCTAAGTTAATATTTTTCTTCTTAATGATATAATCACCTTCTACAGAGATATTCATTCCAGGGAAGTCTTTTAATGCCTTCGCTACAGCCTCCATAAAGATAGGTGTGAACGTAAGTTTCTCTCCTTCTCTCTTTTCGAATGAATTCTTCACTTTATTTCTCCAGTTCACGATATTCGTCACATCTACTTCGATGAATGACTGTACGTGAGCAGAAGTCTGTACAGACTTCACCATATATCCTGAGATCAGCTTACGCATACGGTCCATCTCTACGATTTCGTCAGCACCGTTTACAGATACTGGAGCTGCTTTAGAAGCAGTTTGAGCTGCTGGAGCAGGAGTAGCCTTTGGCGCTTCTACTTTTACAGCTGCAGTTTGAGGTTGGTTTCCTCTATTTTTAATATAATCTAAGATATCATTCTTAGTTACTCTTCCATCTTTACCAGTACCCGCTATTGCTTCTAATTCAGCTACAGATACCCCTTCTTCCTTAGCTATATTTTTAACTAATGGAGAAAAGAACTTATCAGAGTCTGAAAAATCAACAGGCGTAGCTACTGTATCTTGTGCTACTGCTACAGTCTCCGCTACAGCTTTTGCCTCTGCAGGTGCACTGCTTGCTGCAGGAGCTGATGCAGGAACATCACCTTCTGTTTCTATGATTGCGATTGTTTGTCCTACTTGAACAACATCATCTACTTGGAATAAAATCTCTACTAAAGTTCCTTCAACCTCTGATGGAACTTCACTATCAACTTTGTCTGTAGCAATTTCTAATACTGTTTCATCAGCGTCAATATGATCCCCTACATTCTTCAACCAGTTTGTAATTGTTGCCTCTGCAACACTCTCTCCCATTTTGGGTAATTTCAATTCGAACTTTGCCATATTTATAACCTAAGGTTGTGTTTTCTTATACAAATTACAAATTTAATAATATTTCAGACTTTTTACAGCCATTTATAAAATTATCATTCTATCAAAAACTATACTTCTCTATCCTTATTTCTCTCATTACATCTATTTAAATAATCCATTTTTACATATTTTCTTTTGAATTTTATTCCAAACTACGCAATTCATTTTTTTAAATAAAAATGTCGTATTAAGTCAAAAAAGCTCTTCTCATAAGGATACTTCGTGAAATATACAAAAAAACAAAGCACCAAAAACTTTCTTCAATATTAAAACTTTGCAAAATAAAAAAGCCGACCATTTCTGGTCGGCTTTAGCTTTATATAAAATAATATCTATTATTATTTGATAGTATTACGTTTACGATCTGTCTCTTTTAAGAAGATTTTTCTTAAACGTAATGACTTAGGAGTCACCTCAACGTATTCATCTTTTTGGATGTACTCTAATGCTTCCTCTAATGAGAATTTGATAGCTGGAACAATTCTAGCTTTATCATCAGCACCTGAAGAACGTACGTTAGATAGTTTTTTCGTTTTAGTAACGTTAACAGTCATATCATCACTACGTGTATTCTCACCGATTACCTGTCCTTCATAGATATCCTCGTTAGGATCAACGAAGAATTTACCACGGTCTTGTAACTTATCGATAGAATAAGGAATAGCCTTACCATTCTCCATAGAAATTAATGAACCATTGTTACGTCCAGCGATTTCTCCTTTGTATGGTTGGTATTCTAAGAAACGGTGTGACATAATAGCCTCACCAGCAGTAGCTGTTAATAACTGGTTTCTTAAACCGATAATACCTCTAGAAGGGATTAAGAATTTAATAATCATACGATCACCTTTAGGCTCCATACTTAACATCTCACCTTTTTTCAAAGTAACATATTCTACAGCACGTCCAGATAAGTTCTCAGGAATATCAATAGTTAATTCTTCTATCGGCTCACATTTAACACCATCAACTTCTTTGATGATTACCTGTGGTTGTCCGATTTGTAATTCGTATCCTTCACGACGCATTGTCTCGATCAATACAGATAAGTGCAATACACCACGTCCGAATACCATAAATTTATCAGCACTATCCGTTTCGTTTACACGTAGAGCTAAGTTTTTCTCTAACTCTTTAGCTAAACGATCTTTGATGTGTCTAGATGTAACGTATTTACCTTCTTTACCGAAGAATGGAGAGTCATTAATAGTAAATAACATACTCATTGTTGGCTCATCGATAGTGATAGTTGGTAATGCTTCTGGGTTTTCGAAGTCAGCGATTACGTCACCGATTTCAAATCCTTCGATACCTACTACAGCACAGATATCACCTGCGTGTACTTCAGATACTTTTTTACGTCCTAATCCTTCAAAAGTATGAACCTCTTTAATTTTAGATTTAACAGTTTTACCGTCTCTCTTAATTAAAGAAACATTCATTCCCTCTTTTAAAATACCTCTATGTAAACGACCAATAGCAATACGTCCTGTAAATGTAGAGTAATCTAAAGATGTGATTAACATCTGAGGAGTACCTTCATTCATTTTAGCAGCTGGAATATGCTCTAAAACCATATCTAATAATGGCTCGAAAGAGTCTGTTGGTTTTTTCCAATCGTCAGACATCCAGTTGTTTTTAGCAGAACCATATACAGCTGGGAAATCCATCTGCCATTCTTCTGCTCCAAGTTCAAACATTAAGTCAAACACTTTCTCGTGTACTTCCTCTGGAGTACAGTTTTCTTTGTCTACTTTGTTAACAACCACACATGGTTTTAAACCTAAACTAATCGCCTTTTGAAGTACGAAACGAGTTTGAGGCATTGGTCCCTCAAAAGCATCTACAATCAAAAGAACACCATCAGCCATATTTAAAACACGTTCTACCTCTCCTCCGAAATCCGCGTGACCTGGAGTATCGATAATGTTAATTTTTGTTCCTTTATAGCTTACCGAAACGTTCTTAGAAGTAATAGTAATACCTCTTTCTCTTTCGATATCTTCGTTGTCTAAAATCAACTCTCCTGATGTTTCATTCTCACGAAATAATTGACAGTGGTGTAAAATTTTATCAACCATAGTAGTTTTACCGTGGTCAACGTGTGCTATAATAGCAATATTCCTAATTGGTGTCATATAGGGATTTTAAAATTAGAATTTCTTTCTCGCTGCAAATATATTCATTTAAAAATGAATAGTATCAACAAAAAAAGCTCTCAGTATTGAGAGCTTGATATTTTTTACTTACAAACCAAATCGTTGTCTCTATAATACTATAAAGCAGCAACGTGTTTTGTTAATTTTGATTTCAAGTTAGAAGCTTTGTTGTCATGAATGATATTTTTCTTAGCTAATTTATCAATCATAGAAACAACTACAGGTAATTTAGCAGCAGCATCTTTTTGATCTTCGATCAAACGTAAAGCTTTGATAGCATTACGAGTTGTTTTGTGCTGATATCTGTTTAATACTCTTTTCTTTTCGTTACTTCTAATTCTTTTTAAAGCTGACTTATGATTTGCCATTTCTTAAATATTTTATTAAGTCTATACTATTTTTCTCTTGTAGTCCGTAGGGGAATCGAACCCCTGTTACCAGGATGAAAACCTGGCGTCCTAACCCCTAGACGAACGGACCAATAATTATTTATATATTTTTTAGTCAAAGAACTTTTGTAGTCCGTAGGGGAATCGAACCCCTGTTACCAGGATGAAAACCTGGCGTCCT
>NZ_DAMANB010000025.1:32838-57401 GCF_032073645.1 Myroides sp.
AACCCCTAGACGAACGGACCATTTGTTTCTCTAATGCGGATGCAAAACTACAATAAATTTTTTATCCCGCAAGAGAAAAACAAAAAAAAATGAAATTAATATGCTTTTGCAAATAATACTCTACCCTTAGAAGGCTTGCCTGTTAGCACACATATTCCCTCTTCCTCTTTTCTATCAATTGGAATACAGCGAATTGTAGCTTTTGTAAGGTCTTTGATCTTTTCTTCTGTCTCAACAGTACCATCCCAGTGTGCAGAAATAAATCCTCCCTTACCTTCTAGCACTTCTTTAAATTCTTCAAAAGAATTCACCTCAGTGATATGCTCAGCTCTATAATCGTAAGCTTTCTTAAATAAGTTACTTTGGATAGTCTCTAATAGATCTTGGATATATTCTACGATACCCTCTTTAGACACCACCTCTTTAGTAAGCGTATCACG
The DNA here is from genome assembly GCF_032073645.1 of Myroides sp. Classification (NCBI taxonomy): domain Bacteria; kingdom Pseudomonadati; phylum Bacteroidota; class Flavobacteriia; order Flavobacteriales; family Flavobacteriaceae; genus Myroides; species Myroides sp. The sequence continues at coordinate 33,279 of NZ_DAMANB010000025.1, forward strand.
ACGTGCAACTTCGAAAGTTCCATTCTCTAGATCTTTAGGCCCTACAGCTACACGCACAGGCACTCCTTTTAGTTCGTACTCAGCAAATTTCCATCCTGGCTTATATGCTGTACGATCATCAAATTTGAAAGAAATATTTAATTTCTTAAATCTATCTGTAATCTTTTTCACTTCCTCACGAATAGCATCTAACTGCTCGTCAGTTTTATGAATAGGTACGATAACTACTTGTATAGGTGCTAAGTTTGGTGGCAATACTAAACCATTGTCATCAGAGTGAGTCATGATTAATGCTCCCATCAGACGAGTACTCACTCCCCATGATGTAGCCCATACGTGCTCTTGTTTCCCTTCTTGTGAAGTAAACTTAACATCAAATGCCTTAGCAAAGTTTTGTCCTAAGAAATGTGATGTACCCGCTTGTAATGCTTTACCATCTTGCATTAGTGCCTCAATACAGTAAGTCTCAATAGCTCCTGCGAAACGCTCATTCTCTGTTTTGAATCCTTTTACTACCGGAATAGCCATAAAGTTCTCTGCAAAGTCTGCATATACGTCTAACATTTGTTCTGCCTCTGCCACAGCTTCTTTCTCAGTAGCATGCGCAGTATGACCTTCTTGCCATAAAAACTCAGCTGTTCTTAAGAATAGACGAGTTCTCATTTCCCAACGAACTACGTTCGCCCATTGATTCACTAAGATTGGTAAGTCACGGTATGACTCAATCCACTTTCTATATGTATCCCAAATAATTGTTTCTGATGTAGGACGTACGATTAACTCCTCCTCTAACTTAGCATCTGGATCTACCTCTATCGTTTTTCCGTCTTCTCCTGTTTTTAATCGGTAATGAGTTACAACTGCACACTCCTTAGCAAATCCATCTACGTGACTTGCCTCCTTACTAAAATAAGATTTGGGGATAAACAAGGGGAAATAAGCATTTTGGTGACCAGTTTCTTTAAATTTCTTGTCTAACTCTGCTTGCATCTTCTCCCAGATAGCATACCCGTAAGGCTTGATAACCATACATCCACGTACACCTGAATTCTCTGCCAAATCTGCTTTGACAACTAATTCATTGTACCATTTAGAGTAGTCCTCACTTCTTTTAGTAATATTCTTGCTCATTTTTAATATATTAGCAGTTAAAATTGTTTAACTCTTAATTAACTATAATAATTCCACAAAACTAACTAAATTTGTTTTGACCGACAATTAAAAAAACAACGAAATGAAAACAATTATCCAAACTTCTAGATTATTAAGCAAATTAGGTATGTTTTTGCTTATAGGAGGATTAACTGTTTCTTGTGGTTCGTATTATAATACCTCTTATCACGATGGTATATATAGTCAAGGTGAGAATACTCAACAATATCGCAACAATCAAAATCCTGACGCTAATTACTATGCGGAGTATTTCAAGTCAAAAAGTGACGAGTTCGAATATTTCACTGATGTAAATCAATATACTTCACCTGTCAATGACAGTGTTATTCAGCACAAACCAAAACAAGCTGTCTCTTACGGCTCTTGGGGAACTGAACCTAGCAGCGTAAATATTAATTACTATAATAATAGTTACGGATACCCTTATTATGGATACGGTGGTTATGGTTATCCATACTATAGTAGTTATTGGGGGGGTTATTACGATCCATTTTACAGTCCATACTATTGGGGTGCTGGATTTGGTATGAGCTTTGGCTGGGGCTGGGGCGGTGGATACTACGGTCGTCCATGGGGTGGCTATTACGGGTATCCATATTACGGAGGATACTACTCACACAGACCTAATTACTATTATAATAATGTAGCGTATCCTAGAGGAGGTAGATCTAGCTACACTAGATCTTCGTATAACTCTAATAACGCTTACAGAGGAAATAGCAACTCTGCCTATACGAGAAGTAGCTACTCTGGAAGAAGTAGTAGTAACTACTCTAATAGCAGTAGATCGAGTTATAGCAGATCAAGCTACCAAACTAATAATAGAGGAAACAGCAACTCAGGTTATAACAATAACTCTAGAAGTTCTTACTCAAGATCTTCTTACGGTACTAGTTCATATAACAACGCTCGTTATAACAATAACTCTTCTAATAATAGCAATAGCAACTATAATAATAACTCCAGAAGTTCTTATTCACGTAGCAGCTACTCTACCCCTTCTTCTTCATACTCGCGCAGTAGTGGAAGTAGTTACAGTGGAGGATCTAGAAGCTCTTCTAGCGGTGGAGGTAGTTCACGCAGTAGTTACAGTAGATAATATATAAGTAAACAAGACAGAAAAAATGAACAAGTATTTTTATACATTAGTAAGTTCTATCTTACTATCCGCAGCAGCCTATGCTCAAGAAACTGCACCTACAGATGTCATGAGATATAATCAATCAGATCTAAATGGTACAGCTCGTTTTAGAGGAATGAGTGGAGCTTTTGGTGCAGTAGGGGGAGATTTATCTGCCACGAATATTAACCCGGCAGGGGGAGCTATATTTAATTATAATACAGCAGCTTTCAGTTTATCTTATTTAGCTAGAAACAATAAAGCTAACTACTATGGTAATAATACGTCAAAAAACTATGATGGTCTAGACTTAGGTCAGATGGGAGCAGTATTTGTTTTTAACAACTACAATGACAACGCTACGATGAAAAAGTTCACGATAGGACTTAACTATGAGAGCACTAAGAATCTAAGAAACGACATCTTATTCAGAGGAACGAATACACACAATAGTTTAGGAGACTATTTCCTAAACATGGCTAATGGAGCTAAAGTACCCCATGGTATCGCACAACCAAATGGTAGCTCTGTAGAGCAAGACTATATGGATGCCGGTTACTATGGAGGGTTCGTAGGACAACAAACCTACTTAGCACACGAAGCATGGTTAATCAATAAAGGTACACAAGACGGGACATATACAGCGAACTATAATCAAAATAGTCAGTATAACCAAGCTAGAACATTTAGCAACAGCGGGTTCACAAACAAGTTTGCAGCTAACTTTGCAGCACAACTTGGGCAACGATTCTATGTAGGAGCTAACCTGAATATTCACGTAGTAGATTACACTCAGAGCAGCCTTGCTCAGGAGACTATCGCTACACCAGGAGGAAAAGGATCTATTCAGTCAATGAGTTACTTTAATGAAGTCTATACTTACGGGACAGGATTCTCATTTAATATAGGAGCTATTGGACAGATTACGGAATCTTTAAGAGCAGGTGTGGCATACGAGTCACCTACTTGGTACTCTCTTAAGGATGAATTAATCCAAGGGCTTTCTACATCTCGCGTAGGTGAGAATAACGCTGTAGTAGATCCTAGAGTAGTGAATGTATTCGATCGTTATAGACTGAGAACCCCTTCTAAATACACAGGGAGTTTAGCTTATATCTTTAAAGATAAAGGACTGATCAGTGTTGACTATACATTCAAAGATTATAGCAATAACGAGTTCAGACCTACAGGTAATGATACTTACTACGGCTTAAACCAAGGAATCAATACCATGATGACAGGAGCAAGTGAAGTACGTATCGGAGGGGAATACATTATCAAACAAGTAAGCTTAAGAGCAGGATATCGCTTCGAACAGAGTCCTTATAAGAAGGATTATAAAATGTATGGAGATCTAAATGGATACTCTGCAGGTATCGGATATACTTTCGGTAGTTCTCGTTTAGACTTATCTTACTCTAGAACTTCGCAGTCTTATAATACTTACTTAGTTGATACTACAGGTGTAAATCCTTATAAGCCTGCTAATATTAAAACGACAGATAACTTTGTAAGTTTGACATACAACATTAATTTCTAATTAGATTAGAAGTTTAAGTACTTAATCTCTTTATCGGATAAACTGATAAAGAGATTTTTTTATTATACCTTTGCAGTTCGATTTTTATAAAAATAATAATAAGCAAATAATGAAGTATATTTTTAAACTTTTCGCTGCAATATGCTTGCTTGCTACTGCTACAAGTTTTGCTCAAGAAGGTGTAACTACTCCTCTGCGTTATACAGATTCTAACAAAGGTAAATTCTACATTTACTGGGGAGGTAACCGCGGTACTTTCAGTAATTCTGACATTCGTTTTAGAGGTGATGACTATGACTTCATCTTACAGAATGTAGCAGCGTCTGACAAACCTAAAGGATGGCATATCGACTACCTAAACCCTACTCGTATGACTATTCCACAAACGAACTTAAGAGTAGGTTACTTTATCACTGATAAATATAATATCTCTTTAGGAGTTGATCACATGAAATATGTAATGGATCAAAACCAAACAGTAGGTATCTTAGGATACTACCCTGGTCAAGGTTCTTACGGAGAAACTATCCCTGGACACCCTAACCAAGTAAATCTAACTGAAGATTTCTTAATGTTCGAACACACAGACGGATTAAACTATATCAACGTAGAGTTAAACCGTGTGGATGACATCTCTAAACTTTTTGGAGTATGGAACACAGATAAAGTTCAGATCAACTTAACTGAAGGTGTTGGAGCTGGTATTGTATTCCCAAAAACAAACACTACTTTATTAGGTAAAGAAAGATATGACGAATTCCACGTTTCTGGATTTGGTCTATCAGCTAAAGCAGGTCTTAACGTGACTTTCTTTAAACACTTCTTCGTTCAAGCAGAGTTAAAAGGTGGATACATTGATATGTATGATGTACGTACTACAGCTAGCAAATCAGATAGAGCTATGCACAACTTCTGGTTCGGAGAAACAATCATCGTATTCGGTGGTATCTTTAGATTATAATAAAGACACATAAACAAACAATATACCGAGAGGCTATCATTTATTCGATAGCCTCTTTTTTATTCTCATTATTTACCACATATACCGTATAAACAGAACCTCAGCACTATTTGTTTATTTAGAACCCCTACTTTATCTCGTGATATAGTTCAAAACGAATGCTAAACCTATTCTTCTTCATTTTCTATTTTACTTCTATTTATTTATCCATTTCGACCCTTAAAAATCGTTTTATAGTAATTTATCCCCTTCATTTCACTCCTTTTTTTACTCAAAACCAGTTTTTCCCCTACTATCACTATCCTTTTCTTATAAAAAATTATATCTTTTTTTATACTCATATCGAGAACAAATAACAATAAAAACCTAAATATCAAATCATTACCAAAAAACACCCTTTTATTATCATTCAACCTTAACACCTCACTATCCTACTAAAAACAAGCCTTCATACCTATTCCTTCAACACTTCTTCAACATTTCCCCAAGATTGCTCTAGTTTAAAGCACTTTTCTTGAAGGAACATTGAAGAGGTGTTGTCGCAATATTGAAGGGGTAAATATTATTCTTAAGAAACAGGACTCTTCAAAATCTTTAGGTGTTTCGTAAACACCTAAAATTAAAAGACAACGATGGCGCTGTACAATCAAATCTTATCTCTTACATCGATTGATTTATATCCCTCATAAAATCAAGGTTCTAAAACAGAATGCTTATAATTAGACTACTAGATTCACATAATTATACTAAAGCGCTTAGTTTGTAGCTAAAAAAAATGTAATTTTGCAGTCCAATTTTTTTAAATCAATGAGAACCAAAACTTTAAAAAAGAATAAAATCAACGTAATTACTTTAGGTTGTTCAAAAAACGTTTACGATAGTGAAGTGTTAATGGGACAATTAAAAGCAAGTGGAAAAGAGGTAACACATGAGGCTGCTAATGATGAAGCTAATATTGTGGTGATCAACACTTGTGGTTTTATTAATAACGCAAAAGCGGAATCAGTAAACACAATCTTAGAATACGTAGAGAAAAAAGAGGAAGGTATTGTTGACAAGGTCTTCGTTACTGGATGTTTATCTGAGCGATACAGACCTGATTTAGAAGCTGAAATCCCTAATGTAGATCAATACTTCGGTACGACAGATTTACCTTTGTTATTAAAAGCATTAGGAGCTGACTATAAACACGAATTATTAGGAGAGCGTCTGACGACTACTCCTAAAAACTACGCTTACCTTAAAATCGCTGAAGGATGTGACCGTCCTTGTAGCTTCTGTGCTATCCCTTTAATGAGAGGAGCACACGTATCTCAACCTATCGAGAAATTAGTAAAAGAAGCTGAGGGATTAGCTAAAAACGGAGTAAAAGAGTTAATCTTGATCGCTCAAGATTTGACTTACTACGGATTAGATTTATACAAAAAGAGAAACTTAGCAGAGCTATTAGAGAACTTAGCGAAAGTAGAAGGTATCGAATGGATCCGTCTTCACTATGCATTCCCTACAGGATTCCCTATGGATGTATTAGAACTAATGAAGAGAGAACCTAAGATCTGTAACTACCTAGACATCCCTCTACAACATATCTCTGACAATATCTTAAAGTCTATGCGCCGTGGTACTACACAAGCGAAGACTACTAAGCTATTAAAAGAGTTTAGAGAAGCTGTACCAGGTATGGCTATTCGTACGACATTGATCGTAGGATACCCAGGAGAAACAGAAGAAGACTTCCAAATCTTAAAAGATTGGGTACAAGAAATGAAGTTTGAACGCTTAGGATGTTTTACTTACTCTCATGAAGAAAACACACATGCTTATTTACTAGAAGACGATGTTCCAGAGGAAGTAAAACAAGCTCGTGCAAACGAAATCATGGAAATCCAAGCACAAATCTCTTTTGATCTAAACCAAGAGAAGATAGGACAGACATTCCGTTGTATCATTGATAGAAAAGAAGGTACTGAGTTTATAGGACGTACTGAGTTCGATAGCCCAGACGTAGATAACGAGGTAAGAATAGACGCTACTAAACACTATCTGAAAATAGGTGAATATGCAGATATTCACATCGATAGTGCTTATGAGTTTGACTTATTCGGTACACCAGTAAAATAATATTTAAAAGCTGTTCTTCACTGAACAGCTTTTTTTGTACCTTTCTTTTAGAATCTAAAAAATTATTTAATCATACCGTCTCTGGCTTCTCTTCGATCAAGGCATTTATTTTAGTTTGTTTACACAACAATAATATTAAGGTAAAGTTGACAATACATAAAACATTCATCTTTGTCCTAATCAATTAAAACAGATACCATGAGATTTCAAAAGAGACTATTAGTTTTATGTTTAGCTATGAGTTCATTTGCATTTGCACAAGATAATAAAGTATTGCGTATCGCACATAGAGGTGCTATGGGACACGTAACGGAGAACACAGTAGAATCTGTTCTGAAAGCTGTAGAGATGAAATCTGATGCGATCGAAATAGACGTGTTTAAAGTAAAAGATGGAGCTCTAATGGTACACCATGATGATACCTTAGAACGACTAACAAACGGTAAAGGGAATATCGAACAATATACTCAAGCAGAACTACAAGCGCTACTAGTAGATGGTAAATATAAAATGCCTACACTAGAAGATATTATTGCTGCTATCAATAGAAAGGCAGTATTAAATATAGAACTAAAAGGAGCGAATACTGCAGAAGGTACATACGCTATCATCCAACAGTTCAAACAAAAAGGATGGACGAATGCAGACTTTATCATCTCTAGTTTTAAATGGGATGAATTAGAAAAAATAGCTGCTCTAGATCCTAATTTAGACATCGCTGTACTGACTTCTAAAGAGCCAGCTGATGCTATTGAATTTGCACATAAGATCAAGGCTGTAGCGATCAATCCTTACTTCAAAACATTGAATGAGAAAAACGTGAGTAAAATCAAACAAGCTAAGTTAAAAATATATCCATATACTGCGAATGAGGAGAAAGATATCCAACGTCTAAAAGACTTAAAAGTAGACGGTATCATCACCAACTTCCCAGAGAGAATATAATACATTTTGGTTAGGTTATTTTAAGCAGAAAGGCGTATTCAGTGTGAATACGCCTTTTATTTTATTCGTTATTTATACTTTATATTGCTTCAAAGAAACCTGTGAAATACTGTAAGAATAACACCCATAAGATGATAATCGTAGTACCTAATATCGCTCCAAATAATCCACCGAGTACGAAGTCCTTTTGCTTCAACATCCCTGTACCAAAGACAATGGCATTAGGCGGCGTAGATACTGGTAAGAATAATCCACACGAAGAACAAAGTCCTACTACTAACCCTACCGGTAATAACTGATCTGTAGGTAGTACAATAGCGGCAATATTAATCACAATAGTAGCTGTAGCAGTACTACTCATAATATTAGAAAACAACACTGTCACTACTGCGAAAATAATCATCATCACGATCATATTAAACTCCATCCCTGCTAAGAACTGAGAGTAATATGGTGCTAGTAGCTCTTTAATAGCCATCCCTAGAGATAACCCTCCCGCTACTAGCATCAAGGTATCCCAAGGCAATCTGCGCACGTCCTCTGCTGTGATAATCCCCAACATCGGCAAGAACATAATAGGCACCATCGCGGCTCCTGCTGTAGGTATATGTAATCTACTTCCTAACATCCACATCAATACTGTCACTCCTAAGATGATAATAACGGCTAGACGCTGTAAGCGCATACTATTCGTCATTTCTAAAGCTTTGTTTGCGAACGAAACATCTAATCCTTTTACCTTAGAAGTATACTTGCGTACTACAGCATACCAGAATGTCCCTAATAAAACTACGGCTGGTAAGAACCCTAATAACAACCACTGAGAAAACGTAACATCGAATCCTTTAGATTTCAATACGTTCACTACGATCAAGTTAGGAGGTGTTGATACCATACTCATCATCCCTGCAAAGGTAGCAGCAGCTGGAATACTGACTAAGATAGCCTTAGACATATTAGAGTCTTTCCCCTCTCTATCTATCAAGGGCATTACCGAAGCTAATACCATAGCTGCAGTCGCTGTATTCGAGATAATCAAGGATAGAACTGAAGTAACAATGATAATACCTAATACTAGCATATTAGGATTAGAACCAAAAATAGAAATGGTCTTCTTAAACAACGACAAGTCAAGATTGGTCTTCCGCATTCCTTCACTCAAGAAGAAACCTCCTAAGAATATCCAGATCACACTGTCTGACCAGGTATCAGATATCTCCTGGGGCGAAATCGTGGCTCCCTGTATATTCCCCATGGTATAGACGAGAAAACCTATAATCATAATCCCTACCGCAAAGGGAGGAATGGCTTCTGTCGCCCAGAGTAATATAGAGAATATTAAAATAAACATGGTGTATTTCTGAGCTTCACTAAAAACATCTGGAGCTAAAAAATAAGTACCTAACAGTGCAGCGACTAAAGAAAAGAAGAAAATACCTACCCTCGTTTTGATATTCCACATATTCCACGAAGCCTCTATTAGAAGCTCACTGTAGAATCGGATACCCGTTCTAATCTTCCTAATCTTGTCAAAGTAATCAAATTCCATATTCTTGTATTTAACCTTTAAAATTACAACAAATTAGTACATCAAGCCACTTTTACTATTGTATAATAAAAACAAAAGTGGAACTCTGACGAGTCCCACTTTTAAGAATTAGTGCATTAACCTGATAATCTATTAACTATGAAAGCATTAATTAAAACTATATTTTAACCCTATTTGTATTTGGTATGGGTTTCCTCTATTGACAGGAGTCCCTTTTGTATTTACTCTATAATTAAATTGTTGTGTAGCTTGATCAAAACCTGGTAAAGCAGCTGTCTCTCCTTTCTTAGGTACACCTAAAGCATATAGAGACTGCGTTCTCATAGATTTATTCACTCCCCAATCTTTATTCAATAAGTTCGCTACGTTAAATACATCTGCTGATAGCTCAAACTTGTGTTTCCCTTTAACATGGAAAGTCTTCGCTATACGCAAATCAAATACACCATAGAAGCTATTCTTTCCTCCGTTTCTCTCTGCTATTTTACCATAGCTATCTTGGATATAATTTTTAAGGCTACTGCTTACTTCTGGATTATCCATAATCGCTTGTAATCCATCCTTAATATGCTGTGGAGTCTTAGGATCATTGATATCAAATACATACGCTAAGTCATTATTACCACTAACAAAATCTCCATTCGTATTACCTCCTGATAATAAGCTATATCTCGTTCCTCCAATACCAGAGAATCTCACTCCTACATTCACTCCGTAGAAACTAGGTGCATTACCATACACTACTAACTTATGTCTAAAGTGATTATCAGAATAGCTCATCTTGCTTAAATCTCTAGGGTCATCTGCTACTGGTAGTCCTAGTGTAGCCGAGTTAGCTACGTTTCCATTATAAGAAGTATTGTCCTTAGTAGAGTTCCAAGTATAACTCACTGCTATCTGTCCATCTCTGTAATAGTTATAATTCGTGTCAAATACTAAAGCATAGTTATTTACTTTTCCTTCACTTACTAACTCTAATACACGACCTAGTTGGTTTGATTTTCTACCTTGTTTCCAATCAGAAGCACCGTTCGCTAAAATAGTTTCTGCAGGGACGAATACACCTCTTCCTCCTTCATTGTCTAAAGTAAAGAATGGTTTATCCACCATATTTCTATCTTTATAGAAGTAGTTATTACGAGCTAAGTTCATATACCCTGTCACACTCACCTTAAATCTACTGTTGAAGAAGTGTGTATACGATAAGTTAGCCTTATACACCATCGGTACTTTTGCATCTTTTCCTGTGAAGTTGATTGTGCTTAACTGATGTTGAGTCAAAGAAGGTATTGTGTTTTTATCTTTTCTATAAGCTTCAAAGTCTGGAGTAGGTACATCAGCTCCCATTACATCCACAGTAGCTAGCTTACTTCCATCAAAAGTAAGGTTGTTAATCAATGCATAGTTATTCACATCCGAACCAAAGATACCTCCACCTAGACGGATATAGTCTGTATTGTTCTCATTGATATTCCAATCAAACTGAATACGTGGCTGTACAATCAAAGACTTAAAGTTATTGTCTGTTCTTAGTCCTAGCTCATCATATACTAACTGGTTAAACTTAGCTGTCGGATACTTCGCATAATCTAAACGAAGCCCTAAAGTCATATCTAAACCAGGGTATAAAGAAGTCTTCATTTGTCCATAGATACCCGCATTTAATATATTTCCATCGACAGTAAGATCATCTACTAAAGGTACTTCTCTATAATATCTATAAGGTCTTAGATTCTCAAAGCTATCCATAGAAGAATATCCTAGAGCAGGATCATTATTAAAATGGAAACGTCCATTCACTTCACTACCATATACTGACTTAGAGTTAGTCTGCATCACGTCAACACCGAAAGTATAGTTTACTTTATCTGTGTTATAGTATAAATTATTTACAACCTGAAAAACATTATTCGTAAACTTCTCTTGTGCAAAACGGTGTCCTCCCAACTGTATATTCGCTGAGCGCACACCTCCTCCAATATTAGAAGTTACGTTCTCCACAATAGCACGTGGTATATACCATCCTGGTAACTCTGCACTCTGATGACTATCCTGGAATGTATATAAGTACTGTACTTTTAACTCATTAGTCAGCTTAGGACTGATATTCGTTCTTAATGTAGCTAATAAACTGTTGTCAACACTCTTATCTGTACCATAAGATTCGTATAGATTAATCTGTGTGTTATCTCCTAATCCTAGTGGATTATAGTCATATGTAAGGTTATTTCTAACCGTCAATAAGTTGTTCTCGTTAATCTGCCAATCTAAACGTAAGAAGGCTGCATCAGAGTTTCTTCTCTTGTCAAATGTTCCGTACTGAGGATTATTAGACACACCATATTTATCACGAGCAATACCTACGAACTTATCTAAAGTCTGGTTAGTAATACCGTATCTATCCTCATCTGCTGGCCCATTAATATCTGCAATCACTAGTGATCGAGTGTCTAACTGGTGATCCCATGCTACAAAATAATGTAGTTTATCCTTAATAATCGGGCCACTTAAAGATAGTCCATATTGATAAGTAGAGTAATCTCTATCCCCTTTCTTATTTCCGTTGATATCATACGGGCTAGATAACCAATCTGCACGCATATAAGAGAACATCGAAGCTGAGAACTCATTGGTTCCAGATTTAGTCACTGCACTTACGGTTCCTCCTCCACTTCTCCCTAATGTCACATCATACTGATTCGTCACTACCTGAAACTCACGTACTGCCTCCATAGATACAGAATATGGAGCACCACTTCTACTAGTAGTCGCCCCTCCTGATGTAGGATTCTTAGCAGTAGTACCATCTATCGTAAAGTTAATAGAAGATCCTAGTTGTCCTCCTATAGACCCTCCATTCGATAAAGGTGATAAATCCGTTAGGTTAGCAAAATTACGTCCGTTAATAGGTAAATTCTTTATAGAGCTTGCTGTAAAAGTAGTCGCTGCCCCCAAAGACTCTTTCTGATTCTTTAAGCTCTTTCCATCAATAACGATTTCTTCTAAATGCTGATCATCTAATCCAATAACAATATCTACGAATACATTATCACCTTGGTTTACGTAGTACCCCGTTTTCTTTACTTCTCCACCAGTCTCATCCTGTGTAACAACAATATAAGGCCCCCCTAATGGAATTTCTTTAAAGACGAACTCCCCATTAGCATTCGTCTTAGTACGTGTTGTAAACCCTGTAGATGTATTTCTAATCATAACTTCTTTTCCCTGTTGGATCGCATTATCCTGTAATACGATCCCTTGGATAGAAGCTTGTGTGGTTTGAGCAAAAACTTGTGCACTAAATAAAGTCGCACATACCAAACCTGCTAATTGTAATTTTTTTTTCATTTACGTTACTACTAGTTGATTAATGAAGTCAAATCTATTCCTCCATTATTATCTCTTGATTTTTAGTACGTAAAGAAATTGTCATTTTTAAATTCAAGAATTCAAAGAGTTATTATGAAAGTGTTAACTCATAATCATCTTATACTAAAGTCTGTCTTTTTCTGTCATCTCTATTTCTTTAGAACTGTATTTCACCTTTTGGTTTCCTAAATTATACTTTAAAGAAACAGCAAAACCTTGTGTATCGCTATAGTCTTTAAAGTAGTTATTTTGATTCGCATAGTTAGTACTAATGATCTGTCTGTCACTACCAAAAATATTATACACATACAGATTAGCAGATAACTTATTCTTCAAGAACTCTCTACTCATGATAAAGTCTGTACGCTGATAACTACTTATTCTAAAAGTCCCCTGTACACCTGGTGTATAAAAACTATAAGTCAACATCGCTTTCCAATTACTCTTTTTTTCTAAAAGTGCAGAAGCATATAGTTGCCCTCCAAAACCGAATGCATCATTCTTATACAACTTCTTATCTAGACCATAAAAGTAATCTTCCTTATACTCTAATCTTAAATAGCTATTTAGAGTCAGCCACTCTCCTACTTTATACGGCGTGTTTAAACTCATCCCTGCTACCTGTCTCTTATCTATATTTGTATAGTGATATACTAATGTATTAGTAGCATCCTCTTGATATGATATTTCCATAGATGGATTCTGCTCTCTCTTATAGTACATCTCTAAACTCCACTCTTTATAATCATAACTCAGACTAAAATTATGACTGATCGTTGGTTTTAAATCAGGGTCTCCTTGAAAGTACGAAAACAGATTATAGTAACTCTTCGCTGGGTTCATCCAAGAATACGAAGGTCTGTCAATGCGCTTGCCATACGAAAAGCCCAAATGATGATCGTCTGTTACATCATACTTCACATAGGCTGTAGGAAATAACTTAAAGTATGACTGTGTGTCACTCCCTACCCCTGTGCTCTTCGTCTGAATGACTGTGTACTCTCCTCTCAATCCTGCTTTAATCTGCCATTTATCCCATTGCTTCGTAAATGAAGTATATCCTGCCCAGTTGATTTCTTGATAATCATAATCGTTACTCTTGTCTTTATTAGGATTCCCTGTTTTAGTATCAAAAAAGTCTAATGAATATAAAGCTTTGACAATACTATACTTTCCTCCTAACTCCCACTTCGTTGTTTCTTTATCTATCGTATAATCAATACCAGATACAGCTAATCGTGTACGCGAGTTATCTTTCGTTGCGAAAAAGCGTTCAGTTGGTACTTGATTTTTAAAGTTTAATTCAGTTCGTACATCTTGGTTATCTTTCTGGTTATCATACGTAAAATAAGAAGACCATAATAAGTTTTTCTCTTGACTAAACTTCTTGTCTAACATAAAATACCCTGTGTACGTATCCATATTAGCACGCTTCTTATTAAAAGTAGTATAGTTAGATTCTATAATCCCCTCTTTATTATAGATTAATGTAGGGATGACATAATCACCTTTGGTTTGCTCATTAATATAGCCATCCCCTCCTAATGTCAGTGTCAATGTACTATCTACCTTTACATCCATCTCCGCATTAAAACTATGTCTTCCTCTCATCTTATTCATACGAGTCAGGTCTGTACTCCAACGCTCTCCGGTCTCATAGATAACGTTGTCTTCATTATAGCGTACTCCTGATCCTTTTGTATAAGAATAATTTCCAGATAAATTCACTTTATCACCAGAGTAAAAATGTTGTGTACCTAAGGTGTTAACTGCATAGGTAGTTTGTTTAAAACGATCTGTTACACTCCCTTTATATCCTAAGTTTACGTTCTTTTTTAATTTAATGTTCAATACTGCTCCCCCCTGAGCATCATACTTAGCAGGAGGATTAGTAATAACTTCTACAGCCTCTACCTGTGTACCATCTGTAGATTCAAGCATCTCTTTTAACTGCTCTCCTGTCAGCATCACCTTTCTATCGTTAATCGTCACCAATATACTAGAGCTCCCACGGATACTTAGGTTATCTCCTATCGCATTGACCCCAGGTGTTTGTTTCAGAATATCCCACGCATTCGTAGTCGCTAATGGTGTGTCTTGCACATTAAATACTAATCTGTCTATCTCTCTTTTTATAGTAGGACGCTTAGCGGTAATCATTACTTCTTCTAAAATAGCATTATCTTCTGCTAACTCTACTACAGCTGAAGTGGTACCTAAAGCTATCGTCTGAGATTTAAATCCTACATAACTAAATTCTAATTGGGTAATCAATGTATTAGCGTCTAAATCATAAACACCTTGTTCATCTGTATAAACAGACTGTACTATCTTGCCATCGGCATCTTTAGCTACAACAGTAACAAAAGCCAATAGTTCCTTTTTATTGTCTGTTACTTTTCCTTTGATCTGAGAGTTAGTTGTTTGTGCATTTACTAATACACTTAACAATAATATGCTCCATAAAATAAGTATGCGTACCATAATTTCATTAATTTTAAACAAAGGTGCTGTATTCAGAAAAAGAAGGCGGTTAATGAACGGTTAATGAACGGTTAACAGCAAAAGCCTCTTGATGTATTACTCTCTTTTTAAAGTATATTTGTGTATATGAAAAAGCTAAATTCTAAATATTACTTAATCATCTTTTGTTTGTTTTATATACTTCTTGTAGGGGTAATGATTTTTTATTTCATGCAAGCAGTTAAACTAAAACAAAAAGAAATAAGTAGTATCTCTCATCAAAAAATGGATGATTTACTAGAGGAGCATTTCTACAAAGAAATTAGCTTAACAAAAGAAAATTTACTGTATACTTCTTTTTTAGACCTACTGCAGCAAAAAACAACCTTAGAAAATATCAAAACAGACTTTACTTCTGTCCTAGACAAGAATAATGAATTGTTTACAAAAAAGATAGACAGTACGTTCTCTACCTTAGGATATGAAGTGGCTGCGAAAATAGTTATCAAACAAGTAGTCATACATGATAGCAAAGAGGAGTTATTAGATAAACCTTTTGTCCTTTTAGAAACAAAGCGAAAACTGAACGCTCCCCAAAGAATAAATACTTCTGAATGGGAAATTAATGAGACTAGTATAAAGGATGAAGGTGATACATGCACAGAATGTCCTGATAGTTATAAACTACATATCACTATTTACCAAGAAAGATTTATAGAGGTAACTAATTATTTAAGCTTAACACTAAGGCAGTTATTTCCCCTTTTAAGTGGTTCTATTCTAATCTGTGTTTTTATTCTCATATTATATTATACTACTTATAAAGCTATCAAAAGAAAGGAAAGAGAAATAACTAATCTCTACAATATGGTAGATAATGTCTCTCATGAGTTTAAACTACCTATCGCTACTCTAAAATATGGTTGTAAGAATCTGTCGAAAGAATATGAGTCTCCTACAGTGAACCTTCTACTCCGTCAAGTAGATCGATTAGACCGATTACAGAATAGCCTTAATCCTATCCTATCAGATGAAGAAGAAGGTTATAAAAAAGAAGATGCTTTAGTACTGATAGAGGATATCCAAAACCTGTATCCTGAAGTACTATTAGCTATAGAATGGAATGCTAAAGATGAACTAAATCTCTCTAAAACTAAAATAGAAACTGTACTTCTTAATCTATTAGAAAACAGTATTAAATATGGTGGAACAGAGATTAAATGTATTATCTCATCAGAAGCTAATCAGTATACTATCACAATTATAGATAACGGAATGGGTATCGCTAAGGATAAACAGAGTGATGTCTTCAAAAAATTCTATAGAGTACGAGAAGGCAATATCCATAATACCCAAGGACTAGGCATCGGCTTATACCAAGTACAACAAATAGTAAAATCACTTCACGGGAATATTAATATAAATAGTAAACTACAAGTAGGGACTACTTTTAAAATCACAATACCTTATGTATAAATTGTTATTAGTAGAGGATGATATTGATTATGGTACAGTTATCCAACAGTATTTAGGTATCTGTGGTTTTGAGGTAAAATGGTTCACTACTCCAGAAGAAGTTATAGAGACTGTAACACAAGAACACTTTGACTTAGCAATATTAGATATTATGCTCCCACAGAAAGATGGTTTTACCTTATCGAAAGAGATTAATACGGTATTACCAAACTTGCCTTTCTTATTCTTAACAGCAAAGAACCAAAGTATTGACCGCTTAATGGGGTTAAAGCTCGGTGCTGATGATTATATTTCTAAAACATGTGATCCTGAAGAACTAAAACTTAGAATAGAGAATATCCTAAAGCGAACTGCTGTACCAAAGACAGAACAGTACTTATTAGGCAGCTATACTTTTAATCCTATACAGCTAAAGCTGAGTCATCCCACTGAAACGATACGTCTGACAGAACGAGAAAGAGATTTATTACTTCTATTAATCAGTCATAATGGTGATATTATCTCTCGTGAAGAGATCTTACAGAAGCTTTGGCCATCTGCAGACTACTTTAATGGACGTAGTTTAGATGTATTCGTCACCCGCTTAAGAAAATACTTTCAACACGATGAATCAATAAGTATCCTGAGTTTAAGAGGAGTTGGTTTTGAAGTGAACTTATCCCTTAAATAAGCTTGGTACTACTCCGTAGTAGCAATATAAAAAGGGACTGCGAGTAAGATCACAATCCCTTTACTTATGCTATTTATCTTGAAAACGTTTGAGAAAAGTCTCGTTCAGTTTTCCTTTATCTTTGATTCTACTTAAAGCTTCTAAGGCTTTCGCTTTATAACTTTCATTCTTAGTCTCTTTAAATAATTCGTCTGAAGCAAGTGCATAATTAGCATTAAAGTCATCTAGCGTATTAAAAGTAGTTTGGCACTTATCTAAATATTCTAAACCTGCCTCATACTGAGTATCCGCTATAAAGAGGATTCCCTTCATTAAATATACTTCTTGTTGTCGTTGCTCCGTCCAGGTATTCTCTGTTATATACAACTCTTCTGCAATACTTAGCTTTTGCAATCCATTAGCTATATCTCCTAAAGAAGTAGCGGTAAGCCCTATTCCATAATAACCATCAGGGTCATTGGGAAAGTCCTTGATCAATTCTTCATACTTCTTTCTCGCTAAGCCAATATTTCCGACTCTTAAAGCTGCTTCTGCTAACTCTTCTTTAAATACTGAATTACTCTTACTAGCTAAACTATCAGCATAGTAATAATACGTTACTGCGGCTTCGTGCTTATCTTGTTTAGTTAAAGCTACTCCTGTAAAGAAATATGCATCACAAAGTGTTTTATCTCTTTCTATTAAACTAAAGAACACTTTACCTGCGATATTATAATACTTAGGTGAATTAAGAGCTTCTAAACCTACTTTATATAATCGTTCTACTTCCATATCATCAGATGGACAACTAAGCTCTAAATCATCATAAGAATACTTATAATCAACAGTCTGAGCATAAACACAGTTATATGTAAGACACCAAGTACTAATAAGTAGAAATACTACAATCTGTAGTTTATCTCTGGTAAACAATCTCACTGGTAGGAGATGCATTATAATATTCATTATTTTCTTGTTCTTTAATACGATCAGTAAACAACACTCCATTCAAATGATCAAATTCATGTTGTATAATGACAGCTGTAAAACCTTCTATCACTTCTTGGAAATGTTCTCCACTTAAATCATAGTAAGTAATCTGAATAGCTAAGCTTCTATATACTTCTCCATATTCATTAGCAATAGATAAACACCCTTCTTCTCCTCTTCTCAATATTTTAGAATACCATACAATCTCTGGATTAATAAAGAATTCGAATGGTTCTCCTTTTTTATCCATTCGTTGCACTAGAAAAACTCTTCTATTGATACCTACCTGAGGTGCTGCTATCCCTACTCCAGGTTTCTCTTCATTGCGAACAGTTTTATACATTCGCGCAATCAGATATTTTAAGTTCTCATCTGTTGGAAGTACTTCTTCACATCTCATTCTAAGTACTTGTTCTTCTACAGGACTATCTACCTGATAGACATGCATTGGTTCTTCTACAGTACTTTGTTGTATAAGAAGATTTTCTATATCGTTTAACTTGGTGTAAGTATTCATTTTATTTTGTTTTACAAGTCAAAAATATAACTTAAATCACATATAAATAAAAAAAGCCCAGAGAATCTCGAGGGCACTGAAAAAGTCTTCTTTTTCGAAATAGAGGTAAAATAGAGGGCTTAAGCTCTTCTATTTTACCTCTTTGTTTTTTTAGCTTTGTACTGATCAAATAAAAAGCAATGGTAAGTCATCAAGAAACAATCTCTTTTAGTAAATATTCTGAGTTATACGATATGTTAGTTCCTAAGGATAATATGTTACGTCAGATAAATAATCTTGTCGATTTTACTTTTGTATATCAAGAACTATCAAGTAAGTATTGTGTCACCAATGGTAGAATGGCATATTCTCCTATTCGTTTGTTCAAGTACTTATTATTAAAAACAATCTTTGACATATCAGATCAAGATGTTGTAGAACGCTCGCAATACGACTTATCGTTTAAGTATTTCTTAGATATGTCAATCGAAGAAAAGGTAATAGAAGCTAGTACGCTAAGCAAGTTTAGAAAATTAAGGCTTCAGGATACTGATATGCTAAACTTGTTAATTGGTAAAACAGTAGAGTTAGCTATCGCAAAAGGGATTATAAAATCAGAGGCAATAATATTAGATGCAACACATACTAAGAGTCGCTCTAATGCAGTATCTGTTATAGAGTTTCTAAGATATCGTTCAAAGAATGTAAGAAAGGTTCTTTATGAAACAGATCCAACAGTAAAAGATCATTTACCTACTAAAAACACAGACGATAACGTAGAGAATGAGATGGCTTATTGTACAGAGTTAATCAACTACTTAGAAGACAAAGGATCTTTGAGTAGCTTACCTAAGGTAAGTGAGAAACTGAATGTTTTAAAAGAAGCGTTAGATGATGTAAAAGAACAACGAGATATATCTAAAGATCAAGATGCTCGTATAGGTCATAAGTCAAAAGAGGAATCATTCTTGGGATATAAAACTCATATTGCCATGAGTAAGGAGCGTGTTATCACAGCTGCAGTAGTCACTTCAGGAGAAAAGGGAGATGGTCCTTTGCTAACTACATTAGTAGAAGAATCTATTAAAAATGGAATGACAGTTAACACTGTTATAGGTGATCGTGCTTACTCCAGTAAAGACAATTTAATCTATGCTAAGAAGAATAATATTAGTGTAATCTCTAAACTAAATCCTGTAATTAGTCAAGGTACTCGTAAAAAAGAAGACCAATTTGACTTTAACAAAGATGCTGATATGTTCGTTTGTCCTGCAGGACATTTAGCCGTTAGAAAGGCTACTCAAGGCAAGAAAGGAGAAAATACTAATCAAGTTAAAACATACTATTTTGATGTTGAAAAGTGTAAACAATGTCCTTTAAAAGATGGTTGTTACAAACCTGGAGCCAAGACCAAATCATATTCGGTCTCTATATCAAGTCAAACACACTTAGACCAACTAGCCTTTGAAGACACTCCAGAATTTAAAGAAGAGGCTAAACATCGTTATAAGATAGAAGCTAAAAACGCAGAATTAAAGAATGCCCATGGATACGATACTGCTTTGTCGTACGGATTGTCGTCTATGCAAATGCAAGGGGCATTGGCTATTTTTGCCGTAAACTTAAAAAGAATACTGAAATTAATGTAGTAAGGATAGCTAGGTAGCATTTTGTCCTCTCAGAAAGAGAAATAAGGACTATTAAGCACTAGCTATATCTTTAAAAATAATCTTAAAAACAAAAGACGCTTTAAAAAAGGTTAGTTATAACCTCCTTTAAAAGCGTCTTTTTTTGCCTTATAGTGACTTGAACTCAAAAAAAGCCTTACTTTTTCAGTACTCTCGAGAATCTCTGAGCTTTTTACTTATGCCGACTTAGGAAGACTATCAGGGGCTTGTACTGGCAGTACCTCTGGTAGAGCAGGGATAGAATCATTCACTGATTTTACATCTGTACCTTCATCCTCATCTTCGTCATCATCTTTTGCTCCTTGTCCCAATACTTCACTTGCTTTATATCTACCTAACTTAATTTTAAAATCTTCTGCATTACCTGTTATTCTCATTGGTATTCCTATAATACCTAATGGAGGCAATCCCAATCTAAATCCAATATTTAAATCTCCATCTAAACTTACTTGTCCCTCAAAACGTGGCCTAAAACCAGCCATCTTCATTTTAGTTCGTTCAATAGTCATTACATTATCTTTAATAGATGATTTAATATTAACGTCAGATAATGTTCCTTTTTCTAACGATTTAGCATCCGTCTTATCTGCAATAGCTCCTAAAAGTTTAAATCCTTTAAAACTAATATTTGCTAATGATAATGTACCTTGACCTTCAATGCTCTTCATTACAGGGAACATACTACTGTTTAATTTCCCTTTCAAACTATAATCTAAAGAAACCGTTCCGTAAGCATCCTTCGCCATTGTCACCATTTCTCTAAACAAAGTAATTTCTTTATATGCTCTTTGAATATCAAATTCAGAAGCTTTTAAATGATAACTAAACAATGCACTTCTATAACCTGTTGGTTCATAAGTTCCATTCATAGCAACATTTGTTCCTATCAAATTAAACTTAGTATCTTTCAAATCTATACCTCCTTTAGAAACAACTAGATTACCTGTAAAGTTTTCAATATTGTATTCTGTGTATTTAATCTTATCAGCTACAGCATTAAAGGCAATATTAATGTCTTTAGGAACCTGAATAACACCTGCGTTAGATGTATTTGCTATTGTGACATTACTAGTTTTATTATTTGCAAACATCATAAATTCATCAACATTCATATAAGGAGTTTGTAAATCAAAGTTCCCTTTTAAAGTATCTCCTTTCAGCATATAACCAATCACATTAGTCAAGTATCCATTCATAGAAAATTTAGAACTACCATAAGTAGCTTCAAATTTCTCAAACTTCATCTTTTCTTTATAGAACTTGAATACTCCTTTTTTAATATGTAATGGTTTTGGGAACATCTCAGAAGTCACCGTTATATTGTCTACTTCAAACTTTCCTCCATTCTTTAATTTATCAAAATCTCCTTTTACAGCATCACTTTGTAATCCACTTAAGAAAAGACTCGTTAATAATCTACCGCGTACATCTATTCCATCAATCTTAAACAACTTATATAGGTTACCTATATTCAATGTTCCTTTTGACTTCACATTATAATTTAAGTTATTTAAATTATACAAACTAGCAGCTAATTGGAAAGGTTCTCCTGCTATTTTAAAGTCAATTGGTAAGACTTTAATTGTTAAGTCATGTAGAGATCCACGCTTACTCTTAATGATCGTATGAATCTGAATATTCTCTATTGGTAAGTCAGGTATACGTTTAAATTGAACATATCCATTGACAAACTTAATTTCAGAATCAATTACAGGGAATAGTTTACGCTTTGGCTCGTATGTTCCCTTTATACTACCCTTTGCATCAATCACTCCTCTAAGCACAATATCTTCTATTGGTATGAATTACTTTATATTCTCTAAGTCCACTTTAGCATCTACATCCGCCTCAATATTGTAATCACGTAGATTCTTTAGATATATATTACCTTTTATAAAATTACTCATAGCAGATAATGAAATATCAGAAATTCTAACTGAAGTATTCTTATAATTAGAATCCTTAGCTGCTATATCAAAGTTAAAGTTAATAGCTTCTAATGCTTCTGGTAATTGTTCTAACTTAAAATATCCATCTTTTATAGATCCTTTTAAATCGAATTGAGGAATACTAGTGATAGTACTGTCTCTATATACTTTACGTAAGGTTCTTCTTTCAACAACACCTTTAGAGTAGGTTCCATCAAAAACTCCATCCAAAGCTAATTCACCACGCATAGCAAATCCTTCAATACCTATTGCTTTTTGAAATAAATCAAGATTAACTATTGAATTGATCTTTCCTTTTGCATTGATAACGGTCAAGCCCTCAACTTCTGCATTGATATCAGTATGTTTATTATCTAAATCAAAAGCCAACTTATTAATAGACACTTTTCCTTTCTCTATATCTAACTTTGGCATCGAATAAGCAAAGTCAAGTTCTACATTTTCTAAAGGCTTACTAACTTGTTTATTTTGTATAAAACCATTCTTTAATTTTAATGACAAATCAACATTAGGACTTAAAGTATCAACAATAACATATTTACCTTTTAATAAAAACTTACCATTAACATCTCCTGCAAATTTAGTATCATCCAACCAATATTGATACTCTGGTGGTATAACTGATAATAGTTGCTCTAGAGTAGCATTCTCTGTTTTAATATCAAAGAGCATATCATAACCATTCTCTATAAAACCAAAATGTCCTTTAAAATCAACTGGTAATCCTTTAACACGTAAGTCATTCTTTTCAAAGACAAAAGTCAAAGACTTTGTATCTACTTTAGTTTGAAGTTTAGCTAAAATAGGTTTCTCTTTTACATAGTGAACACCATCAAAGTTCAGGTCAAAAGAATGAATACTTGCTTTACTAAGTAAATCAAATACATCATCACTCATATTACCTTGTCCAATATAATCAAAATCAGAAGCTATAAAACTCAACTTACTAGCTAAATCATTATAAACTATTTCAGCATTATCTATATGAAGTTCATCTATCTTTAATTCAAGACTCTCATCACTTTCTTCTTTCTCATCAGATGGAACAAAAACATCATAATTTGCTTCTCCTTTCTCTGTAACATTAATATGAACAATAGGGCTATCTACATATATTCTATTAAAAGACAATTTACCATTTACTATGCTAAAGATATCAACACCTAAGCTAACTGATTTAGCTTCAAATAAATGATCAGAATACAATGAATCTAATTGTACACCAGCTATACTAGGATTAACTACTGTAGCTGTTAATAAAGGAAATCTATTATAAAATGATAGATCAATTTTCTCAAAGTCTACTTCTCCCTTGATGGATTCTTTCATTAATTCCTTTACCTTAACATTTATTTGATCTGCATAAAATACTGGTACAATATACATTAGTGCTAATACTAATACACATAATACTCCAATGCCTATTCCTAATCTAATAAGAATTTTTTTTACAGTTTTCAACATAGCTTACTTAATCTTCAATATGCGTACAAAGTAACATCTTTTTTTCGCAACTTTAACAAACTTAAACAGAAATATAGTACAACATCTTGTCTGCAGAAACAAAATATGACTAATCCATATAAACAAAAAATCCCCAACCTCATACGAGATTGGGGATTCTATAAAGAAAG
>NZ_DAMANB010000026.1:0-25087 GCF_032073645.1 Myroides sp.
CGCCTTTCTTTATAGAATCCCCAATCTCGTATGAGGTTGGGGATTTTTTGTTTATTTGGGTTAGTCGTATTTTGTTTCTGCAGACAAGATGTTGTTCTATTTTTGTATATTATCTTTTTTTACTTCCCCACAATTCTATTTCTTTGTTTTTTATTTGTATATAATTCTGTTATTAAAATAATTGACCGAATTATATTCTAAATTTATTTAAAATGTTTGTATATAATTCTTTTTGTATGTATCTTTGCACTCGTTAAATACGATATGATGGAGTATAAGTTAGATGAGATTGATTTAAAGATTCTGCGAATGATGCAGGATAATGCTAGAATTAATAATTCGGATATAGCAAAGGAACTTGGTATGGCTCCTTCTGCAGTATTGGAAAGAGTGAAGAAGTTAGAGAATAAGGATGTTCTATTAGCTTATCATGCAAAGGTTAATCCTAAAGCTTTAGATCAAAAAATGCTTTCTTTTATTTTTATTAAAGTTGATGAAATTATTGGAGATGAAGAAACAGGGAGACTCTTGGCAGAGATTCCAGAAGTTTTAGAAGTTCATGATATAGCAGGTGATGATGGTTATATGATTAAAGTACGCACAACAGATTCATTAGCTTTAGTGCATTTAATGAGAAATTCACTATCAAGAATTCAAGGAATTATTTCAACTAGAACAATTATAGTTTTACAAACAGTTAAAGAAGAAAATAAATTAATTATACCAGAAAGGTTAGAGTATTAGTTATGGGAGCAGTTAGTACAAATAGCACAAGTAAAAGCACTGTTGTTGCAGCTTATATCGTTGTATATTTTGTTTGGGGATCAACATTCTTTTTTATTCACAAAGCATTAAGTGATTTTACACCTTTTGTTTTAGGAACGTTACGTTTCTTTAGTGCAAGTATTCTTTTATTGACTTACTGTAAAATGAAAGGGTATAAATTGTTTAATAAGAAAGTAGTTAAGCAAGCATGTATTACTGGGTTCTTATTACTATTTATTGATATGGGGGCTTTGATTTGGGCAGAACAACATGTATCTAGTGGTATTGCCGCTATTATGGCAGCAGCAGCAGCTTTATGGTTTGTCATATTGGATAAGCCTCAATGGAAGAATAACTTTTCAAGTATACCAACTGTATTAGGTTTGATTCTTGGTTTTGTTGGTGTGATTATGTTATTTGCTGAACAGATTAATATTGCTAGTGATGAATCACAACGTCTGTTGAATATTTTCTGTATGGTATTGCTGATTTTAGGATCTATAGCTTGGACAGCTGGATCATTGTATTCGAAATATTCTAAAGATAAGAATACTGATGAAGGAGAAGATCTTCATGTTATGGTTAAAACGTCTTGGCAGATGATTACTGCAGGTGTGCTATTTTGTTTAGTAGCATTATTAAATGGAGAGTTTGCTGCATTTGATCCTATAGAAGTGTCTGTGTCAGGATGGTTTTCATTAGGATATCTAATAACTTTTGGTTCTATTTTAGCTTTTGGCTCTTATATTTGGCTAATTCAGAATAGACCAGTAGTAGAGGTTAGTACTTATGCTTATGTTAATCCTGTTGTAGCTGTGGCATTGAGCTATTTCTTTACAGATGATATTATCACTAGTTTACAAATTGGAGGCTTAGTAGTTGTATTATTAAGTGTAGGTTTAATGAACTGGGACTTATATAAGAATAGTAAGTTTATTAAGATATTTAATAAAAAAGCTAAAGCTTCAACTAGTGATAACGAGAAGTTAAACATGACTAATTAGGAATTTAATTCTTTTAATATATAATTAAGGTCTATTGCTTATAGCATAGACCTTTTTTGTTCTATAATGGGATTGATTAGCAAGCTATTAATAATAAAATTATGTTATTATATAGTTGTATATATAATATAAAGTTATACTTTTGCACCGCTTTTAGTTCAGAGAAGTTTCGCTAAGGGTGTTTATTTTAAATGTTAAACAACTTCTAGTATTTTATTCTGATATATAGAAACTTATAAAATCTAGAATACAAATTTTTATCAGAAATGTCTGAAAATATTAAAACACAAGAAGAGTTCTTAAAGGATTTTAACTGGGAAAACTACGAAAATGGTATCGATGCAGTTGAAGAGACTCAATTAAAAGAATTCGAAAGCCTAGTAGAAAAAACTTTTATTTCTACTGATGACGAAGAAGTAGTAGAAGGAGTTGTAGTTAGAATTACTGACAGAGACGCTATCGTTGATATCAACGCTAAATCTGAAGGTGTTATTTCTTTAAACGAGTTCCGTTACAATCCAAACTTAAAAGTTGGAGACAAAGTTGAAGTATTAATCGACGTAAGAGAAGATAAATACGGACAATTAGTATTATCTCACAGAAAAGCTCGTACAATCAAAGCTTGGGATAGAGTTATTGCTGCTCACGAGTCTGGAGAGATTGTTAATGGATTCGTTAAATGTAGAACTAAAGGTGGTATGATCGTTGACGTATTCGGAATCGAAGCATTCTTACCAGGTTCTCAAATTGACGTTAAACCAATCCGTGATTACGATCAATACGTGAACAAAACAATGGAATTCAAAGTAGTTAAAATTAACCACGAATTCAAAAACGTTGTTGTATCTCACAAAGCACTTATCGAGGCTGATATCGAAGTTCAAAAGAAAGAAATTATCGGTCAATTACAAAAAGGTCAAGTGTTAGAAGGTGTTGTTAAAAACATCACTTCTTACGGTGTATTCATTGACTTAGGAGGTGTAGATGGATTAATCCACATCACTGACTTATCTTGGTCAAGAATTAACCACCCAAGTGAAGTATTAGAATTAGACCAAAAATTAAACGTTGTTATCTTAGACTTTGATGATGAGAAAACAAGAATCCAATTAGGTTTAAAACAATTATACGCTCACCCATGGGATGCTTTAGATGCTAACTTAAACGTTGGTGACAAAGTTAAAGGTAAAGTAGTTGTTTTAGCTGATTACGGTGCTTTCATCGAAGTTGCTGAAGGTGTTGAAGGTTTAATACACGTTTCTGAAATGTCTTGGTCTACTCACTTAAGATCAGCTCAAGATTTCGTTAAAGTAGGAGACGAAGTAGAGGCAGTTATCTTAACTCTTGATAGAGAAGAGAGAAAAATGTCTTTAGGTATCAAACAATTAACTCAAGACCCTTGGACTGATATCACTTCTAAGTACCCTGTAGGTTCTAAACATAATGGTATCGTTCGTAACTTTACTAACTTCGGTGTATTTGTAGAATTAGAAGAAGGAATTGATGGATTAATTTACATCTCTGACTTATCTTGGACTAAGAAAATCAAACACCCATCTGAGTTTGTAAACGTAGGAGATAAATTAGACGTAGTTGTATTAGAGTTAGACGTTGAAGGACGTAAATTATCTTTAGGACACAAACAAACTACTGCTAATCCTTGGGATAAATACGAAGATGCTTACGCTGTTGGAACTGTACATTCAGGAGAAATCTCTGAATTAGTTGACAAAGGTGCTACTGTAGTATTCGAAGATGATGTTGTAGCTTTCATCCCAACTCGTCACTTAGAAAAAGAAGACGGTAAAAAGTTGAAAAAAGGTGAAACTGCTGAATTCAAAATTATTGAGTTCAACAAAGAATTCAAAAGAGTAGTTGCTTCTCACACTTCTATCTTCCGTGAAGAAGAAGAGAAAAACGTAAAAGCTGTTGAAACTGCAAATAACTCTGCAGAGAAAACAACTTTAGGTGATATCGACGCTTTAGCTGAATTAAAAGAAAGAATGGAGAAAGGAAAATAATTCCTAACCTATAAATTTCAAAAGCCCTAACATTTATGTTGGGGCTTTTTTTATGCAGTAAACTCAAGTATGTCATTTCTTTTATGAATTTACTTTATAATCTTGTAACTGCTTAAGTGTAATTTATTGAGTATTATAGAATATTTTAATATCTTTAAAATATCTATTAAACAAATATAAATGGGGTGGTTTACTAACCGAAATAAGACTTGGGAAATAAGAGAAGGACTTGTACTATTAGGTACTGTAGGTATTATTAGCTTTTTAAGTTTAGGAGTCCTTACTCCTTTAGTAGTAATGATATTTGGCTATCAAGTAAAGATTACACGTTGGATTAAGACCTCATTCTTGATTTCACTTGTTTATTTACTAGTTTTATTGATTGCCTTATTTGTTTATTTGGCAGGAGAAAGCCCTGTTTCATTGTTAACGTTGAATTATATAAGCTTTTATATTTATGTAGTTTATTTAGCATTATACTTACCTGAGTATCTGCAAAGGTTAGATTTAAAAAATTATATTAAGTTAGAGAAGAACAAAGAATACAATTATTATGTAATCATGGAACAGCTGGAAGATGTACAGTCTTCAGAGTCATTAAAAGAGTCTTTTATGGCTAATTTAAGGACGTTTAGAAGACAGATATCTAATCCTAGTATAGTTTATGAGATAGATGAGATTCTTCGCTTAATAGACGTTATAGTACTAAAAGAATCAGCTAGTACTGATTTGCTGTTAGAGCGTCATGTGTCTACCATAGAGAATGCTTTAATTCAGTATATAGAGTTGAATAATAGCTATCATATAAATAACGATGTAAAGCAATCTATATCTAAGTTAGAAAACTTAGTTAAATATGCACGAATTGCATTAGAGAATGAGCTATCTAAAATCATAGAGACTCAAGTTTTAACAGTAGACGGAGAAGCTTCAGTTTATTTATCAGTATTAAAAGGAAAAGGATTGTTATAATGGGATGGTTTACACATCAATCTAAAAATTGGGAGTTAAAAGTAGGGTGGCTTAGTTATTTAGCTATTCTCTTTCCTTTTGTATTACCTCCGTTGGCTATGCTTTATATGGGAGTAGTAGGTAAGATTAAGAACTTAATTATAGCTAGTATTTTATGGAGTGGTTTATATGTAGGAGGTTATTTTCTATATCTCTTCTATAAGGACTCTGGTAGAGTAGATGTTTTGTTGTTTGCTATTCTTTTGAGTGGTGCATTGGTTATCGCTATGTATTTAAAAGAATTTTTGAGGAGAGTACACCTTAAGTCTATTATTAAAATAAGATGGAATACAGAGTATGATTACTTAGACTTTATGCGTAGAAAGAAAATATCAGAAGTATTGTCTGTTAGTGATTTTATAGAGCATTTAGTAGTTTGGCAACAAGAAATTAGACAACAAGAAGTAAGAGGGAGTATAGCTAGTATGATTCAGTTGACTAAATCTATTACTAAAGATAATAAGCATATTAGTGAATTGTTTATTGAACGACATGCTTACTCTATAGAGAATATGTTACAACAGTATCATCAGATAGAATTGTCCAAATTAGATAATGATATTATTCGATTAGCTGAAAGTAAAATAAGAACAACTCTTCTTAGTGTTATTAGTGCATTCGAAAATGAATTAAGTAATAAAACGAGATTTAACCATTTAACCATAGATGTAGATTCTGAAGTCTATATACAAGATCTAAAAAATAGAGGTTTATTATAAAAAGAAGTTATGGAAAAAGATATTCAACAAATGCGTGATGAGAACGTATTAGCACCTTCAGTGAATGTAGAGTTCACGCCACAAGAACTAAAACAAATCGAATCATATAAGAAAAGTATTGACTTAAGTAATACAACTCAGGTGATACAGTATGGAGCTAATAGTCAGTTAAAAGCAAGTACTTTTGCTACAGAAATATTAAAACAAGTACAGACGAAGGATTTAGGAGAAACTTCTAGTGTATTAGTCAATTTAAAAGAAGAAGTGAAGTCTTTTGAAGGTATTGCGAATAAGAAAAGCTTATTCCCAATGTTTGATTCATTTAAGAAAAAGATAGCACGTCTTCAGACCCAGTATAGTAAAGTAGAAACCAATATCAATGCTATAGAACTTCAGCTAGAACGTCATTATAAGATTATGATGAAAGATGTAGCGATGTTTGATAAGCTGTTTGAAGAGAATAAGAATTACTTTAATGAGTTGTCTTTATATATAGCAGCTGGAGAAGAGAAACTAAAAGAATTAAATACAGTAGAATTACCACAATTAAAAGCTGAAGCGGAGAAGGATAATGATCCAGCGAAGATACAAGAGTATAAAGATTTAGAACAACAAGTAATTCGATTTGACCGAAAGGTACATGATTTAAAGTTGACTAGAATGGTTGTTCTTCAGTCTTCTCCACAGATCAGAATGGTACAGAACAATAGCTTGATGCTGATGGAGAAGTTACAATCAAGTATTGTAAACACTATTCCGCTATGGAAGAATCAGATGGTCTTGACACTTGGTATAGCTCGTTCACAGCAGGCACTAGGAGCACAACGTGCTGTGACAGATGCTACTAATGAATTATTGAGTCGCAATAGTGAGTTGCTTAGAGATTCTACCGTTCAGATCGCACAGGAGACAGAGAGAGGTATCGTAGATATAGAGACTATTCGCAAGGTTAACTCTGATATTATTAGAACTATTGATGATATTGTACGTATTCAAGAAGAAGGAAAAGAAAAGAGACGTGCTGTAGAAGTGGAGTTAAGAGAACAAGAGAATGAATTAAAGAAACATTTGCTAGGAAATAGTGATACTGTAAAGTAGTATAAAATGTTATAAATGATAGATATAAAAAAAGGAGATTCTGATGAATCTCCTTTTTTTATATAGTCAAATAAGAATTATTTTCCTTTAGCAGCAGTAAGCTCAGCGATCTTAACGATTACTTGTGTTGCTTTAACGATGCTTTCTACTGGTACATACTCATATTTTCCGTGGAAGTTATGCCCTCCAGCGAAGATATTAGGACATGGTAATCCCATATAAGAAAGTTGAGAACCATCAGTACCACCACGAATAGCTTTGATTAATGGCTTGATATCTAATTGCTTCATAGCTTCCTCAGCGATATCTACGATATGTATCACAGGTTCTACCTTCTCACGCATATTGAAGTATTGGTCACCGATTTCGCAGTTAACGATAGGTCCACCGAATTTCTTAGCATGTTTTTTATTAAACTTATCTGCTAATTTAGCCACAAGCTTTTTGCGTTTCTCATATTTTTTAAGGTTGTGGTCACGGATGATTAGCTCTACCACAGACTCTTCTATACTACCTGTTACCGTATGTACGTGGAAGAATCCTTCATAACCTGTTGTTTTTTGAGGAACTTCATCTTTAGGTAATTTAGACATAAATTTGTTTGCTAATAAGATAGAGTTAACCATCTTACCTTTAGCATATCCTGGGTGAACACTTTTACCATTAAAAGTAAGTTTAGCATACCCAGCATTGAAGTTTTCGTATTCTAATTCACCGATTTGGCTACCATCCATAGTATATGCCCACTCAGCACCGAATTTTTTAACGTCAAATAAGTGTGCTCCTCTTCCGATCTCTTCATCAGGTGTAAATCCGATACGGATTTTACCATGTTTGATTTCTGGATGTTGGATTAGATATTCCATAGCAGATACGATCTCTGTGATCCCTGCTTTATCATCAGCTCCTAATAAAGTAGTACCATCAGTAGTGATGATTGTTTGTCCTTTATATTGAAGAAGGTCTTTAAAGTAAGACGGAGATAAAACAACGTTTAACTCTTCGTTTAATACGATATCACCACCATCATAGTTTTCTACGATTTGAGGTTTAACATTAGCACCACTAAAGTCAGGAGAAGTATCGAAGTGTGCGATAAACCCGATAGTAGGCACTTCGTGATCTACATTACTAGGTAATGTAGCCATGATGTAAGCGTTCTCATCGATAGTTACGTCTTCTAGACCTATTTGTTTTAACTCTTCAACTAATTTGTTAGCTAAATCCCATTGTTTCTCAGTACTTGGACAAGTATTTGAAGATGAATCAGATTCAGTATCAACAGTTACATAACTGATGAAACGGTCAATGATATGTTGCATAATGTATAATATTTTAGTGTAACAAAAATAATAATTAAAAGTTGATTAGAAGGATTATCACTAGGGTATTATTAAAAAGATAAACTAGAGGAAGTAAAAGAGTTTGGCTTTAAAGGATTTACGGACATTGTATTAAAACCCTCCTTTTTGAATTTGTTCATTGAAATTGATAAACAGCTCTTTTTATTTGCTAGTTGATCTGTATTCTAGGTGAATTGATGTTTTCTATTGGAGATGATTTATAGTATTGATACTTAGATATAACAGTAATATTTTATTTATATATCTGTGGCTTGTTGTAAATCTATCAAGAAGGGACGGGTATTTATATAATGCAATATAGTACCAAGTGAGTGGAGAATACGAGGAATATAAAAGGAGGTTTGTTGGACAAAAGTGCCTCTAGCTCCATTAAACTCGACTTATTGTCCATGTATTGTCGAAGGATCTGGCTGTATAGTCCGTATTTGTTGGGTTTATAACTAGGTTTAAATTTGTTGTAAATTTATTAAAAGAGGTTAATTTGTTGTTTATTAGTACGTTGTGTTTTTTGAGTAAATAAAAAAAGAAGGTATTTTTTTCAATAATGGGCTTATAAAATGGCTAAAAGGAGTCAATTATAAAAAAAACGGAGTAAATTTTCTGAAATAGAAGCTTTTTATACTCTCTTTTATCCTAAATAACAAAAAAATAAATGCGTCTTTTTTAGAATATCTGTACTATTGAAATTTAGAAGAAGGGAAAGGAGGTTAGGAACTTATTGTTAGAAAGTAAGTTTAATGGCGTCAGACTATTGTAAAATTGTATATTTGAGTGAAGAAACAAAATAAGAGTTGAGATGAGAATTATTCTATCTATATTTTTAGTATTAATCAGTTATATGTCTTGGGCAGTAGAGCCGTTGAGGGAGTATGTGGATCATCCTGCTAATTCGACAGTGAATTTTGAAGCCTTAGAGATTGTAACGAAGGATGATTATAAATTGAAATCTTGGATTTGTTTTCCGCCTAAGGATAAGGACTTAAAGAAAGTCTTGGTATTAGCCTATGGCGATGCAGGCAATATGTCTTATTATGTAAGACAAGTCTTAGAAGTAGCGAAGCATGGGTATACTGTCGTGATGTTTGATTATAGAGGATATGGAGAGAGTCAGGCATTCGATATGATAGAGACACAGCTGTACTATGACGAATTTGTCACAGACTTAAAAGCAGTAGTAGAGTATAGTCAGAAGAGATTTGAGCAGCCAGTAGGTGTTTGGGCTCTTTCTATGGGTACGATAGCTAGTACACTATTATATACCGATTTGAAGTTTGATTTCTTGATAGCAGAAGGGTTTGTATCTAGTCCGCAGGATATCATTAGTAAGTTAAAACAGTTTTTAGAGAAAGAGTACACATTGCCTAGCAGTGCAGCACAGTATGAGTTAGCGTTGAGTAAGCTGACCTTACCAGTCTTATATTTTGCAGGAGATAGGGATGGACTGACGTCTCCTAATGATAGCTATCGAGCTAAGTTTTTGAATGCTAAGAGTGAAGTCGTATTGTATAAAGGGGCTCATCTTCAGGGATTTCAGGCGTTGTCTGATGCCACACATGGAGAGCGATATATTAAGGCTATAGATACCTTTATGAATAATATGAATACTGTAGTAGAAAGTAAATAAGAGAGATAGCACATTCGAAATAAATTATAATCGAATCCTAATAATCATACTCTATTTAATAACTAACTTTGTCCGCAGAATAAATCCCCATAGAGACATTAATAATGGAATCTACACATAGACATTTTTTGTTATATAAACCACATGGTTATATCAGCCAATTCATATACGAGAAGAAGAGAACCAAGCATAAGTTAGGAGAGTTATATGATTTTCCAGAAGGGACTATGGCTATCGGTAGATTAGATGAGAATTCTGAGGGATTGCTGTTTTTGACTACAGACGGGATGACTAGTGAGCGCGTAAGAGGAGCACATTATGAAAAGGAGTATTATGCGCAGGTAGATGGTGTTATCTCAGAAGAGGCTGTAGAACAAATGAGAAATGGAGTGCTTATCGGGGTAAAAGGAGAGAAATACTTAACTAAACCTTGTGTAGCAGAACGATTAGAACAATTACCGGAGTGGGTAGGAGTAGGCAGACGCATTAGAGATGAGAGACATGGTCCTACGAGTTGGGTACGTATAGTCCTAACAGAAGGTAAGTTTAGACAAGTAAGAAAGATGACAGCTCATGTGGGACATGCGACACTAAGATTAGTGCGTGTGCGCATCGGAGAGATATCATTAGAGGGGATGCAAGTAGGAGAAGTAAAAGAAGTAGATCAATTATAATCTAAGCCAGTATGAATACTAAAGCAAAAGAGAATTATCAATTTCAGAAGATAGTAGCCATAGTAGGAGTATTATTATTTGTTATTAAAATACTTGCTTGGTCTTTAACGCATTCAGTAGCTATATTGACAGATGCCTTAGAAAGTGTTATTAATGTGATTAGTGGCTTTGTAGGACTATATAGTTTATATTTATCAGCATTACCTCGAGATAGAAATCACCCTTATGGGCATGGAAAGGTAGAGTTTATCTCAGCCACTGTAGAAGGGGGAATGATTATTCTAGCAGGGCTAGTGATTATCTTCGAAGCAGTACGTAATTTACTACACCCACAACCTGTAGGACAACTAGATTACGGAATTATCCTTGTAGCGATAACAGCAGTAGTAAACTATATTCTAGGTTGGTACGCTATTAAAAAAGGAAAAACGAATAAGTCACTTGCTTTAGTAGCGAGTGGTAGACATCTTCAGTCAGATACCTATTCTACTATAGGTATTATTATCGGTTTGATTTTACTTTATTTTACGGGATATGGATGGTTAGATAGTGGTGTTGCATTATTATTTGCAGGGATCATTATTGTCACGGGATACAAGATTGTACGTGGTGCGATATCTGGTATAATGGACGAAACGGATGAACTTTTGTTAAAAGAAGTTGTAGAATATCTACAAGAACACCGCAGAGCCAATTGGATAGATCTTCATAATCTACGTATTATTAAGTATGGAGCAGTATTACACTTTGACTGTCATATGACCATACCATGGTATTTTAATATCGTCGAAGGACATAAAGAGGTAGAACAATTAGAACAGGAGATAATCGAGAAGTTCGGAGCAGATATGGAGTTATTCGTTCACATGGATGACTGTAAGCCCTTCTCATGTGTGATCTGTAAAGTGGAGAATTGTGCTTATCGTCAGGCCGAATTTGAACATCAGATAGAATGGACGATAGAGAATATCTCTAAGAATAAGAGACATAATAGCTCAACTACTCCGCAAGGATAAAACGCTTTTGTGTTCTATCAAAGCTAAGATTATCATCTTCGAAGAAGTTGTCGAAGACCCCTTGTTCTATTAGTGTGTCAGTTTCTCCCTGTGTATTCGAATCTTTTTTGAGTACAATGATATCATCGCTAAAAGCGATGGCCAAATCCATGTCATGACAAGAGAATAGAATAGCTTTTTGTTCTTCATGGGCTAACTTTCGCAGTAGTTTAAACAGGGCTACTTTATGATGCAAGTCTAAGTGATTAGTAGGTTCGTCTAAGATAATGATAGGTGTATCCTGAGCGATGGCTCTAGCGATGAGCACACGTTGTAACTGCCCATCACTGAGTTGGCTCATATTCCTATCGACTAGCTCTTGTATATCTGTTAGTTCTATAGCTCTATTTATTAGTGTATAGTCCTTGTCGGTTAAGGTACTATAATGATTTAGATAAGGAGTTCTTCCTATCTGTATTAATTCTCTTACTGTTAGTTCAGAGACTGGTATTTTCTCTGTTAGTACTATACTGATGATGGTCGCTAATTTAGAGTTGCTGTAAGTGTGTAGCTCTTCTCCTAATAATTGTATTTTTCCACTTATTATCTGTTGGTTAGCAGATAGTGTTCTTAATAAAGTGGATTTTCCTATTCCATTAATTCCTAAAAGAGAAGTCAGTGTACCTGGCTTTAATTCAATGTTTAGGTGTTGCTGAACTATTTTATAATGTCCTTTCTTTAGTGGGTACCCTATACTCAGTTCTTGTGTTTTTAAAATAGGTGTGTTCATGTGTTATATATACTAGAATAAGAAAAATTAAATGTAGTTAAATGAACTGTATTATGAAAGTAATATGTTTAGACATACTCTTGAGGTTAAGATAGAGTGACGTTTTTTATGATATTGTTTCTTTATGGTTAAGTGATTATTTCAATTCTATCATTTTGAAAATGAGAATATAGTGATTAGTTAGTGTTGTGTTAATATTTAGATAAAATGGCTAGTCTAGATTTGAGTACATAATAATAACACGATCAAATGAAACAAAAACTACTTTTTGGAATTATTGTCCAATTCTTTTGTATAACCCTTACTTATGCTCAAGAAAAGCGTACACTTCAAGGAAGTGTAGTGGATGAATCAGGTATTTCTCTACCTGGCGCATCTGTTTATATCAAAAATAAAACAGACGGAACTAGTACTGATTTAGATGGTACTTTTAAGATAGAAGTATTAGACACAGATGTACTCGTATTTTCATTCATCGGATATAATAATAAAGAAGTACCTGTGGGTGTACAACAGAGTATAAAGGTGGCTCTAGACCCAGAAGGCTCTTCTTTAGACGAGGTTATTATTACTGCTTTAGGTATCAGTAAAGCTGAAAAAAAAGTAGGATATTCTACACAAAAAGTAGATGTAGCTAGAACTCAAGAAGTAGCTACTCCTAATATGGGAAGTTTATTATCAGGACAGGTGTCAGGACTTCAGGTGTCTAATGCTCCTGGACTATTACAAGGACCTAAGTTCTCTCTTAGGGGAAAAACTCCTTTAGTCATCGTAGATAATATCCCTGTAGATACAGATTTTTATGATATA
Source organism: Myroides sp. (assembly GCF_032073645.1). NCBI lineage: Bacteria > Pseudomonadati > Bacteroidota > Flavobacteriia > Flavobacteriales > Flavobacteriaceae > Myroides > Myroides sp. Next base: position 12,876 of record NZ_DAMANB010000026.1, read on the forward strand.
GCACCAGAAGATATAGCAGATATTAATGTACTGAAAGGAACAAGTGCTTCTGCTCTATACGGGTCTCGTGGGCGTAATGGTGCTATCCTTATCACAACTAAAGGAGCTAAAAAAGAAGGACTAGAAGTGACGCTTACACAGAACACGATGATAAGTGCAGGATTTACAGTCTATCCAAAAACACAAAAAGAGTATGGTAACGGATCAGATGGTAAATATGAATTCTGGGATGGAAAAGACGGTGGTATTAGTGATGGAGATATGAACTGGGGGCCTAAGTTTACACCAGGGTTAAAAATAGCCCAATGGAATAGCCCTATTCGTGATAAGCAAACAGGACAAGTAATTAATTGGTATGGAAATGTTGAAGGAACAATGTATAATGATAAGTCTAGGTATGAACGTGTACCTATCGCATGGGAATATCACGATAACTTAAAAGAATTTCTAGAGACAGGAGTGAACTCAAGAACAAGCTTTTCTGTTGCCAACAGAGGGGAGAAAACATCTTATCGACTAGGAGGAGAGTTTAACTATAATAAAGATCGTGTACCGAATACGAGTTTATACAGAGGTAACCTTTCTTTTAAATCAACAACTCAATTAACAGAGAAACTAGCGTTAGATGCCAAACTTACTTATGCAAATATCTATTCTCCTAATATTCCTAATTATGACTATAATCCGAGTGGGCATATGTATACTGTCCTAATATGGCTGGGGTCAGATGTAAGTGGTAGAGACTTAAAGAATAATCTGTGGGTACCTGGTATGGAAGGATATCGCCAAGCGAACTGGAATTATGCGTGGTATAATAACCCTTGGTTTGGGGTTGAAAATTTTAAGAGAATTTGGAATAAAGATATTGTGACAGGACAGATGGCGCTAAGATATGATGCTACGGATGACCTGAAGTTTCAAGGAAGAGCTTCTGTAGTATCATCAAGCAATAAAGAAGAGTTACAGAGTCCTAAATCTTACTTTAATTACAGCGCTAGTAGAGAAGGTGGTTTTAGTATCAATAATATTAAAGACTTAAAACTAGAATATGATTTCTTAGCGATGTATACGAAGGATCTAACTGACTATATGAGTATAGATGTCAATGCTGGGGCAGCGTCTAGATATAGTCAGTACAACAGAAGTTATTCTGCAGCAGATGGATTAACAGTACCAGGGGTATATAATCTAGGGAATTCTACAGGTCCTGTGACAGCAGAGAATCGTCTAGAAAAGAAAGCTGTAAATAGTGTATATGGTACTGTAGAGTTAGATTTCTTTAACTCGTTCTTCTTTACATTTGCCGCTAGAAATGACTGGTCATCAAGTTTAATAAAAGAAAATAGGTCATATTTTTACCCTTCTACTTCTTTGAGTGTATTGTTATCTAATCTGATAGAAATGCCAAAACAAGTAGATTATTTAAAACTATATACTTCATGGGCTCAGGTATCAAGTGACTTAGATCCTTACCAGTTGCAGTCAGCTTATTCTCCAGTAACGCCTTCATTTAATGGTAATCCTATGGTATCATATCCTAACTCTATATTAGATTTAAGTCTTCTACCAGAGAAATCTAAATCTTTTGAACTAGGATTGTCATCTGCTTTCTTTAATAAACGACTAAACTTTGATTTGACTTATTATAGAGTATTGGATTCTAACTTCTTAATTAAATTCCCAGTATCAGAAGCTTCAGGCTTTGATAATATGCTGCTTAACGGAAATGAATATACTACTAAAGGATGGGAACTTAGTCTATCAGGAGCCGTGATTAAAAAAGATGATTTTCAATGGAACTCTACTATAAATTGGAGTACAAGAGAACGAAGAATTACTAAGATACATGGAGGCGCTGCTAAATACGGAAATTTAAAATTGAACGATAGAGCAGATTCTTATTACGATATAGAATGGATGAAAGCTCCAGATGGTCAAGTAATCTTAGATGCTAAAACAGGAATGCCAACAGGGAATAAGCAAGCTACTAAACTAGGAAACTTCGATCCTAAATGGACTTTAGGGTGGAATAATAACTTTAAGTATAAAAAGTGGAATGTAAATATTGGTATAGATGGAATATGGGGAGGAGTTACTCGCTCTCAAGTGGTAGAAAAAATGTGGTGGGGAGGAAAACATCCTAAATCAACCCAATATAGAGATCAGGAGTATGCTACAGGTAAACCTATTTATGTACCAGAAGGAGTAAATATAGTATCTGGAGAATTAATTACAGATGTAAATGGCAATGTAGTATCTGATACACGTCAGTTCCAAAAGCATACAGGAGCAGTAAGTTGGCAAAGTTGGGCACAGAATTATCCTTATCGTGCTCGAGTAACAGAGAAAGAGAATAAACTATTTGCGAACGTATTTGATCGAACGTATTTTAAGCTAAGAACATTGGCTATCTCTTATGACTTTACAGAGATGATTAAATCTAAGAAAATTACTCAGTTATCTGCTTCTTTAACAGGGTATAACTTATTGATATGGAAAAAATCAAAAGGACTTTATTCTGATCCAGATTACGAAATCACTACTTCTAATGATATTCAAGATCCATCAACGAGATGGGTAGGTTTAGGAGTGAATATTAAATTTTAATACTGATACAAATGAAAAAATATATAAAAATAGCTGCATTAGCTCTAGTAATTATATCAATGGGGAGTTGTCAAGATTTAGATAAATTAAGCGAAGACCCTAACCGAGTAAAAGAGGCAGATCCTTATTTACTATTGCCCAAAGTAAGTAAGTCAGCTTTTGCATTAAATGGAATTAGCAAAGAGTATGCTTCTAGAATGATTATTCAGACGGATGGAGAGAATACTAGTCAATACTTTAAGTGGAATAGTTCTAGTTTTTCAGCGTATCAGGAGTTGTTACAAGTACAAAAAATGATGGATGAAGCGAAACGTACCAATAAGGAAGAATATATAGCGGTAGGTCATTTTCTTAAAGCTAGGTTCTTTTATGAATTAGCGATTACCTTCGGTGATGTACCTTACTCAGAAGCCTTATTAGGAGAGAAGAAAGTTCCTTTCCCTAAGTATGATAAACAAGAGGATGTTTTTGTAGGGGTTTTAAAAGAATTGGAATTAGCAGCCTCTATGATTCAAAACAAACCCTCTATTAAAGGAGATATAATCTATGGAGGAAATACTGATAAATGGAAAAAGTTAATAAACTCATATCAATTAAAGGTATTGATGAGTTTATCTAAGAAAAAAACAGTTGGTACGATTCAAGTAGCAGAACAATTTGCAAAAATATATAACGCAGGAAACCTATTAGAAAGTAATGCAGATAGTGGACAACTTATGTATTTCGATCAAGCAGGTAGTCGCTATCCCCAGTTTAATTCAAGTTCTTATGGATCAAGCATGTATATGTCAGGAACATTTATTAATTTACTACAAGATTTAAAAGATCCTAGGTTATTTGCTTTTGCACAACAAACGTCAACAGCATTAGAAAAAGGTTTGCCTATTACAGATTTTAGTGGATATAATGGAGGGGATCCTACAGTGCCTTATGCAGAGAATGAAAAGTTAGTGCAAACCAAGAATATATCTAAAATCAAAAGTCGTTATTATTTAGATCCTACTAACGAGCCTACTTCTATATTGAGCTATTCTGAGTTGCAGTTTATATTAGCTGAGGCTGTAGCGCGTAACTGGATAGGAGGTAGTGCAGCTGATTTTTATAATAAAGCGATAGAGGCAAACTTTAATTTCTATAATACGTATGCGAAGGGAATGGCTAGTTATTATACAAAAGAAGCTTTTATCAATTATATAAATCAGTCTAAGGTGAAGTATCAAACAGGAAGTTTAAATGTGCAATTAAAACAGATTTTGACTCAGAAGTATATTACTATGTTTCACCAATCGAATTGGACGATTTATTACGACCATTTGCGTACAGGATATCCTGAGTTTAAAATACAAGAAGGAATAACACCTCCTACAAGATGGCTATATCCACAAACAGAATACAATAGAAATCAGGCTAAATTAGAAGAAGCATTAAATAGCCAATTCGGTGGAGCTGATAATATCCGCGGTATCACTTGGTGGTTAAAATAAGGTATATGAGTACAACAAGAAGAGATTTTATAAAGAAATCCGCTTTATTTTCAAGTGGACTCTTTTTCGCAGAGGCTATGCCTGCATCTATTCAGAGAGCATTTGATATCAAAGCTCCTGAAGGATCTACGTTCTTAGATGCAGAACATATTGTTTTCTTAATGCAAGAGAATAGATCTTTTGATCATTGTTTTGGGACTTTAAAAGGGGTAAGAGGATTTAATGATCCTAGAGCGATGAAGCTTAAGGATGGTCTGCCTGTTTGGTTTCAGTCAGATATTCATAAAAATATTTATAGCCCTTTTAGACTTGATATTGAGAATACTAAGGTGACTTGGATGGGAGGCTTACCACATAGTTGGAAGGATATGGTAGAGGCTCGTAACGAAGGTAAAATGGATAATTGGCTGATAGCTAAACGACCAGGAAATGCTGAGTATAAGGATTTACCTCTGACGATGGGATATTTCTCGCGGGCAGATATTCCCTTTTATTATGCTCTAGCAGATGCCTTTACAGTATGTGATCAACACTTTTGTTCTTCTTTGACAGGTACTAGTGCTAATCGATCTTATTTTTGGGCTGGGGCTATTCGCGAGAAACCAAGAGATCCCAACTCTATAGCTCATGTGGATAATGGACAGATAAACTATAAAGATGTCAGCTGGACTACTTACCCAGAACGATTAGAAAAAGCGAATGTGTCGTGGAGAGTATATCAGAATGAATTAAGTATTCCTGTAGGATTTGATTGGCATGCAGAGAGTTGGTTAGCGAATTTTACAGATAATAATTTAGAGTTCTATAAGCAATATAATGTGCGTTTTCACAAGGCTCATTATGACTATATGGTATTAGAGTTGGAGAGACTAAAGGGAAGCTTGAGTGACAAGACTCTCGCTAAAGATAAAATACAAGAAGTAGAAAGTAAGATACAACAGCTAGAAAAAGATATTGTTCTATACTCTCCTTCTAAATTTGAAGCATTAAGCGAATTTGATAAAGCTATTCACAAGAAGGCATTTACTACTAATACAAGTGATCCAGATTATCACAAGCTAGAGGAGATGACCTATATGGAGAGAGGCGTGGAGAAAACAATGGAGGTGCCTAAGGGGGATATCTTTTATCAGTTTAGAAAGGATGTAGATGAAAATAAGTTGCCTATGGTAAGTTGGTTAGTTGCACCGTGTAATTTTTCTGATCATCCTTCAGCGCCTTGGTTTGGGGCGTGGTACTTATCAGAAGCGATAGATATCTTAACGAAGAACCCAGAGGTGTGGAAGAAGACTATATTTGTGTTGACATACGATGAGAATGATGGTTATTTTGATCATATTGCTCCTTTTGTGCCCCCACTAACGACTGATAAGACGATGGGAAAAGTGGCTAAGGGAATGGATACACAAGATGAGTGGGTCACTAAAGAACAAGAAAGAGTAAGAACAGGTAAACCTGATAGTCAATTAGCTAGCCCGATAGGATTAGGGTATAGAGTGCCTATGATTATAGCCTCGCCTTGGACTAGAGGAGGCTGGGTAAACTCAGAGGTGTTAGACTTGACCTCTACGATACAGTTCTTAGAATATTTTATCGAAAAAAAGACTGGTAAACAAGTTATCGAAGAGAATATATCTAGCTGGAGAAGAGAGGTGTGTGGTAATATGACGAGTGTATTCCAATCTGAGCGTGACCTAAGAGAGGTAAACTTAGATTTCGTAGATCGCAAGGATTACATCGCTAGAATCATGAATGCAAAAGAGAAGAAAGTACCTGGAGACTTTAATGCGTTTACAAAAAAAGAGGTATTAGGGGCTAAACATTGGACACTGTTATCCAAATTTCCTAAACAAGAAGAAGGAATAAAGAAGGCATGTGCTTTACCTTATAACCTGAATGCAAATGTGAAACTGGCAGGAAGTAAAACGCAGTTACAAATGGATTTCACGGTTGAGTCTAATCAGTTAAAGAATAAGGTGTATGCAGCTCCTGTACAAGTATATGATATGATAGGTGGTAATCAGTCAAGAGGCATTTGGGACTTTGCGGTTAGAGATAATGAACCAATGGATTATTACTGGAAGGTAGAAGATGGAGAACAGTATCACTATAATGTACATGGACCTAATGGGTTCTTTAGAAGCTTTAAGGGAAGTAAAAAGAATTTAGATATTTATGTTGAGGTTCTTTTACACACAGATTTAAGTATCTCTGTGAAATTAAAAAACAATGGTATGGATACTGTAAATGTTGCTTTAGACAATAGTTTATATCTGAAAAAGGCAATGATTATAGAGTTGTCTCCTAATAAAGAAGAGTTACTTAAATGGGATTATACTGGATCAAATGGTTGGTATGATTTAATGATAAGTTGTAAAGAAGATAAAGAGTGGAAGCAACATTATGCCGGTCATATCGAAAATGGTCAATCAAGTATAACGGATCCATTTATGGCAAGTCTGTCTAAATAACAGCAATCTATATGAGATAGAAGAGGAGACTGATAAGGTCTCCTTTTTTTGTTTTAAATAAGTATTCATAAAGAGTTTTATAAGAAGACTTCTTACGGTAAAGATTTATGAACTATTTAGTGTTTTAAAAAGACAGTGATTACCGTAAAATAATCTTATATTTGTGTGTAAATATTTATTGAAAAAATAATGAAACCAAACACACAACAATTAACAGAGTTAACTACTCAAGTAAGAAGAGATATTCTTAGAATGGTACATGCTGTAAGTTCTGGACACCCAGGAGGATCTTTAGGATGTGCAGAGTTTTTAGTGACTTTGTATCAAAAGTTAATGGATAGAAAAGAAGGGTTTAATATGGACGGAACAGAGGAGGATATCTTCTTCTTATCTAATGGACATATTTCACCAGTATTTTATAGCGTATTGTCACGCAGTGGATATTTTCCAGTAAGTGAATTAGCTACTTTCAGAAAAATCAATACGCGTTTACAAGGACATCCATGTACTCATGATAGATTACCAGGAGTGCGTATGGCGTCAGGTTCATTAGGACAAGGACTTTCAGTAGCAGTAGGAGCAGCTCAAGCTAAAAAATTAAATAAGGATAATCACCTTGTTTATGTTTTAATGGGAGATGGTGAGTTACAAGAAGGACAAAACTGGGAAGCTATTATGTATGCATCTGCTAAGAAGGTGGATAATGTAATCGCTACTGTAGATTTAAACGGAAAACAAATCGACGGACCAACTGATGATGTATTAAATTTAGGTTCTATGAAAGCTAAGTTTGAAGCATTTGATTGGGAGGTTATAGAGATAGAGAAAGGAAATGATATTGATTCAATCGTAGCTGGATATGAATTAGCAAAAGCTAAAACAGGTAAAGGAAAACCTGTATGTGTATTGTTAAAAACAGAAATGGGTAATGGAGTAGACTTCATGATGAATACACATGCATGGCATGGTAAAGCTCCTAGTGATGCACAATTAGAAGAAGCTTTAAAACAAAATCCAGAAACATCATTCGGAGATTATTAATCCACTTAAATTGAATCAAAAATGAAAAAATATACAAATACAGGAAGTAAAGATACACGTTCAGGATTCGGTGCAGGACTTACTGAATTAGGACAAAAGAATGAGAATGTAGTAGCATTATGTGCTGACTTAATCGGTTCGTTAAAAATGGATGATTTTAAAAAGAATCACCCAGAGCGTTTCTTTCAAGTAGGAATTGCTGAAGCGAATATGATTGGATTAGCTGCAGGTATGACTATCGGAGGTAAAATTCCTTTTACAGGAACTTTTGCTAACTTCTCTACAGGACGTGTTTATGATCAAATTCGTCAGTCTGTAGCATACTCTGAGAAGAATGTGAAGATATGTGCTTCTCACGCTGGATTAACACTAGGTGAAGATGGTGCTACTCACCAAATCTTAGAAGATATCGGATTAATGAAGATGTTGCCTAATATGACTGTAATCAATACATGTGATTACAACCAAACCAAAGCGGCTACTTTAGCTATTGCTGAGTATGATGGACCTGTTTATTTAAGATTTGGACGTCCAGTAGTGCCTAACTTTATGCCTGCTGATGAGAAGTTTGTTATCGGTAAAGCTGTTATGTTAAACGAGGGTACAGATGTGACTATCGTAGCTACAGGACACTTAGTATGGGAAGCTTTAATCGCTGCTGAAGAGTTAGAAGCAAAAGGAATCTCTGCTGAGGTAATCAATATCCATACTATCAAACCTCTTGATGAAGAGGCTATCTTAAAATCTGTAGCAAAAACAGGATGTATAGTTACTGCTGAAGAGCACAACTTCTTAGGAGGTCTAGGAGAAAGCGTATCTAGAGTATTAGCTTTAAATAACCCATTACCACAAGAATTTGTAGCTGTACAAGATACTTTCGGTGAATCTGGTACTCCAGAGCAATTAATGGAAAAATATGGTTTAAACGCTGCAGCTATCGTTGAGAAAGCACAGTTAGTAATCAACCGTAAATTCAAAAGATAATTAAGAGTATATCTAATATATAAAAACCTGCTTGAGCAATCAAGCAGGTTTTTTTTGTATAGTAGTATAATGAGTGGAGTAGGACAAAAAAAAGAGGTAGAATCAATCTACCTCTTTGTATATAATCTTATTTGTTATTTTTTAGTAGGCCAAATTACCTCACCATCTTTTTGATCTGGGAAACATGCTCTGTCTAGGTATCTAAATACATTAGAACAAGTTTTTAGAATAGGGTCATAGTATTGGTAATATGCTTTTTTGTTGTTTTTGTCTTTATACTGTAATTCAGTTTTAGTAAGTACACCATCACCATCATCGTCATCGTCTAAGAAGTTAGGTACACCGTCACCATCTGTATCAAAGTCAAAGTAATCTTTAATCGTTAATTTAAGTGCACGTATCTCATCATCTGTAAGTGCTCTTCCTAGTTCTGATGATTTTTCGATTACTTGTTTCGCTTCATATTTTGAAAGGATACCATCCCCATCGTGATCACGCTCTCTTTTCGCTACAAGCGTCATATCGATGATATGTGGTTGGTATGCTTTAAGTTTAGACCCGAATCCAGCATTGAAATATCCTACTCCTGATGGGATAAAAGCAATAATTCTACCTGCTGATCCTTTTTCATAAGTAGGGATACCATTATCACCTAATTGTATACCAGTAGCTGTTTTTACTTTAGTTAATAGTTGTCTTTCTGCTGTTTTTAACTGAGCAGGTATAAGACCATAATTACCTTGTGACATAAGAGCGAACTCCTGTAATGTGATAGGGAATGAGTAATAATTACCTATACTTCCATTATTGTCAAAAGATTCATTCTTTAGAGAGTAAGATTTTGTCTTTACAAACACAGAATCTATAGTAGAGATATAATCACCTTTTCCTTCTTGTTTGTTTCCATCAGCATCAGGAACAATAAAATAAGCAATAGTATATTCTAATTCGTCTTTAGGTTTAGAAAACTTTAAAGAAGTAGTACCATTAGGGTTTCTAACAGCTTCGTATTCGTAGTTGTCAGATGTAATGATTTGTTGCTCTATTTTGATTCTTTTATCATCTTTAAGAGGTACTACATTAGGATTAGGTTTATTAGGATTACTAATACTATCAAAACGAATATTATCTCCTTCAATAATCAAGTAGTTTTTAGCTAAGAACTCTTCTATTTGCTTTGCATTTTCATCACGAACTTCTTTACGGTCTCTTAGGTTTACAACTTCATTTCCACCATTACCGTCATCTTTATTACAATTGGCAGCTGTTAGTCCTAGAAAAGCAAGACCTAAAACTGTAAATAATCTATTCATTTTTTGACTTATTTTAGTAGTGCAAGATACAATTTTACTTTATTTTTGTGTACTTTGTTAGAGAAATTTAATACGAAATTATGCGAATTGATAAATATTTATGGTGTATTAGATACTATAAAACTAGAAATATAGCAACGGAAGCTTGTAAAAAGGGACATATCACAGTGAATGGACAAGCGGCTAAAGCCTCTAGAGAAGTCTTCCCTACGGATAAAATCACATTGAGAAAAGATCAAATAACTTATAAATTAACAGTATTAGATATACCTGCTAATAGAGTAGGAGCTAAGTTAGTTGATATTTACCGCAAGGATGAGACTCCTGCAGAGGCATTTGAGCACTTAGAGTTATTAAAGTTATCGAAGGACTATTATAGAGCTAAAGGGACTGGACGTCCTACTAAGAAAGATAGAAGAGATATAGATGATTTTCACGACTATGAAGACGATGATATCATAGAAGGAGAAGATAGTATAGAGAGAGATAATTCTTTTAAAGATAGGGAAGAGGATGTTTGATAAAGAGTTTTGGGAGAAGAAGTATGCTAATAGTGAGGCGCAATGGAATGCAGGAAGCATCACTACGCCTATTAAGGAATATATAGATCAATTGACAAAGAAAGATTTAGCTATTTTAGTACCAGGTATAGGACATGGACATGAGTTGATGTATTTATATGAAAATGATTTTACTAATATTAGTGGATTAGACTTTACTATTGTAGGGGCATTAGAAGCTTATGGCTTGATGAATAACTTTCCTTATGGTGATGTGATTTTAGAAGATTTCTTTGAACATGAGGGGCAATACGACCTTATTATAGAGCAAACATTCTTCTGTTCGTTGCCTATCAATAAGAGAAGTGATTATGTAGAGAAGATGCATGACTTATTAAAACCAGGAGGAAAGCTAGTAGGGGTATTATTTGATTGTTACTTTAATCAAGAGACTCCTCCTTTTGGTGGTAATAAAGAAGAGTACTTAGAGTTGTTTAAGGAAAAGTTCAATATACAAGTTTTAGAAACAGCACATAACTCTATTAAGCCTAGAGCAGGTAGAGAGTTATTTTTTATAATTAATAAACAACATGACTAAAAAAATCATTTTAACTAAAGAGCAAATTAAGTTTACTACTAAACGTATAGCTTATCAGATCTATGAGACTTATATAGATGAGGATGAAATAGTAATCGCTGGTGTAGCAAATAGTGGATATACTTTTGCTCAAAAGATCAGTGAAGCATTACAAGAGATTTCTTCTATAAAAGTAATTCTTTGTGAAGTGCGTATAGATAAACAGAATCCGATTAATCCAATAGAGACTTCATTAGATAGTACAGTCTATACTGATAAGTGTGTTGTACTAGTAGATGACGTGTTAAATTCTGGAGCAACATTAATATATGGTGTAAAGCATTTCTTAGAAGTGCCATTAAAGAAACTAAAAACGGCGGTACTAGTAGACCGTAACCATAAAAAATATCCCGTTAAAGCGGACTTTAAAGGGATATCATTATCTACATCATTATTAGAGCATATTCAGGTTGTCTTTGATGGAGACGAAGAGTATGCTTATTTAAGCTAATTAAGATGATTAAGGATGTCTTGGGTTACTTGCTCAGGAGTTTTATCATCTATAGCTATAATAGTTTTAGCCTGATGGTAGAAATAACTACGATCAAATAAATGCTTAGCAATGAAAATTTCAAGAGTATCGTCTGAATTCTGATTAAGAAGAGGACGATGCTCTTTTTCTTTTTCTAGACGATCTGCTAGTGTTTTAATAGAACCTTTTAAATAGAATGAGGAGATATCCTCTCTCTGTAGAGCTAAATGATTATTAGCATAGCATGGTGTTCCTCCACCTAAGCTAAGAATAAAGTTATCTTGAGTATCTATTATCTCGTGTAATAATAGGTGTTCTTGCTTCCTAAAATAGATTTCTCCTTTCGTTTCAAACAGGGTTGAAATCGATATTTGATGTTTTTTCTCTATTTCGTTGTCTAAATCTATAAAGTTTAGTTTTAGTTGTTCTGCCAGTATTTTACCAATAGTTGATTTACCAGAACCCATATAGCCTAAAAGAATAATTTTTTTCATAAAAACAAGGGGTTGTTTATTAGAGTGTTAGGATGAATTGAAAAATAAAAGTCAAAAATAAAACAAATATGTGTCGGATTTTTAAAAAAAGCTTCTATATTTGCACCCGCAATCAGGAATTGAAATAACGACTCGATAGCTCAGTTGGTAGAGCACAACACTTTTAATGTTGGGGTCCTGGGTTCGAGCCCCAGTCGGGTCACTAAGAA
>NZ_DAMANB010000026.1:25187-55920 GCF_032073645.1 Myroides sp.
TGACTCGATAGCTCAGTTGGTAGAGCACAACACTTTTAATGTTGGGGTCCTGGGTTCGAGCCCCAGTCGGGTCACAAAAGCTATTCTAATAAGAGTAGCTTTTTTTGTTTTTGAATATTAATTTTCTTTACCTTTAGTAAGGTGTTGGTAAATGTATTCGTTTAAGGCCATGTGGAGGAATTGGTAGACTCGCCATCTTGAGGGGGTGGTGTCGCAAGACGTATGGGTTCGAATCCCATCATGGTCACATATAAGATAGAAGCGCTGTAGGGGGCCTTTAAAAGAAAAAGCTACTTAATTTGGTTAAGTAGCTTTTTTTTTTACTGTTGATTTGTCTCATCACTATTCTCGTCATTTTTCTTAGAAGGCCCCATTAGTAAAAATAAAGCCACAACTAGACCTACGCAGACTAATCCAAAGATAATAATCATGAAGGTACCGTTGTTGAAGTTGTAAAGAGGTAGGTTTTGTAAAGTCATAATCTGTTTATTTTTGTTATTTTAACACTAAAGTATAGAATATTTTTAACATTTAAAATGATAATTGTCATCTAATTTATATGGGAGTTATTTGATGAGGTAGAAGCGAGGTTTTATCGTGAATTAGGAGAGTAACTAATTGTATATTAAAAGTATATGTTCTTTTTTTAAATGGAGGGTGATAAGTTAAATAAGATATTTGTAGTCAAAAAATAGGAGAATGTTTAGAAGCTGTGTCTAATTGTATAGTTAGAAAGTCTATTTAGATTAATCGTTATTCTTAAAAATAGCAAGAAAGTAGTATAATAAAAAAGTTTATATTTTTTTAAAATGCTATTAATTCATTTACTGTGTTTTACGGCTATCCCTTGATAAATCTAGGAAAAAAGGTTGGTTTGTAATTTGTGAGATATAAAAAAAGGTCTACCTTTGCATAGCAATTGAGAAACAAACAGTTTGTCAATGACTCGATAGCTCAGTTGGTAGAGCACAACACTTTTAATGTTGGGGTCCTGGGTTCGAGCCCCAGTCGGGTCACAAAAAAAAGCAGAGATTATAATCTCTGCTTTTTTTATACTTTATATTTTGATTACTTTATTTTGTTTAATGAATCTCCAATCGGTAAATTCATTTTAGAGGTTAAAGACGATATCTCATTTAGTGAGAACTGCCCTGTCAAGATCATTACTATATTCTCTTTACTGTTTTCGTTGAAAAGAAGTAGGTTGCTTATGTTGTTAGCAGACCCATTTTGATTGATATATATCGTGATATTACCACCATTATCTTTATTGCTAGAGAACTCTTTTAAAGAAGCAGAAGAGACATGCTTAGATACTGCTGCTTTCATTTCTTCTTTTAAAGAAGCTGAAGCGGTATTAAATACCTTTAATGAAGTTAATTTTTTGATTAGATTTAAATATGCTTTTTCTTCTTGGCTTGTAGGTTCTACCTTTACATTGGCCATCATTTCGAACATCTTTTGATTTACAACTACAGCATTTACTTGTTTGTTCTTTTCGAATGCTTGAAATTCATCTTGAGCAAATGTATTGATAGCGCTCAAGGTAAATAAAAAGATAAATATTGCTTTTACTGTATTTTTCATGGTTACTTTGTTTTGTTAGTAGGGATCCCTTTATTCAGGTCATTAGAAAGTTGAATTAGTAATTTTTGACATTCTTTATAAGCCACTTCTGGATTATTAAAAGTTCCATACTCATTTTGTTTTAAAGTAGGTTTGGTGTCACTTTTGGTTGGGAAGTATATAAAAGTCATAATAGCTCCTAATACTAGTGCTCCAAAGAAAAGTAAGTTTTTAATAGATGTCTTTTTCTTCATTTATATTGATCTATATGTACAAACATAATATAAATGTAAATAAGTTTTTGAATAATTCCTACGTAGTTTTCGAAAATCGTATTTGATCAATCTATTACTGAGGTAGTCGATTTATATTTTTAATATTTAATAATGTTCTATTTTTGTATTTAAACCAATAAGATAATTATGAAAAACTGGAAGATTTATTCTATACTATTCTTAGTAACGACTGTATTTGTCTCTTGTAAAAAAGAGAGTAATACTGTAATTACTTCTGATGATACTAATACAATAGAATATGCAAAAGGATTTACTATAGAAGCTTATGATCAATACTCGGTGGTAAATGTAAAGCAGGCTTGGGTAGGTGCAGATAAAAGTTTTAAATATGTGTTATATAAAGAAGGTAAAGAGGTTATTCCTGATTCGTTAAGAACACTTCCTAGTCTTAAAGTACCTGTTCAGTCTATAGTAGTTACTTCAACTACACACCTTCCTTCATTAGTAGTGTTAGAAGAAGAAAAGTCATTGAAAGGTTTTCCGGGGTTAAATTATGTATCGTCTCCTTCAATTAGAAAACTGATAAATGATAATCATATTAAGGAAGTAGGACAAAATGAACAATTAAATACAGAGTTATTATTAGATTTAAATCCTTCAGTTATTGTAGCATTCGCTATGGATGGTTCTAATCAAGCTTTACAATTAATAGAAAAGAGCGGGATACCTGTAGTATATAATGGTGATTGGGTGGAGCAGACACCTTTAGGTAAAGCGGAGTGGATTAAACTATTTGGTGCTTTATATGGTAAAGAAAAAGAGGCTAAGACCTTTTTTGATAACATAGTTCAAGATTACAAGGATGCACAAGCTTTAGTGAAAGATGCTAAAAATAATCCGACTGTGATGAGTGGTGCTATGTATCAAGATGTATGGTACACTCCTCAAGGGCAAAGCTGGATGGCTATATATTTTAAAGATGCTAAGTCTGATTATCTATGGAAAGAAACGGAAGGTACAGGGAGTTTATCTCTTTCATTAGAGGTAGTGCTTGATAAAGCTATAGATGCATCTTTCTGGATTAACCCAGCCCAATATGAAACTCTTCAACAATTAGTAGATGCTAACCCACACTATGCTAAATTTAATGCTTTTAAAAATAAGAATGTATATTCATTCTCTCCAAGAAAAGGAGAGACAGGAGGAAGTCTATTCTATGAATTAGGACCAACTCGTCCTGATTTAGTATTAAAAGATTTGATCTATATTTTACATCCAGAGATATCTATACCTAATTACCAACCTGTGTTTTTTGAACAACTAAAGTAATTATGAGTAAAAAAGTAGGTCTCATAGGTTTAATAACAGTCTTGTTAATTCTTTT
The DNA here is from genome assembly GCF_032073645.1 of Myroides sp. Classification (NCBI taxonomy): domain Bacteria; kingdom Pseudomonadati; phylum Bacteroidota; class Flavobacteriia; order Flavobacteriales; family Flavobacteriaceae; genus Myroides; species Myroides sp. Next base: position 28,374 of record NZ_DAMANB010000026.1, read on the forward strand.
TGTTCTCAATATATCTATGGGTAGTATACATATTCCTTTTAGTAAAGTGATAAGTGTGCTACTAGGAGAGGAAGAGGTGAAGGAGACATGGCGTTATATTATTCTTAATTATAGATTGCCTAAAGCCATTGTAGCTGTTCTGGTAGGAGTAGCCCTTTCTATAAGTGGGCTGCTTATGCAGACGCTGTTTCGGAACCCTATGGCAGAAAGTTATGTGTTAGGAATAAGTTCTGGAGCGAGCTTAGGTGTTGCTATATTGATATTAGGTGTATCTTTTTTACCAACAACTGTTGTTTCTATTTTTACTTCTACTTATGGTATCGCTCTTGTATCTATTTTAGGAAGCTTAGGTTTACTTTTTTTAGTGTTATTAGTTTCTAATTCTGTCCGAAATACAGTTACTGTTCTAATTGTAGGATTAATGTTTGGAAGCTTTGCTAATGCGATAGTTGGTATATTGACCTATTTTAGTTCTGCAGAGCAGTTAAAGCGTTTTGCGTTTTGGTCATTGGGAAGTTTAGGTAACTTGAGTTGGGAAAGTATTACTCTTTTTGCTATTGTTGCTGGGATAGGAGTATTAGGAAGTATGTTACTTATTAGAGCTTTAGACGCAATGTTATTGGGTGATAATTACGCATCTTCTATGGGGATTAATGTTAAGAAGGCGCGTAATATGATTATTTTAGTCACTAGTCTTCTAGCAGGGATATCGACTGCATTAGTAGGACCTATTGCGTTTATCGGATTAGCAGTGCCTCATATAGCGAGACTTATATTAAAAGTGAGTAGTCATCGCTATTTGATTATTACTACAGCTTTATTAGGAGGAGTCTTAATGTTGATATGTGATATGCTTACCCAAATAAAAGGAGAGCAGTTCTTGTTGCCTATTAATGCTGTTACTTCTATATTCGGAGCGCCTATTGTAATATGGCTTATTTTAAGAAGAAAAGTTCAGTAAGAGTTCGTTTGAGAGTAGAATAGAAAAAAATATTAAAAATTAAAAGCATCCATAGTTTTGCTTTATCTTTGCGAGTTGTAAATAATAATTATGAAGTTCGATTTATTACATACAGACGTAAATTCTCGTGCACGTGCTGGGAAGATTACGCTTGATCACGGTGTTATTGAGACACCTATTTTTATGCCAGTTGGTACTGTAGCTTCTGTTAAAGGAGTTCATCAACGTGAATTATCAGAAGAGATTAATCCTGACATTATTTTAGGTAATACTTATCACCTTTATTTAAGACCTAAAATGGAGATTCTTAAACAGGCAGGAGGGTTACACAAGTTTATGAACTGGGATCGTAATATCTTAACAGATAGTGGAGGATTTCAGGTATATTCTTTATCATCTAATAGAAAGATTAAAGAAGAAGGGGTGAAGTTTAAGTCTCATATTGATGGTTCTTATCATTTCTTTTCACCAGAGAGCGTAATGGAGATTCAACGTACTATCGGGGCTGATATTATTATGGCTTTTGATGAGTGTACTCCTTATCCATGTGATTATAGATATGCTAAGAGATCTATGCATCGTACACATAGATGGTTAGATAGATGTGTAGATCATTTAACTAAAGTACCAGAGATGTATGGGTATTCTCAAACGTTATTCCCTATTGTACAAGGAAGTACTTTTAAGGATTTACGTGAACAGTCTGCAGAGTATATTGCTAATATAGGTGCTGATGGTAATGCCATTGGAGGGTTATCAGTAGGTGAGCCAGCAGAAGAAATGTATGCAATGACAGAATTAGTAACTAATATTTTACCAAAGGACAAACCTCGTTATTTAATGGGAGTAGGTACTCCTATTAATATTCTAGAGAATATTGCTTTAGGAGTAGATATGTTTGACTGTGTAATGCCTACACGTAATGCTCGTAATGGTATGTTATTCACAGCTCATGGATCTATGAATATGAAAAATAAGAAATGGGAAGATGATTTCTCTCCTATTGATGAGAATGGATATACATGGGTAGATACAGCTTATTCAAAAGCTTATTTACGTCACTTGTTTGCAGCTAATGAATCATTAGGTAAACAAATCGCAACGATACACAACTTAGGATTCTATTTATGGTTAGTACGTGAAGCTCGTCGTCAGATTTTAGCAGGTACTTTTACAGAGTGGAAAAATAAGATGGTGAAACAAATGGATAACCGTTTATAATTTAATCAAAATATAAAGAAGCATCAAATAGTAATTATATGAAAATATTAGATTGGTATATACTCAAAAGATACTTAGTAACGTTCTTTGTGTTATTATTGCTTTTTGTGCCTATAGGAATCATAATTGATGTTTCTGAAAAAATAAACAAGATATTAGCAAATAAGGTACCCTTGCCAGCAGTACTAATGTACTACTTGGACTTTACAATCTATTTTGCTAATATGTTGTTTCCTATATTGTTATTTATCTCTATTATCTGGTTTACTTCTAAGCTAGCTAATAATACAGAAATTGTAGCAATACTTAGTTCGGGAATTTCCTTTACTCGTTTTTTACGACCTTATATTATCGGGGCTACTTTCATTTCTATTTTTGCTTTAGTAATGTCTGTTTTTATTGTACCTAAAGCTAGTCAAGGGTATAATGATTTCCGTTATAAGTATATGAAGAGTACAGAGGTACGGGAGAGCCAGAACGTATATCGACAAATTAGCCCTACTGAGTTTATTTATGTAAGTAACTTTAACTACAATAGTAAGACAGGATATAACTTTTCATTAGAAGTATTCGATGGAAATAAGATGACTTCAAAAACGACGGCTAACCGTATTGTATGGAATCCTGAGACAGAAACCTATACGTTATTTAGTTATTTTAATAGAGAGATAGGTGAAACTGAAGATCATTTTGAAAGAGCTGATGAGAAAGAAATGAAGCTTGACTTCGATATAGATGATCTTACTCCTGTAGTATACGCTGCAGAAACAATGCAATTAGGGCCTTTAAAACGATTCATAGAAAAGGAGCAAATGAGAGGGTCTTCTAATATTAATGTATATTTAGTCGTTTTGTATAAAAAATATAGTGTACCTGTATCAGCGTTTATTCTAACGATTATTGCGGTATCTGTTTCTTCTATGAAGAGAAGAGGAGGAATGGGAATGAACTTAGCCATAGGGATTGCTTTAGCGTTTATCTATGTCTTCTTTGATAAGATATTTGGTACATTGGCAGAAGCGTCTAGTATTCCACCTTTAGTAGCGGTATGGCTACCTAATGTTGTTTTTGGTATTCTAGCAATATTCTTACTTCGAAATGCTCGCAGATAATATAAAAAGTCAGATATATCTCCATTTAATTGTTTTTATATGGGGATTTACAGCTATTCTAGGACAATTAATTTCTCTAGAAGCTCTGCCATTAGTATGGTATAGAATTTTAATAGCAGTGATTACTTTGTTAGTGTTTTATGCATTTACAAAACAATCTATAAAAGCTCCTAAGCATAGAATTATACAGTTTCTAGGGGCAGGTGTAGTTATTGCCCTCCATTGGCTAACTTTCTTTTTAGCAATAAAGGTGTCTAATATATCTATTACATTAGCTTGTTTGTCCACAGGAGCCTTTTTTGCCTCCATTTTAGAACCACTAATTTTAAAGAGAAAGGTAGTAAGCTATGAAGTTTTCTTTGGCTTTATAGTTATATGTGCTTTGACTTTAATCTTTAGTGTGAGTGGAGAGTATATAGAAGGAATACTCTTAGGACTAATTGCAGCTTGTTTATCAGCTTTGTTTTCTATCATTAATAGTAAACTAATCGTGCATACTGCTGCTCCTGTTATTACATTTTATGAAATGTTAGGAGGGCTTATAGTCCTTTCCTTAGTATTATTGATTACAGGAGGTTTTACTATAGAATTCTTTGAGGTTAGTCTAAATGATTGGATGTGGCTTTTACTTTTAGGTACAGTATGTACTGCATTTGCTTTTTTAGGCTCTGTGTATATTATGCGCTATTTAACGCCTTTTACAGTGATGCTGACTATTAACCTAGAGCCAGTGTATGGTATTTTATTAGCTGTGGCTATCTTTAAAGACAGTGAGAAAATGACCCTAGAGTTTTATATAGGAGCCTTGTTGATTTTGAGTACAGTGGTACTAAATGGTATTGTTAAAAATAGAAAAAAGAGAAAACTTAGTACTAGATAGCTTATCTATCCGAGTATTGTTTTATCTTTGTCATTCGTAATTGAAACTAAAACTTAATCATAAATGGAATATTTAGATTTTGAACTTCCAATTAAAGAGCTTGAAGAACAGCTGAATAAATGTGCTTTGATCGGTGAAGAATCTGATGTTGATGTGTCAGCAACTTGTAAGCAAATTGAGAAGAAATTAGAAGAAACTAAGAAGAATATATACAAAAACTTGACTGCTTGGCAGAGAGTTCAATTGTCTAGACATCCTAATAGACCTTATACATTAGATTATATCAAGGCTTTATGTGGAGATACTTTCCTAGAGCTTTTTGGTGATAGAAATGTAAAAGACGACAAAGCAATGGTAGGTGGTCTTGGTAAGATTGGTGATCAAAGTTTTATGTTCGTTGGTCAACAAAAAGGATATAATACTAAGACTAGACAGTATAGAAACTTCGGTATGGCTAATCCAGAAGGATATAGAAAAGCTTTGCGTTTAATGCAAATGGCAGAGAAGTTTAATATTCCTATTGTTACTTTAATTGACACTCCGGGTGCTTATCCTGGTTTAGAAGCAGAAGAAAGAGGACAAGGTGAAGCTATCGCTCGTAATATCTATGAAATGTTCCGTATTAAAGTGCCTATCATCTGTATTATCGTAGGTGAAGGAGCTTCGGGAGGTGCCTTAGGTATTGGTGTTGGTGATAAAGTAACGATGTTAGAGAATACTTGGTATTCTGTAATTTCACCAGAATCATGTTCTTCTATTTTATGGAGAACTTGGGAGTATAAAGAAAGAGCAGCAGATGCTTTAAAGTTGACTTCTTATGATATGAAGAAAAACAAATTAGTAGATGATATTATTCCAGAACCACTTGGAGGAGCACATACTAATAGAGAAGAAACTTTCGCTACTGTTAAGAAATATATCGTAGATACATATAGTAGCTTAGCTAAGTTATCAACAGATAAGTTAATAGAAAAACGCATGGAGAAATACTTCGAAATGGGTGAGTATAAAGACTAGTTCTGAATATATAGAAATACTAAAATCCGAGAGTCTATCTCGGATTTTTTTTTCACTAATTATTAGTTATCTTATTAACAAGCTAATTGTATAAATAAGGATTGAGTTATCGTCAAAAAGGATTAATTTCGCATTATGGAACAAGCAAAAGAATTTAGACCAAAGCAATCTTTTTCTAGAGAAGTTGTGTCTTTAGAGAAAGGAAAACTTCCACCACAGGCTATTGACTTAGAAGAGGCTGTATTGGGAGCCATGATGATTGATAAGAAAGGTATTGATGAGGTTATTGATATATTACAACCTGATGCTTTCTATAAAGATGCTCACAAACATATATTTGAAGCAATCGATCAATTATTCGTAAGTAATCAACCTATAGATTTATTAACTGTATCTACGCAATTGCGTAAGAATGGTAAATTAGATCAAGTTGGTGGTGATTATTACCTGGTTAGTCTTACACAAAAGATTACTTCTTCTGCGCATATTGAATTCCATTCACGCATTATTTTACAGAAATTCATTCAACGTAGTTTGATACGTATTTCGAATGAGATAATTGAAGATGCTTATGATGAGACAAGTGATGTATTTGACTTATTAGATAAAGCTGAATCTAGATTATATGAAGTTACACAAGGAAATATAAAGAAAAGTTCGGAGACAGCTCAGTCTTTAGTTGCGCAAGCAAAGAAAAGAATTGAGGAAATCAGTACTAAAGAAGGACTAAGTGGATTAGCAACAGGTTTCCATAAGTTAGATGAGCTTACGTCTGGATGGCAACCAAGTGACTTGATTATTATAGCAGCTCGTCCTGGTATGGGGAAGACAGCCTTTGTATTATCTATGGCTAGAAATATTGCTATTGAGACAGGTGCTGGTGTTGCGGTTTTCTCATTAGAGATGTCTTCTGTACAGTTGATTACACGTCTTATTTCTTCGGAGACAGGACTTTCATCAGAAAAACTGCGTACAGGAAAATTAGAAACACATGAGTGGGAACAATTAAACGTAAAAGTAAAAGACTTAGAGCGTGCACCATTGTATATAGATGATACTCCGTCTTTATCTATTTTTGACTTAAGAGCTAAAGCTCGTCGTTTAGCTTCTCAGCACGGAATTAAATTGATTATTATCGATTATTTACAGTTAATGACAGCTGGTGGGAACTCTAAAGGGGGAGGGAACCGTGAGCAAGAGATTTCAACTATCTCAAGAACGCTTAAGGCATTGGCAAAAGAATTAGACGTGCCTGTTATTGCCTTATCTCAGTTATCTCGTGCGGTAGAGACACGAGGTGCTTCTAAAAGGCCTTTATTATCCGATTTAAGGGAGTCTGGAGCGATTGAGCAGGATGCGGATATTGTATCGTTTATTTATCGTCCAGAGTACTATAAAATTGAAGAATGGGATGATGAGGAAAGAAGTCCAACTGCAGGACAAGCAGAATTTATCGTAGCGAAACACAGAAATGGTGGATTAGATAATATTCGTCTTAAGTTCTTAGGGCAGTTCGGTAAGTTTGATAATTTAGATGATGATATGATTGGATTTGGTAATACATTCTCATCTGCAATGAATAATCAAGAGGGAGGAGATTATAGACAGAACTTTGTAGGGAATTTACCATCTGGTGATTCTGTATTTGGTTCAGCTCCTAGTCAAGGTAGTTACCAAGGGGGCTATCAGAATGATGATGATGTTCCTTTTTAATTAAATATACAAAAAACGCCTACTTTATAAAGTAGGCGTTTTTTTGTATAGATGATATCTTATTATTGAACTTGTGTAATAGGAGTTGTAGTAATAACTTTAGGTCTATAAAGTTTGTTAGCATAATCCCAATTCAAATGTTTAAAACACATTTCTAAATAGGCTGTAATGTCTTCTTCGTAAGTAGGGTAATAGGCATGTTCCCATAAGTCTATTCCCAGAAGAGGACTTCCTTTAGCTACTTCAGGCATCATAGGAGAGTCATTATTCGCTGTTGTAATGACTTGTAGTGTTCCATTTACCTGAACTAACCATAACCAACCTGAACCAATTAAAGCATTTCCTTGTGCTATAAACTCTTTCTTAAACTCTGCCATAGAACCAAAGGATTCTGTTATAGCATTTTTAAGGCTCTCATTAGGAGTTTTTTCTTCTAATGGAGAAATAGAACGCCAGTAGATATTATGATTGTAATATGCTCCTGAGAAATTCTTTAGTTTAGGGTAATTATTATCAATTTTAGCCACTAAGCCAGATATACTATCTCTTTCAAATGGAGTACCATGTACAGAGGTGTTTAATTTATTAGTATAGCTTAGATGGTATTTGTCGTAATGTATATAAACGCTTTCAGGTTTTAATATATCAACATAATCACCAAAACCATGACCAATACCTTGCATTTCGAATGGTCCTTGTTTAGTTTTGATAGTATTAGGATCCGGAAAGTTAGAATTTTTAGTGATAAAAGATTCCCTTTCTGGTATCTGTACTTCTGTTAGTTCTTCCTTGTTATTACAAGAAGTAAGTAGAACAAAGTTCAGAGTGATTACAGTGATTAATGTTACCTTAAGCTTTTTCATTATCTAATATTTCTTTCGCTAACTTAATGTATTCTAATTTAGCTTCTTCTATTGTTAAATGACTTACTTGTGTCCAAGCATTAAATTTAAAAGCACGTTTAAGATCACTAGACATATCTTCGAAATCTTGGTGGCTTAATCCATTTGTAGCTTGTTTGTAAAAAGCATAGATGCGCAACATTACATCAGGAGGAAGGTTCTTAGCCTCTCTTGAAATTCGCTCGTATGCTTCTGTAAAATCTAAATCTAAATTGCTCATTATTTATTTGTGCGCAATAACAGTTTTATTACCAATTGCTTTTTGATTTAATACCACATCAACTTTTGTGCCTAATGGTAAATATAAGTCTACTCTTGAACCGAATTTAATAAATCCAGCATCAGTACCTTGTACTACTTGCATACCTGGTTTAGCATAGTTAACAATACGTTTAGCTAATGCTCCAGCGATTTGTCTGTACATTACTTCTCCGAAAACAGGATTTTCTACTACTACAGTAGTACGCTCGTTCTCTTCACTAGCTTTTGGATGCCAAGCTACTAAGTATTTACCAGCGTGGTATTGGCTGTATTTGATAAGTCCGCTTAAAGCATAACGTGTTACGTGTACATTGATAGGGGACATGAACACAGATACCATTAATCTTTTTTCTTTAAAGTATTCTGGTTCGTAAACTTCTTCTATAACAACAACTTTACCGTCTACGGGAGCTAAGATTTTATTATCATCAGCCGTAACAGTTCTGTCAGGGTTTCTAAAGAATTGTAATATTAGAATTAAAAAGATTAATACTATTGATTGCAGGACTACTCTTAGCCATGGAATACTAGCACATAGTACATCAGCTAAAACTACTAATACAGCAGCTATTACTAATGAAAAGAAAATGATTTTAGTTCCTTCTTTGTGAAACATAGTTATAAAATTTGATATATTAAATACAAAAATGGTGCTACAAATATAACACTGTCTAGTCGATCTAAGATCCCACCATGCCCTGGCATGATAGCACCGCTGTCTTTTACACCAGCCTCTCTTTTGAAATGAGATTCTACTAAATCCCCGATCGTTCCAAAAATGCTGACAAAAATAGCACTACTTATCCAAATTACAATATTAAAAAAGTCGAAATATTGACTTAAGATTGTTCCTGCAATAATTGTAAACAACATTCCCCCTAAAAAACCTTCTATTGTTTTCTTAGGTGATATTCTTTCGAATAATTTATTTTTACCAAATTTCTTTCCTGTGATATAAGCAAAAGTATCATTAGTCCAGATCATTATTAAAATACCAATAATGATTTGAGGAACATATACAGGCTGATTACCATCATTAACAAACGGTAAGTACTGAAGTGTCACAAATGATGATATTACATAACCTAAGAATATAATCATTTTGATAGGAAATGATCGATTAGGTTTTTTTGTAGTGAATAGTTCTGCTAATAATGCAAGAAGTACTACTGCTGCGAATATAGCTATCGCGTTAATAGGTAATATATCTCTATACCACGCAAGACATGCAGAAGCCATAAGAGAGATAATCATGGCTAATGATTTTGGTAGCTTGATTAGTTTTGCAAATTCGTATGATGCAATGAACATAAATGCTCCGAAAAGAATTTCAAAGCTAGTAGGTGAGTACAACGTTGCTCCAATCAAAAGCGCAATGTATACAACGCCTGATATTGCTCGAGTAACTGTTTCTGACATATTATAGATCTTCTAAAAGTAATAAATACAAATTCTTGGGAGTTCTACCATAACTTAAAAAATCGCTTTCATTGGTAGATTGTTTAAAGCAATTAAATGTTGTAATGTTACTAGGTAGTGCACTACCATATTTTCTCTTGATTTCTCTTAAGCCATCACTTTTTGTTCTTGTCATTTGACTAGTCTTAGCTAGGACTACAATATTATCAGGTAAATCGTGTGCTTTGTTATTCTTGATTTGTTTATCACAAAATAGAATAGAACCGTCTTCGGCTATTAAGTTTTCGCACCCAGAGAAAAAGAAAGTTGGGTTCTTTACTTCGCCATATTTTATATTGTTCTCTTGTAACATTGAGTACAGAGGACTTTCATACGTTTGTGCTTCAGTTTCAAACCAATCATTCTCTACGAGAATATTGATAAAAGATTCATTTAGTTCATCTAGCGTTTCACAGTATAGAAACTTGCCGCCATTCTCTTTAAAGTTTAAAGTAAAAAGTTCATCCACAGGAAGTTTTTCTTCAGGTAAGTATTGACTTTTATGCACAGCAGGGCTTTCCTCTACTGGGTCAGAAGGTTGAAATACTTTTAATAACTTCTTGAAAAAACTCATATTAAAATAAACTCCGATGAAATAAATTGATTAAGTATTCAAAGATAAAAAAAATCTTAACTTAAAGTTGCCTTTAGGTTAAGATTTTTAATGTTTATAGAGCTTGAACCTCTATTATTCTATGTTATCTTCAGTTTTTGTTTCAGTAGTTAGATTAAGTTCTACTGCTCCTTCTTTATCAAAGGGTCTAGGACCGAAGATGTTCTCTAAATCTTGTTTGAAAATTACTTCTTTTTCACAAAGTAAATCTGCTAGTTGTACTAGTTTTTCTTTGTTCTCTGACAAGATAGAAATAGCTCTTGCGTATTGACCTTCTATCAGAGAAGATATCTCTTGGTCTATTACACGAGCAGTTTCTTCTGAGTACGGTTTAGCGAAACTGTATTCACTTTGTCCAGACGAATCATAATAAGTAATATTACCTAGTTTTTCGTTTAGACCGTAAATAGTAACCATAGCCTTAGCTTGTTTAGTTACTTTCTCTAGATCGCTTAATGCACCAGTAGATATTTTGTCGAAGATTATCTTCTCAGCAGCACGTCCACCCATAGTAGCACACATCTCGTCTAACATTTGTTCTGTTCTCACGATTTGTCTTTCTGTAGGTAAGTACCATGCAGCTCCTAAACTCTGTCCTCTAGGAACGATAGTTACTTTCACTAGTGGAGAAGCGTGCTCACACATCCAGCTTACTGTAGCGTGACCTGCCTCATGTATAGCGATAGCATATTTCTCTTCAGGAGAGATGATTTTATTTTTCTTCTCTAGACCACCGATGATTCTATCTACAGCGTCTAAGAAGTCTTGCATATCCACCTCTTTTTTATCTTTACGAGCAGCTGTTAATGCAGCCTCGTTACATACGTTAGCGATATCAGCACCAGAGAAACCAGGTGTTTGCTTAGATAAGAAGTCGATATCTAGGTTATCTACTTTCTTAATGTTGCGTAAGTGTACCTTAAAGATAGCCTCACGTTCTTTAACGTCTGGTAAGTCTACATAGATCTGTCTGTCAAAACGTCCAGCTCTTAGTAATGCTTTATCTAATATCTCAGCACGGTTAGTAGCGGCTAATACAATCACGTTAGTATTAGAACCAAAACCATCCATCTCTGTTAGTAATTGGTTTAAAGTGTTTTCTCTTTCGTCGTTAGAACCAGAGAAGTTACTCTTACCACGAGCACGTCCTACAGCATCAATCTCATCAATAAAGATAATTGCAGGAGATTTCTCTTTCGCTTGTTTAAATAAGTCTCTTACACGAGAAGCACCTACTCCTACGAACATCTCTACGAAATCAGATCCCGAAAGAGAGAAGAAAGGAACTTGAGCCTCACCAGCAACAGCCTTAGCTAATAAAGTCTTACCTGTACCTGGAGGCCCTACTAATAGTGCTCCTTTAGGTATCTTACCTCCGATAGAAGTATATTTTTCAGGGTTCTTTAAGAATTCAACGATTTCAACGATTTCTTCTTTCGCACCCTCTAATCCAGCTACATCTTTAAAGCTAACTTTAATGTCGTTTTTCTCGTCAAATAACTTTGCTTTAGATTTACCGATAGAGAAGATTTGACCTCCACCACCAGCTCCTCCGCCACCAGTCATTCTTCTCATCATGAATAACCAGAATCCGATGATGATGATGATAGGTAAGAAGCTGATTAAGATATCTCCCCAGTTGCTTTCTGGTTCAGATTTATATTCTTTAATCTTTCCTTCAGTAGTAGCTTTGTCTAGTTTTTCTTGAAACAATTTAGAATCTCCAATATCAGTTAAGAATTGAGGTCCTGCGTTTTCTCTTCCAAGAATATTATTTTTGTTTAAATCTTCAAATTCTTTGCTCTTTTGAGCTTCTGGTGTTAAATATACTTTAGCAACAGAACGGCTAAAGTCAATTCTTTCAACATATCCTTTATCTACATATTCATATAGCTTAGAAAGTCCCAGTTGTCTTGAGTTTCCAAAGCTGCTTCCATTAGTAAGGAAATTTATCACCAATATAATTACCAAGATACTACCATATAATACCCATGGATTAAATCTTGATTTATTTTGGTTAGGTTTCATATTTTCCGACATGAAATTTTGGTTTAGTGGTTAATACTGGCTGTCAATAGTCGTGATTTTAGCGTCTCCCCATAAGCTTTCAATGTTGTAGAATTCACGGATGTGTTTTTGAAACACGTGTACAACAACGTTTACGTAGTCCATTAAAATCCATTCTGCATTATCTTCACCTTCTACGTGCCAAGGTTTATCACGTAATTCTTTAGAGACTAATTTTTGTACAGAACCTGAAATGGCATTAACTTGAGTGTTAGAGTTACCATCAGCTATGATAAAGTAATCGCAAGGAGTGTTGTCTATTTCTCTTAAATCGATTATTGTAATGTTCTCACCTTTAACTGATTCTATCCCTTTTACAATGTTTGCAATCAATTCGTCGTTATTAATATTTTTGTCTGCCATTTATTTTTTGTCTTATTTTATTCTAGTTTAAATGTAATGTTTGCTAATTTTGGATTCAAATATAATGAAATCGATCAGATTAGTCTATAATTATTTTACATGAATATTATCAAACTCGATGCCATAGGGTCAACGAATACTTATTTGAAGGAAATATTAACGCATTCGAATCTAGAAAACTTTACTGTTGTCGTTACTGAAAACCAGTTTCAGGGCAAAGGTCAGAGAGGAAGTGTATGGAAGGGGGAAGTAGGTAGTAGCTTAACGTTTAGTGTGTTAGTGAAAGAATTGTTAGAGACCCCTGAGCACGTTTTTGATCTAAATATTCTAGTTGCTTTAAGTGTATATTCTAGTCTTAAAAAGTTATACAATCTGCCATTTAGTATAAAGTGGCCAAACGACATATTGTCATATAATAAGAAAATAGGTGGCATTTTGATCGAAAATATTATCAAAGCTTCCGGAGAAACCTTGTCAATAGTAGGTATAGGTATAAATGCTAACCAAGAAAACTTCGATCATTTACCACAAGCCACGTCATTATTCAAATTATGTGGTGATAAAGTAAATAAGGATGAACTTATGCATAGCATACTAGAGTCGCTGACAGTATACTGTCAGAAGTATCTAGCTTCTGGTAGCACATTTATATGGGAAGAATATCATCGTAGTCTATACCGTATTAATGTTCCTAGTGTTTTTGAACTGCCTAGTGGTATTCGTTTTATGGGAATTATACTAGGGGTGACTAAGAATGGACTACTCAGTGTGAAAAAAGAAGATGATAGTGTAGCGCTATTTGATATTAAACAAGTGAAGTTATTATACTGATAACTGCTCAGGAAGGAAGAGCCCTTCTTAAGGGCTGTACTGCCAGTAGATTTAGTATCTTATCACTTATTGTGATAAAGTAGTATGATATAGTTATGCTGTAGTGTTGTGTTTAGTGTGTCTTCTTTCTCTTTTCTTTATATCTTGTTTTATACTTGTAAGTGATGCGTACTTAATCATAGTATGGTCTGTCTGTGTTGACTCCGTTATATTAGATGTTTTAACGGACTCACTACGGACTCACTACGGACTCATAACGGACTCATAACGGACTCACTACGGACTCATTCGCTGCTAGATAGAAATATGAGTGAAGTGAAATAGGAAGTATACAAACAAAAAAAGAGAATAATTAAATCATTATTCTCTTTATCTATAGTTATTCTTGTTTTTTGAATTTTAATGAGATGGAGTTCATACAGTATCTCATACCTGTAGTCTCAGTAGGTCCATCTGGGAAGATATGTCCTAGATGTCCATTACAGTTAGAACACGTTACTTCAACTCTCTTCATTCCATGAGATAGGTCTTCTATGTAGTTAACAGAACCTTCTATCGCTTTGTCAAATGAAGGCCAACCACAATGTGCATCAAATTTAGTATCAGAGCTGAACAATAGTTGTCCACATCCTGCACAGTGATATGTTCCTTTTTCGTTAAAGTCGTTGTATTCTCCAGTGAATGGACGTTCAGTCCCTTTTTCTCGTAGTACATAGTACTCAGCAGGGGTAAGGGCTTGTTGCCATTCTTGTTCTGTTGTTGTTTTATCTTTTTTCATCTTTGGTATCTTTTGATAGTTTACATCTTTACAGGCTAATATACTTAGAATGATACAACCGAATACAACTGTTTTCATTTATCTATTGTTCTATGAAAGCTTTGATGCGTTCTATTATTTTTTTATCTCCTAAGATCTTGCGGTGTCCAAGACCTGATGTGATCATAATCTCTGCATTCTTGCTGTGTTTTTTAATCGCATAAGCTGCTCTTACATTAACGTCTACATCATCTTCATCATGCATAATTAGAAGCGGAATGTCTATTTCTTCTGCTGCTAAGTGTACAGTGTAGCTCTCCATAGTTTGGTTAAACTGAGTTTCGAATCGTTCTTGAATCTTTTTAGAGATAATAGGTTTTAGTTCTATTTGTTTGACGAAGTCATCTATTACATCCTTTACCACGTCTCCACTTCCTAGTATGACAGCTTTTTTAGCTTTTAGACCATCTCTAAGCGCATTCATGGTAGTCATTCCTCCTAGTGAGTGACCGATAACGAGTTCGAATGGACCGAACTGTTTCTCTACTTCGAATGCAGAAGCAATAAATTCTGTCATATTCGTCTTCGTCTTAGGAGACTTGCCATGACCAGGTGCATCGAAGCTAACGACGTCATATCCAGACCTCATGAGCATATTAGCAATAGTCACTAGCTGTGTACCTCTACCGTTCCATCCGTGTATAAGAAGTGCTTTTTTATCAGCAGCTTTATTGGTTCCATATTGGTATACTACGATGTCTTTGCGCAGAGCTGGCACGGTTATTTTAGTGACAACACTTTTATCAAACATCTCCTTCTCTCTTTTTGGTGGTTTAAATTTAAGAGGAGTGATGAATAAGTTCTGAGCAAATCTAGTCGCTAGGTTATTTGAAAATAATTGTAATGTTTTTCCTATTACTATTATGCTTTTTGGTATTTCAAGCGATTGTTTTGGTTTTTGACTTTGCATTATAATAATGTTCTAAGGAGGTAAAATTACAAAATAAAAGAATCTAAAAGAATTATTATAAAAGTAAAAGTTTTTGAATTATGCGAATTCCTATTAATTTTGAAAATAAAAAATAATGAAAAAAATCGTATTCTCTATCGGAACTTTTTTGTTGTTAACTGCTTGTGCAACAAATCCTTTTACAGGTAAAAAAACGATGGCATTTACTTCTAATGCTGAGTTGTTTCCAATGTCTTTTTCACAATATGATACTTTCTTAAAGGAACATAAGGTGGTAAAAGGGACAAAAGATGCACAACGTGTAGCTGACGTAGGTGTAAAAATTAAGAAAGCAGCAGAGGTTTGGTTGACGGCTAATGGGTATGGGAGTTATCTTAATGATTATAAGTGGGAGTATAACTTAGTAGATGATAAGGAAGTGAATGCGTGGTGTATGCCTGGAGGTAAGATTGTGTTCTACACAGGTATTTTGCCATATTGTCAGACAGATGCAGGAATAGCTGTAGTGATGGGGCATGAAGTCGCTCACGCATTAGCTAATCACGGACAACAGCGCATGAGTGCAGGTATGCTACAACAGGCAGGAGCTGTGGCAATAGATGCAGCTACTGCTAAGTCTAGTGCTACGACTAAACAGTTAAGCGCAGGGCTATATGGATATGGTAGTAATGTGGCAGGAATGTTGCCCTTCAGTAGATCACATGAGACTGAGGCTGATAAGATAGGCCTGACACTAATGGCTATCGCTGGATATAATCCAGAAGAAGCAGTTAGTTTCTGGAGTAGAATGGCTGCCAGAGATGGAAGTGGAGGTGGGAGCTCATGGATGAGCACACACCCTAGTAATCAAGAGCGTATTGCTAATTTGAAGAAATTAATTCCTGAAGCGAAAGCTGAAGCAGCAAAATTTGGTGTATCTTTCGGAAGATAAAAATAGAGTAAGCTACCTTTGGGTAGCTTATTTTTTTAAATAGACTAGACTATGAAAAGTTTTGTAAAAGGGGATAAAAAACTTTTAAATGCATGGGCGTTTTATGATTGGGCTAATTCTGTATATGCTTTAGTTATTTCGTCATCTATTTTTCCGTTGTATTATGGATCTTTATTTAGAGAGTTGAACATTGATAGTTTTGACTTTTGGGGAACCTCTATTAAGAGTGAGTCAATTATTAGTTATATCACTGCGATAGGATTCTTAATAGTATGTATACTATCGCCTATATTATCAGGAATAGCAGATTATCTAGGGACTAAAAAGTTCTTTATGAAGTTGTTCTGTGGTGTAGGGTCTATATCGTGTATGCTTCTTTATTTTTTTAGTCTAGACTATATGCTATTGAGCTTATTGATCTATATGTTTGGGTTAATTGGTTTTTGGGGAAGTTTAGTTTTCTATAATTCTTATTTGCCTGATATAGCATTTACTGAACAACAAGATAGAATAAGTGCAAAAGGATATGCACTAGGATATATCGGGAGTGTGATACTGTTATTATTAAACTTATTGTTAGTCATGAAGTATGACATCTTTGGTTTTACAACAGCGATGACAGCGATGCGTTTCTCCTTTATATTAGTAGGGTTATGGTGGATAGGGTTTAGCCTTTATACTTTTAGGTATTTACCAGATTTTAAAAATGAGAAGAAAATCACTAAATCGTTATTCTTTAAAGGATTTAGAGAGTTAAAAAGAGTTTGGGGAGAGCTAAAAGAGTATGTTGCGCTAAAGAGGTATTTAGTTGCTTTTTTTGTTTACAGTATGGCTGTGCAGACTGTGATGATTATAGCAGCCTATTTTGGAGAAAAAGAAATCGCATGGGAAAACGATACTCAGCGTACGACAGGCTTAATATTAAGTATACTGATGATCCAGTTAGTAGCTGTACTAGGAGCTTATCTGACTTCTCTATTGTCAAAAAAAATTGGAAATATTTATACGTTATGTGTATTAAATGCGTTATGGATTATAATATGTCTGTATGCATATACTATAATCACACCTAATGAGTTCTATGTGGCAGCTAGTTTTGTGGGATTAGTAATGGGAGGAATACAATCGTTGTCTCGATCTACTTATTCTAAACTACTACCAGAGACCACAGATACTACTTCATTCTTTAGTTTTTATGATGTGACAGAGAAGTTAGGTATTGTACTAGGGATGTCTATGTATGGGCTAGTCAGTGATATAACAGGTAAGATGCAGAATGCTATATTGTTTTTAATCTTATTTTTTGCTGTAGGTTTCGTTCTACTATTAAGAATACCTAATAAAAGATAGAATTAGTATTAAAAAAGAAATAAGATTGTATTTTTGTTATTGAAATATTTTTAAAAATTGATTACTTTACGAATAGTAAGATATAATATGAAAAAGACATTTAGAATATTAGCGATTAGTTTATTTTCTATCACAGCTATGACCGTAGCTTCGTGTGATAATGAATCTTATGACTCTATCATAGAAGGTGAGCAGGGAGTAGGTAAGCCGATTATGACTATTCATAATCAGGGAGAGACTATCTTAATGAGAGAAGGAATAGTAGCTGAGTTAGATAAAAACGGACGTTTAGAAATAAAAGTGAAGTTAACAGGAAGTGAGAATTATGAAAATGACGAACTGATCCTTAGAACTTTAAAGTTTCAGTCAGGTAACTTTCCTACTAATGTGAATGAGAGTAATTACTATTCTTGGGAGAATAAGCTTCTGTATACTACGAAGGACACATTGCGTCCTAATATCGTGACAGGGATTATGTCTATAGGTAATATTAATAGAAAGGCAAGAGTATTGTCTGGTGATTTTGATATTAAGCGCATGATGCCAAGTATACAAGATGACCCTAACTTAAAGTCATTTCCTATTAGTGGAAACTTTGTAGATATCCCTTTTGTTAGAAAAGAGGCTACGTACTTAGAAGCGTTTGCAGATAATGAACCTTTTACTAATCCTGAGGAGTCTGTAGAAGTAAAAGCAGGAAGAGCATACGTATCTAGTATAGATGGTGTAGAGAAGACACAGAAGATAGTGTTGGACTTTCCTTATAATAATGATATCGTTGTATCGAATGATCCTAAAGATTTTAAGAAATTAGGATGGTTTAACGTAGAGTATACTTCTCCTTATGGAGTTAAGTACACGTCTAAAGATGTGGCAGAGAGTGAAGGTTTCTTGCGTTTTGATTATGCAGAGAAAGATAAAGATGATCCTAATAAGTTTTTATTAAAAGGTAGATTTGAAGCTACTTTAGTAGGAGTGGAAGAAGAAGACCAAGATAAAAGAGTAAAAATCACTTATGGAGATTTTTCTGTTATAATTATTTCTTCTCCGAGTAAATAATATTTTGTATTTTAACATAAAAGAGAAAAAATCCTTGCCATAAGAGTAAGGATTTTTTTGTGGCATAAAGATTGAAATATTATATAGGTAGAACAATTAAAAATTAATGTTTTTGTTGGTAATCAGTAGGTTATGGGTGTGGTTGTAGTTAGGCTATGTCGAAAAAAAACTGTTAACTGACAAAATGACGTAAAAATACATATGGCAAATCAAAAAATAATAACATTTGACAACTTGTCGTTACAAGATTTAGGAGATGGTGATTCAGAGTTTATTCCAATTTTTTCGAGTGAAGATGAAGAAGAAATGAATAAAGAAGAGTTACCTACTTCACTTCCGATATTACCATTGCGAAACATGGTATTATTCCCAGGTGTAGTGATTCCTATTACAGCAGGTAGAGATAAGTCTATTGAATTATTAAATAGAGCAAATAAAGGAGATAAAACGATAGGTGTAGTAGCGCAGATAGATGAGGGTACTGATGATCCTGGTATCAATGAGATATACCATACAGGGACAGTGGCTCGTATTATCAAGTTATTAAAGTTGCCTGACGGAAATATCACAGTTATCTTACAGGGTAAAAAACGCTTTGAGATTACAGAACTAACACAAGAAGAACCTTATATGAAGGCTAATGTGGTGGCTCGTGAAGAGAAGCGTCCTAGCAAGAAGAATAAAGAGTTCTCAGCTATAGTAGATTCTATTAAGGAGACTGCTTTAGAAATTATCAAAGAGAATCCTAATATACCATCAGATGCAGCATTTGCGATTGAGAATATTTCTAGTGAATCTTTCTTAATTAACTTCGTTTCTTCTAATATGAGTATGGATATTGCTGATAAGCAACGATTACTTAATATAGATGATCTAAATGCTAGAGGATTAGAAGCTCTAAAGATGATGACTTTAGAGTTGCAAAAACTTCAGTTGCGCAATGATATTCAAACGAAAGTTAGAGTTGATTTAGACCAACAGCAAAAAGAGTATTTCTTACACCAACAAATGAAAACAATCCAAGAAGAATTGGGTGGTTTCTCAAATGAAGAGGAGTTTGAAGAAATGCGTAAGAAAGCTGCTAATAAAAAGTGGTCTAAGGAAGTACAGGAGCGCTTCGATAAGGAGTTAATGAAGTTCCAAAGAATGAACCCTCAAGTAGCTGAGTTTGGTATTCAACGAAACTATTTAGAATTGTTTTTAGAGTTGCCTTGGAATCACTATTCTAAGGATGTCTTTAATTTAAAGAATGCTCAGAAGCAGTTAGATAAAGATCATTATGGAATAGAAGAAGTGAAGAAGCGTGTCTTAGAGCACATGGCTGTTCTGAAGTTAAGAAACGATCTTAAGTCCCCTATTCTATGTCTATATGGACCTCCAGGAGTAGGTAAGACTTCTATCGGTAGATCTATAGCAGATGCATTAGGTCGTGAGTATGTACGTATTTCTCTAGGAGGATTGCGTGACGAAGCTGAGATTAGAGGGCATAGAAAGACATATATCGGGGCTATGCCTGGACGTATTATTCAGAGTCTAAAGAAAGCAAAGACATCTAATCCGGTGTTTTTATTAGATGAGATAGATAAGTTATCTTCTAGTCATAATGGTGATCCTTCTTCTGCATTGTTAGAGGTATTAGATCCAGAACAAAATCACGAGTTCTATGACAACTTCTTAGAGATGGGATATGACTTATCTAAGGTAATGTTTATTGCTACATCTAATAGCTTAAGTACTATACAGCCTGCATTAAGAGACCGTATGGAGATTATCGAGATGACAGGGTATACGATAGAAGAAAAAGTAGAGATAGGTAAACAGCATTTGTTAGAAAAACAATTAAAGGCACATGGAGTAACTTCTAAAGATGTAGTGATTGGTAAAAAACAGATGGAGTTTATCATCACGAATTATACAAGAGAGTCTGGAGTACGTGGCTTAGATAAACAACTAGCACACATCGCTAGAGGTGTGGCTAAGAATATCGTGATGGAAGAGGAGTATAATGTGAAGATGACAGAAGAGGATATCAAAAAGATCTTAGGTACACCACGTTTTGAAAATGATAAGTATGAGAATAATGATGTGGCTGGTGTAGTAACAGGATTAGCATGGACTAGTGTAGGAGGAGATATTCTATATATAGAATCAATTATCTCTAAAGGTAAAGGAGAACTATCTATCACGGGGAACTTAGGGACAGTGATGAAAGAGTCTGCTACTATCGCATTAGAGTATATTAAGGCTCATGCAGAAGAGTTAGATATAGCTCAAGAAGTATTTGATAATTATAAGATACATATCCACGTACCAGAAGGGGCAACGCCTAAGGACGGACCTAGTGCAGGTATTACGATGTTAACTTCTATGGTATCGTCATTTACTCAACGCAAGGTTAAAAAGAACTTAGCGATGACAGGTGAGATTACTTTAAGAGGTAAGGTGCTTCCTGTAGGAGGTATTAAAGAGAAGATTCTTGCAGCTAAGCGTGCTAATGTGAAAGAGATTATCTTGTGTAAAGACAATAGAAAAGACATCGATGATATTAAAGAAGAGTATCTTAAAGGATTGACTTTCCATTATGTAGATAAAATGGAAGAAGTCCTAGAGATCGCTATTACAAATCAGAAGGTAAAGAATGCTAAGAAGCTAGAAGTAGCTAAAAAGTAAAACTTATTAGATAGGATAGAGAAAGCCTCACTTTTATAAAGTGAGGCTTTTTTAGTTATAAGAGGCTCTTGGCTGTATTTTGTGACCTTAAAATGATGGGAATTTTTACAGATTAACTTACTTTTGCTAGCCATTATTGTAGAAAATAGTCGTATTTTTAAGGTGCTTTTTTAGTATTTGTTTTACAATGAGTGTTTTAAAAAGGTGTTTTGATTAGAAATAGCTATTTATAAAGTGTTTTTAAAAAGATACGAAAGCTTATAAATACTACTATATTTGACAAATCAATGAGTTTTAAACTAATTTTAAATTTTTCAATTTGAAAAAGATTACTATAGCGATTGATGGGTTTTCCTCTACGGGGAAAAGTACATTAGCGAAATCATTAGCGAAGTCTCTTAGCTATGTATATATAGACACAGGAGCTATGTATAGAGCGGTTACTTTGTCTGCAATGAGAAAAGGTTTGATAAAAGAAAATTACTTCAATAGAGAAGGGTTAATAGAGTCATTACCATCAGTAGAATTACACTTTGAGTACAATCCAGAGAAAGGATTTGCAGAAGTGTTCTTAAACCAAGAGAATGTAGAAGGTGTGATACGCAGTTTAGAAGTATCACAGTTTGTAAGTCAGATAGCAGAAGTACCTGAGGTAAGAAGAAAGTTGGTAGAACAACAACAAAACTTAGGTAAGTCTAAGGGAGTAGTAATGGATGGAAGAGATATAGGAACAGTTGTGTTTCCTGATGCAGAGTTAAAGATATTTATGACTGCCTCTCCAGAAATACGTGCTCAAAGACGCTTTGATGAATTGAAAGATAAAGACCCTAATGTGAGTTATGATGCAGTGTTTCACAATGTAGTAGAAAGGGATAAAATAGATACAAGCAGAGCAGATTCACCACTAGTAAAGGCAGATGATGCTGTAGAGGTAGATAATTCTAATTTAACTATAGAAGAACAGTTTAATTTAATTCTGGATTTAGCGCAAAAAAGAATTAAATAAATTATTATAAACACACTTATAAAACGAGGTTTAAGGGCATAAACTCTTAAACTAATAACACAGAAATAATATCACACGTAATGAATGTAAAAGCAAAATTGACGTTGATGAGTTACCTCGAATTTGCTGTTTGGGGGGCTTATTTAACATCTATGGGGAACTATTTAGGATCAGTTGGGCTAGGGCCTAAGATTGGTCTTTTTTATGCCATGCAAGGTATAGTATCTATTTTTATGCCTGCTATCATGGGAATAGTAGCTGATAGATGGATACCAGTTCAGAGGTTGTTAGGATTGAATCACTTAGCCGCAGCTATTTTTATGATTGCTACAGGTTATTACGGTTTTATAGCAGGAGGGGATGTAGACTTTACAACGATCTTTACACTTTACACTTGTAGTGTAGCTTTCTTTATGCCTACAATCGCTTTATCTAATTCAACTTCTTATGCAATATTAAAACAGAATCACCTCGATACGATTAAGGCCTTTCCGCCTATACGTACTTTTGGTACAGTAGGATTTATCTGTGCGATGTTGTTTGTTAACTTCTTTGGGTTCCACAGTGATGGTTCTTTAGGATTTAACTTTGGTGGAGATATCGCTTTTGAGAGTTTTCAATCTAATTATTATCAATTCTTTGTATCAGGTGTTTTAGGAATAGTTCTTTTCTTATACAGTTTCGTATTGCCTAATTGCCCTATTAATAAATCTAATGAGAAGCAGAGTTTAGCAGATGCTTTTGGACTAAAGGCATTCAGTTTGTTTAAAGAGAAGAAGATGGCAGTATTCTTTATCTTCTCAATGTTGCTAGGAGTGTCATTACAGATTACGAATGGGTATGCGAATCCTTTTATTACGAGTTTCTCTAAAGTACCAGAATACGCTGACTCTTGGGGAGCACATAATGCTAATGCGTTAATCTCGTTATCTCAAGTTTCAGAAACCTTGTGTATCTTGTTAATTCCATTTGTTCTTAGAAAATTTGGTATTAAAGTAGTAATGTTGATGTCAATGTTTGCTTGGGTTCTACGTTTCGGATTCTTTGGTATAGGTGATCCAGGAAATGGAGTATGGATGTTTATATTGTCTATGATTGTTTATGGAATTGCATTTGACTTCTTTAATGTATCAGGTTCTCTATATGTAGATAATGAGACAAGTGAAGATATTCGTTCTTCTGCACAAGGAGTATTTATGATGATGACTAACGGTTTTGGAGCAACAATAGGTATGCTTATCGCTCAGTACATTGTGAATCACTTTGTATATAGCCAAGAAGATGTTACTTTACAGTTAGAAGGTTGGAGACATTCATGGCTTATATTCGCAGGATATGCTTTAGTAGTAACTATATTGTTTGCTATTATATTTAAGTATAAACACAATCCACAGGCTGTAGAAGAAGACATAAAAGAGTAAATATGTATTCTTTCTTTTAAGAGATTAAAAAGAGAATATTTTTAGATATAAAAAAAACGTGCTAAACTTAAGTTTAGCACGTTTTTTTATGATTTTACTTGTAATCTATTTTTTACGTTTAGCAGCTCTTTTAGCTTCTACTGCTCTGTTACGTGGTTTAGTCTTACGAGGATTACGTTTACCAGGACCTCCAAGATTAACCTTTTGGTTTTTATCTTTCTTCTCGTGGAAAGCTGCTCCTTTTTCTATTGGCTTTTTAATCTTAGCAAGTTGTTTAGACTTTAATTTAGATTTTTCAAACTCCATAAGTGACTCAGAAATGACTACCTCTTCAGGTATTGTCATTGCTCTAAGTTCTTTCTCCATTAGAATCTCCGCAGCTAATTTTACTTCTTCCTCTTTAGGATCTACGATAGAGATAGCTGTACCTTTTTTATCAGCACGTCCTGTACGTCCTATTCGGTGAATATACTGTTCTGGAGAGTCAGTGAACTGTAAGTTGATTACGTGGCTAATATCAGAGATATCAAGTCCACGAGCCATTATATCTGTAGTTAGAAGACCTCTTAATTCATTCGCTTGGAACTCAGCCATAGATCTCATACGGAAGTTCTGAGATTTGTTAGAGTGAATTACAGTGAACTCTTCAGGAAAGGCTGCGTCTAGCTTTTCCATTACAACATCTGCAAGACGTTTACTGTTGATAAAGATAAGTACTCTATTAAACTCTTCTTTATTGCTAAGTAAGTGCATTAATAGATTTAACTTCGTGTTGAAGTTAGGTACATTATATATCTGTTGATCTATATTCTCTAACGGAGTTCCAGAAGGAGCAAGAGATACTTCTTCAGGGAAGTCAAAATATTCGTCAAGTACTTCGTCTACTTCTTCTGTCATAGTAGCAGAGAATAAGATATTTTGACGTTTTCCTTTCATCATTGTAAGAATAGATGTAAGCTGTGTTCTAAACCCTAAGTTTAGTATTTCATCAAATTCATCAATGACTAACTTCTGTAAATTATCAAAACGCAATACTCCATCTAGAGCTAAGTCCATCATACGTCCAGGTGTACCTACTAGGATATCTACACCTTCATAGACAGCTTTTCGTTGTGTATTGATATTGGTACCACCATATACCCCTAATGTTCTTACAGACATATAGGCTGTAAGCTTTTCTACTTCATCTACTACTTGTACTACAAGTTCACGTGTAGGTACTAGTATCACTACTCTAGGAGATTCAGCATGGCTAAACTTCCATTGTTTTAAGATAGGTAGAAGGTAGGCGAATGTCTTTCCTGTACCTGTTTGGGCAATACCCATCATATCTCTTCCAGAAAGAATAACTGGAAATGATTTAGCTTGTATAGGAGTTGGTGAAATAATATTAAGCTCATTAAGAGCTTTTTCAAGGGCTTTCGGTAGATTAAATTGCTCGAAAGTATTCATATATGTCGATATTTGCAGCAAAGATACGTTTATTTTTTTTGCAATATCAAATAGTTTCTATTGTCTTAACGAATAGTTTTTGAGCCAAATAGGATAAAATAGCTAATAAAAAAACAATTACATAAGTCCTTGTAATGAATTGTGCTCCCATTAGAAAAGTGGAGACCTAAACTTACTATAGACTTAAATGATTTTCTTGATTACTCTTAGTTTATGAGTATGTCTACCAGAATCGATATTATAAATTCCTAAGTGATCTAGTCTGTCTATACGGACTTTTCCATGAGCATGTATGATATAGTTGTTCTCCATGATTATCCCTACATGGATGATATTACCCTCAGCATTGTCAAAGAAAGCTAAGTCACCTATTTCGCTTTCTTCGATGAAGCTTAAGGCTTCTCCTATAGCTGCTTGTTGTGAGGCATCACGAGGAATTCTATATCCATTGATTCTGTAAACCATTTGTGTAAAACCAGAACAGTCTATTCCGAAAGGCGTTTTCCCTCCCCATAAGTAAGGAGTATTTAAGTACATAAATGCAGTCTTTAGAAAAGTTTGTTTTGTAAATTGACCAGTGATAGTCAGTCCTTCATAAGTGAAGTTATCTGTATTGATGCTGTTCTTTTTTAATCCTGTAAGACAACTACCAAGAGGTACTGCCATTAAGTGATTGTTGTTAGAAGAAATAAAGTCTACTAACTCCGCAGAGTGAATAACAGATGTGTTTTGAAGGTATTTATAATCTTCTTCAGAGATTTCTTGATATTGTTTATTATCTATCCAACCTTGGTACTTGTCGAAAGCTAATTCTATTTTCGACCACTTCTCTGTTCTTTCTAAAATAGTAAAGTGTTCACCGAAAAGGACTTGAGAGACCATTTCGCTTCTGTCGCTTGGTTCAAGTCTTAAGGGTACAATGGCAAGGTTGCAATATGCAAACATAATATAGGTTTGAATTAAAGTACAAAAATAAAAGATGAGTTTGAACTAATCAAACTCATCTTGAATATATTATTAAAAATTAAGCTCTTTCGATAACTAATGCTGATGCACCACCACCACCATTACAGATAGCAGCAGCTCCTATTTTTGCATTGTTTTGTTCTAATACACTTAATAATGTTACGATGATACGAGCACCAGAACATCCTAGAGGGTGACCTAAAGAAACAGCTCCACCGTTTACGTTTACTTTTTCTGGATCGATATTAAGTAATTTAGTATTTGCAATACCAACTACAGAGAACGCTTCGTTAAATTCGAAGAAGTCTACATCTTCGATAGCTACATTCGCTTTTTTAAGCGCTTTAGGCAATGCTTTAGCAGGAGCAGTAGTAAACCACTCAGGCTCTTGAGCAGCATCCGCATATCCTTTGATATAAGCTAGAGGTTTTAATCCTAAGCTTAATGCTTTTTCTTCACTCATGATTACTACAGCAGCAGCTCCATCATTGATAGTAGAAGCATTAGCAGCAGTTACAGTTCCTTCTTTTGTAAAAGCAGGGCGTAAAGAAGTAATCTTATCTAATTTTACATTTGTGTATTCCTCATCCTTAGAAACTACGATAGCATCTCCTCTTCGTTGAGGTACAGATACAGGAACTACCTCGTTGTTAAACTTACCAGCATCCCATGCTTTTGCAGAACGCTCATAAGATTTAATAGCGAAGTTATCTTGTTCTTCTCTTGAGATATTATGTGTACTAGCACATAAGTCAGCAGATACTCCCATAGCATTATTGTCATAAGCATCTACTAGACCGTCATTTTGTAAACCATCAATGATAGTTGCAGGACCAAATTTGTTACCATTACGCATGTGTACATAATGAGGAATCATACTCATATTCTCCATTCCACCCGCTACAACTATTTCTGCATCACCTGCCATAATAGCTTGTGTCCCTTGCATAATCGCTTTCATACCTGATGCACAAACTTTATTTATTGTAGTACAAGCTACCTCTTTAGACAAACCTGCTTTTAAAGCCGCTTGACGTGCAGGTGCTTGTCCTTCTCCTGCTTGAACTACATTCCCCATCAATACTTCATCTACTAGATTAGCATCAAGTTTGATCTTATCTAGCGCCCCTTTAATAGCGGTAGCACCTAATACTGTAGCTGGTACAGTTGATAAACTTCCTAAGAAACTTCCTATTGGTGTTCTAGCAGCAGAAACAATAACTACTTTTTTACTCATAATTTATAGAATTAATTAAGTTTGATTTTTGTTTTAAAACTTTAGACCTTCTGTAAGGCTCAATAAAGATGTGGGAAAATACATAAAATATCTTGATTTTGGATAATTATCTAAGAAATAAAAAAATAATGTTTTTTTTATTTGTGTTTACTTCCTTGACTATGAATAGGTTTGTTTTTATGTGGTAATTTTTTGTTGTTTTTTTCTTTCAAAAGCTTGCATAGAACCAAAAGTAGTGCTAAGTTTGCATCCGCATTAGAGAAGTAATTCTCTTAGCAACGGAGAGGTGCCGGAGTGGTAACGGAGCAGATTGCTAATCTGTCATCGGG
>NZ_DAMANB010000027.1:0-45300 GCF_032073645.1 Myroides sp.
GCACAAAGATATTATTTTACACTTTCCTCCCCAACTTTTAACGTTGATCCTAAATTAGTAATCTCACAAGTCGTATCAGTAAGTCTGTGCATGGCGATACAGCCTGCTAGTGTACCATTCACTTTAGCTATATATAGTAATGCTTCATTAGAGACGTTATCTGTACTTGAGTTAGAACTTATGCTGATGGAGTTGTCTAATGGCCTTAAATCTGCTTGTATAGCTCTATTGTATTCTGTAAGTAATTGTTCTATATCTGTAGTCATAGTTAGTGACTGTATTATCTGGATGTTCATTATTAGGTGTGTTAATCTAAAGGATAGAACAAGGTATAAAAAAGGACTATTGTACATAGTCCTTTTAATGATGTTTAATTGGTTTTATAAACTGTAAGATTTTTAGCTGTAAAGTATGCAGGTGTGTTAACTCCCCATTCTCCTTTATCAGATGAATCTATATAAAACACCAGGTATTTTATATTAGTTAGTTTTTCTAAATTTACTTTTTGCCAGTCCATATTTACTTTGTCAAC
This sequence comes from Myroides sp., assembly GCF_032073645.1. NCBI lineage: Bacteria > Pseudomonadati > Bacteroidota > Flavobacteriia > Flavobacteriales > Flavobacteriaceae > Myroides > Myroides sp. The sequence continues at coordinate 533 of NZ_DAMANB010000027.1, forward strand.
TTCTTTTCTATAATCAATCAGGAAGTGTTCTATTGGTTCTGTAGCAATAGCTTTATTACTATCTAGTCCATAAACAAGTACTTTAAAGAAATCTCCTTTTACAAACTTCTTTGCAAAAGCATCTCCTCTTTGAGTTGAGTGATATGTGTATGGGCTTAATGCTAATTCTATTGATTCTGCAGAGTAGCTCTCTTTAAGAGTAACTACTGTTAATGCTTTATCAGTATCTATAATATCCCCTTTCTTTAGGTCTGATGGAACTCCTGAAGTGTTAGCAACTAAGAATGGTGTAGTGTTATCAGCCATTGTACCATACATGTAAGTAGGAAAGTTGTCATTATGATCCTCTTTATCTGTACTGTTGGATACAGTAAAGCCATTCCAATATTTAACACCACTAAAATCATTTACTTTATGACTGAATGTATAAGGAGAAACAACTAGAGGTGTGTTTTCAAATGTTTCTCTCCATATTTTGCCATCTTTTGTATCTAGCGTTAAAGGAACTGAAGAAAGATTTAATGATTCTCTTTCTCTTAATGGTATGCTATTATCATCACTAGAACAACTAGTAAATGTAGTAGCAGTAAGAAGTGTAAGCCCTAATATAAAAGAGGTGCTTAACCTTAAGAAATGTTTTTTCATAGTTTTTTATTTAAAGATTTAAAGAACTATTCTAGTAGTTGTTCTTTAGTTAATTATTTGTCTATTTTATCGACTGTTAGGTTGTCCATAGTAAAATATAATGCCGTATTAGCTCCCCACTGTCCTACATCAGTAGTTTCTAAGAAAAATACTAAGTACTTAACTTCTCCTAATGAAGATAGGTCTACTTTATTCCAATTTTTATTTATTTCATTTATACCTTCTCTAAAATCAACGAAATAATGAGTCACAGGTTTAGCAGTAGTAAGTTTTTTATCTTTACTAACTCCATAAATATGAATAGCGAAGTAGTCTCCTTTTTTAAATTTATTAGCATAATCATCCCCTTCTAAAATTCCATAGTATGGCCAAGGACTTATTGCGAAGTTAGCACTTATAGCTCTGTATGAATTGTTGTTATCTTCGATAGTTATCACAGATGAGAATCTATCAATAGCAAATGGTTTATTTGGATCTAGAAGAGTTGGGTGGGGTTTGTGATCAGCAAAAGATACCAAAAAAGGAGAGCATTTACCTGCGCTTCCTCCTTGAGGCATTGTTCCCCACTGATTATCTAACCAACCATCACCTTTGTATTGATTGCTATTATCTGTACTATTAGACACAGTGAACCCCATCCATGTGTTATAGTCAGTATATGCAATATGTTTAAAATTGAAAATATCACTTTTTAGTTCAGCATCTTCTGTATAAGTGTCTTTCCAGATTTTACCTCCTGTAGTAGCTTGACCATCAGCTAGATTGAAAGTAGAAAGGTCAAGTGTAACATAGTTATAATTATAACTTTTAGCTACATCAACTTTATAGGTATAATAACGATGAGAATTTCCTTGTTCTACTATTAAAACTAGATCTCTAGTTCCAGGTGTATTGTATGTGTACTTTAATACCTGTTCATTGGATAGAATAGTTCCTGAAGCGTTGTCTTTCCATCTGTAGACAGCATTAGCAATGTTCAGTTGTGGATCTATGGTAACTTCATCGAAAGTTACAGATTCAACTGTTCCATTAAACGTAGGTATTACATAAGGAGCATTATCATCATTAGAACAGCTCGTAAATGTAGATGCTGTTAGTAAAGTTAGTCCTAAAAATAGTATAGAACTTAACTTAGTAAAGTGTTTTTTCATAATTTGTAATGGTTAATTATTTTATCTAGTAGGAACGTTTAGTTTGGCTTTATGTAAGTCAATTACTCCTGCTACTTCTGTAGAAGTTTCGCCTAACCAACCAGCCTCTTGATCCATAGCAGTGTATACTTTAATGAAATCTACTCCAGGAAGCTTTACTTTGTTACCTTTTTTATCAACAGCCCAATTAATATCGATGGCTGCATCTATATGGCTATTAACTTGGTTGTCTACGTAACCATATTCATATTCTGGTAAAACCCAGTAAGTACCTTTTCCACTAGTGTCAGAAGCATTATTTGGTAGTCTAGATCCTTTGAGTGTAATCTTTTTATCGGTTATCCAAAGAGGATAGTAACTTTGGTCATGGAATTGGTTTTTAGGTTTATAACCTTTTTGACCTTGATTAGTTTCAAAGTAAATGTATTTGTCAAAATCTCCTTTTTTAGCATCTAACTCAGGAGAAGGTTTGTGAAATGTTATTTCATAATGTGGAATAGTGTTAGGGTTCTTATATTCACTACCAGCTATTTCATACCATTCATCTTCATCAGGTTTACCATTTTTATTTTTATCAAAAGCAACCATGATAATACCTGGCTCTGAACTGTTCTTAAAAGCATTACCTAATACAACAAAGTCTCTTCTGCCATCCTTATTAGGTATGGTATGGTCAAACCCCATTACAATATATCCTCCAAAACCTCCAAGTGATACCATAGATAGTTTGTCGCCAGAAATAGCTTTCAATGCTTTCTGATTCATTATTTCTTGAGTATCACCTACTTCATATTTAGGTAAGTCATTTACAAATTGACCTGGAGCAGGAAGAAAGTCTAATACCTTAGTTACGTCACTATAGTTATATGATATAGAGTCAACAAATTCTTCTTCTTGAGTGTTATCATCACTCGAACAGCTATAAAAAGTAATAGCTGATAAGCATAGAGTAGCTATTAGGCTTAGTTTTAATCTTTTTGTTTTCATATTTAGTTATTGGTTTATTTTTTAATGAATGCTATATGTGCTGGTATATTACCACCAGTTGTCTTCCATTTAAGTTTTCCTTCAGGAGAGAAACAGTAAACAAATCCTGTACCTATATAGTCTTGTGCGTCTGTCATGAAGATTTCTTTGGTTTCAGGATTGACAGCTATTCCATAAGGTATCTGTATTTGTTTTTCTGTGCCATCGGTGATGATGTTATCAGTAATAACTTTTTTTGTCAATGTATTAAGAATACCATACGACACATTATTACCTCCTGTGTTATGTTTATAAGAAGTAGTGTAGTAGTATAGCTTGTCATCATCCATAGTCATATTAGATACAGGGATGTCAAGCTTCTGCTTCACTTGATCAGTGTTAGAGTCTATTACATATAAGTTAGGCTCTATACTGTAATAATCACCTCGTGAAGAAACATAGATGTCTCCAGCTTTATCAATTTGCATACGATGTAAGTTGATGGCTACATCTATCTTTTTGGTTTCTGTAAATGAAGGAATGTCTATCACTGATACTGTAGTATCATAATTAGGAACACGGTATCCTCCAGAGTTAGCCACATATAGTTTATTTCCTTTAATGACCATTTCTTCAGGTTGATAACCTACCGTTACTCGTCTAGTTACTTCTAAGGATAAGGTATCTATCTCCGCTACAAAACCACGTTCTGCATTTGGATTAATCTCTACTTTTCCTGCATAAGAGCTAACGTACGCCTTACCATCTTTAAAAGCTAAATAACGACAGTTAGGTACATGTATTTGCTTAATATGTTTGCCTGTTTCTACATCAAATACTTCTATGAAGTTTGATACGTTAATAGTAGCATAAGCTTTAGTACCATATATCTTGATATCATTACCTACATCACCTAGTTCTTTAGTAATGTTTGGATTTCTTTCTGAGAAGATATCTCTAGTATACGTTCCGTTGTGATATTCAAATAAGTCTATAGACGCTCTGTTCATTCCCATATTACCTTCATTAAGCAGGTAAAAACCACTGAATTTATTAGTGGAAACAGGAATAGATACTTGTGAACTATCGGATAAGAATATCATCTCATCTTTGCGACAACTTACTAATGTTAGTAATGCTAAAGCAAGGAATATTATTTTATTTAATTTCATAGGTCAAAACTTAAAGTGAAACGGAAGTTACGTCCAGGCATTGGGAAGTTACTCACAACTTCATAATATTGATTAGCAATATTGTTTGCCTCTATGCTTGCTTTAAAGTGGTATTGTCGCCATTTAAAGCTTTTAAGTAAGGAGATATCATGCGTATACCAAGGCTGTATTTCATTTCGCTTGATATTGTTTTTGTTTCCATTATAGCGTTCTCCTACATAAATAAAGCTATAGTTAAGCCCCCAATCTTTATAATCTAGACTAACAATAGATGACCCTGAATGCCAAGGAGCATAAGGTATCTGATCTCCGTAATAAGAAGGCGTCCCATATAGTGTCTTGCTTTTGTCTTTGGCAACCGTATATTCATAAGTTAGATTTACTCCTAACTTTAAGTCCTCCATGATTTTTAGGGTAGTACCTAAGTTAGTTTCTATTCCGTAGTTCTCTACTTTACCTAGATTAGTCATCATCCATCTCATCATACTAGAAGTAGGAGTAGCGATAATCTTATCTGTAATATTAGCATAATAAGATTCAACAGACAGATGTACTTCTTCAAAAAGAGACTGTTGAAACTGTTTGTTATAAGTAAAACCTAAGTTAACCTGTCTAGATGCTTCAGGCTTTAAGTTAGCTGTACCTAATTGGGTATAATAAAGGTCATTAAATGTAGGTAGTCTATAAATATACTTATAGAATGAATGAATGACTAAATTCTCATTGTCCCAAGGTTTATAACTTAAGAACACAGAAGGTGCCCAAAACTGACGATCAGGTGCCTCAAAGTTATAACGTACTCTCTCTTTTGTAAACGTTCCTAGTATATTAGCTTGAGCTTTTACTTTACCTAGATTTACAGAAGTAGCAAGTGAAGTCAAGAATGTATAGCGCTCTGGATAAGAGAACGGAGTTCCTTGACCTTTACGTGTTGCGTTTAACTTATTGTATTGTAAATCTGTAGATAAGGACACGTCCCATATATCAGTAAGCTTGTATAGATGTGCTGCGGATAGATAATACTCTTGTTGGAAGTAGGTATTGTCAAACTGTGGATTATAAGTTACTTCTTCTCCTTCGAAGCCTACCGTCTTACGCGATAAGTAATGCATTTCATCATAAGCATATTTCCCTTTGAGTTGGAATTGATATCTGTCAGAAACAAATCTAGTCCATTCTCCTTGTGCCATGAAGTTTTTGTCTTGTTGACGTTCATTGATATTCTCTGTTTCAAGAGTAACATCACTTTTCTTAATAACAGCACCAGGTAATCCTCTGTCTGACTGATAGTAATATAGATTAGCTTGCCAAGTATCTTTATCTGTTTTTCCAAACCACGTATTCTCTATTCGATAGGCTTCTATATCACTATTCTGTCTATGACCAATAGTATCATAAGCTACAGAACCATCTATATTATGGCGTTTTTGTCTGAATTTATAATCACCATTAGAATAGATATATTCAGCACTGATAGAGGTGCTAATATTGTTATTTACTTTGATGTCTGTACGCACAGAAGGATTGACTAATTGGATAGAACCCGCCTTGTATTTAGCTGATATATTTACGTCTTTTCCTTCTTGGAAGATAGGTTTTTTAGTTTGTAGATATACAGTAGAAGCAGACGCAAACTCTTTAGCAGATTGGAAGATGGCACTGCGCTGACCATTATATAGTTTTACAGTCTCAATATTATCTAAAGAGAACTTACCTAAGTCTACGATTCCATTCTGCGCATTGCCTACTTGTACCCCGTTATAAAATACTCCTACGTGATGAGTACCCATATTACGAACGTCTACAGTCTTTAGCCCTCCCATACCACCATAATCTTTGATCTTCACTCCTGCGAAGTATCGTAGAGCATCAGCTACGCTATAACTATTAAGGCGTTGAAGTTTAGCTCCGTCTAGTGTCTGTACAGGTATAAGATCTCGAAAGACTTCTTTTTGTATCACGATCTCATTTAGAGCAGTGATACTGTCTTTAGGTGTCTGCGCATATATAGCAGTATTCGCCATACATAACACAGTGGTTAGTACTAGTAATTTTGTTTTTGTCATATTAGTTTTTGGCTAGTTGATTTTGACATTTGGAGTAGATATAAATGCGTCAAAATCATTGTTGCCAATGACTATATCATAGAACGCCTTATGTTTCATCCCCCGAAAACATCAAAACTTATTTTAGAATGGCAGGTATTCTGACTTACTCATAACGAATATCCTTCCCATCTATGCGACAGTGGATAACTAGATTCGTTATTATTTATGAGCTTACAGCAGCGGGTCTGTTTAGGATTTTCACCTAATTCCCTTTTTCATATCACAGTGATAACCAGTCTGATTACAAATATATAAAAAAAGCTTAATGGAAAGTATTTATTCTGTTAATGGTATTTTATTATAGAATCTTTAAAAATTATTCCAAAAAGGCAAGTGAGATTGATAAGTCTTTAAAGCTTGCTTATTCATTTCAGCCTCTAGATTAGGATAGACACGCATTCCTCTTTTGCCTTCTTTTTGTTCGGTAGAGATGATATTAAGTTTAGCTAATTCTTCTTTGGGGTATAGAAAGTACCCTTGTTGAGTAGATATAATAAAATAGTCAAAATCATCTTTAATATGATAAGGAATAGTCTTCCCTTCATAATCACGTTGCCAAATGGCTACGAAATAACCTACCTTTTTAGGTGTTACTTTAGCTTCTCTATATATAAATTTCTTATCATTTAGAGTAAAAGTACAAGCGTTATAATCATTTTTCTCTATACCCCACTGTATATCTGAGATACTAGTAGATATACAGTTTCCTAATATTTTATTTAGTTGTTCTATATAGTAATGAGGTAGCATTTAATGATATTTATCTATCGTTTTATTATGTTTATAAATGATTGGCATTAGAAAATTTAAACTCTTTTATTTCATATTATTTTTCTACTGTAAGTGCTTTATAGTTAAAAAACTCTTCAGTTATATATTCATTGTGATTTATTTTCTTAGTATATGTTGGATAATTATCTTTATTATATTGATATTCCTTGGTCTCTATGGGATAGAAAACACCTTTATATGTCTTTATATTGTTAGAAGGGGTATAGTTATATCTAATAGGAGAAAATGCAGTACGATATTCTAATACTGATAAGTTTAAAGGCATATCCTTAAAGGGATTATATGCTTCATCATATGTAAATTCTTCTCTTGGTAGAGTAGAACCCTCTAATTTGACACTGGTTACATTGCCTTTTGTATCATATAAGTATTCTATATTACTTTTATTTTCTGAAGCTATAGGATATACATAGTAAATTTGATTATTACTGTTCGTTTTGTATTCATAGTTAGAGTTGCTATACTTATTCGAAAGTACTTTAGTTAAGATTCCTTTGTCATTGTATACTAAAGCATCATCTTCTTTGATTTTTCCTAATGAATCTTTTTCTATTAAATGAAGAAGCTTGTTAGAGGTATTATAAGTATAGTTTGTTTCTGACTTATTTAGATAGAATAACTTTTCATATCCTTTCTTCTTAAAATAATCTACAGTATAATGTTTTATTACATTACCATTTTTATTGTATTCAAAAGTTATTTCGGAGATTAAAATATTGTTGTTTTCTGTTGTAATTTTTTTGTAAGATTCTAATACAGTGATTGTTTTGTTGTTTTCAGTTGTATTGTCTGAGGAGCAACTACTTATGCTTATTGCAACTAATAAATAAGTGAAAAAAGTAATATTTCTAATCATAATTTGTAAGTGTTTAGTAAGTCTTAAAGATATACTTTTGTTTGATTACACTTATAGTTAATATGATATCCTCTCGACTTTTTTAATTTATGAATAGAAACAATGAGTAAACTTACTAATCTTATGGAAATTACTACTGTTATTATTTGACAATATAAATAAGTTTGTGTTTTTGTTTGAAAATGTTAATAAGTAATTATTTTCTTTTGATTACTTTTAGATTTGTTTAACAATCTATTAAGTGTGTGAATTATGCGTAAACTATTTGTTTTTCTGTTTTTAGCTACTTCTTTAGTAGGGTTTGCTCAGATTAATTTTGAGCCAGGTTATTATGTTGATAATAATGGTAATCGGGTAGAGGGATTGATCAAAAATATTGATTGGATGAATAATCCTACTAGTTTTCTATATAAAGCAGATGAGAATGCTAGAAGTGAGAACATTCTTTTAGCGGATGCTAAAGAGTTCTCTATTCTCAATAAGAGTAAATATGAAAGACATAAAGTTAACGTTGATATTTCAAGTGATAAACTTCAAAATATGACTAGTGATTCTTTACCAATCTACAAGGAAGAAATGGTCTTCTTAAAATTATTAGTAGATGGTAAGGCAAAATTGTATACATACTATAATAATCAGAGTAAATTCTTTTATCAAAAAGAGGATAAAGAGATTATTCCATTAGTATATAAGAAGTATATTAAGGAAAATAGTAAGGTGAGTAAAGAAAATGGAAATATTGCTACTAATGATAGTTATAAACGTCAGTTATGGATGGACGTTAGTTGTAATACTGACTTAAAGAAGAGAATTAAATATTTAGAGTATAAAATTAAACCATTAACGAAGTACTTTCAGGAATATAATAATTGTGAAGGAGATGAAAGACAATTGTTTGAGAAAAAGAAAGACGGCAATAATCTTCATTTAAGTCTGCGTCCACAGGTATCTATTTCTACTTTTGATTTTGATAATAGTGTTAGTAATGAAAGTCATAATTTAGGAAGTAAAGTTGGTTTTGGAGTCGGTGTAGAATTAGAGTATACGCTTCCATTTAATAATAAAAAATGGAGCTTAATAGTAGAACCTACCTTTAAGAATGTGAATTTTAAGGAAAAGGGTGAAGTAGAGATTAAAATGAATTATAATTCTTTTGAACTACCTTTTGGAGTTAGATATTATTTCTTTATTAATGATAAGTCAAGAATATTTATTAATGCTTCTTATCAGTTTAATTTTGCTTCTAGTACAAGTATTAAGTTTAGTAAGGCTAACACAGAAGCATATAAAAGCCTGGATGTTAAATCTGCTAATAATGCAGTATTCGGTATTGGTTATAAGTATGATAGATTTAGTGTAGAGTATAGAGTTAGTACAAAAAGAGATGTATTGAAAGATTATTCATACTGGGATTCATCTTATGGCAATATGTCATTTATTTTGGGATATTCTTTTTTTTAAAAAATGTTGATATACAATGAAATGAACCATCTTATGATGGTTCATTTTTTATTTATACCTCTAGTTCGATTAAAAAGACTTTGTGTATTAGAACTTAATCGTGTTCTTTTAGCGTGATACCATTAGCATCTATCTAATAGATATGTACGCTCAGCTTGCACTTTCTTGGGGATTCCTAGGAGATTCCTAGGGGTTTTCTTGCCCAGAAGGTACTTTTGTCGAAGAAAGGTGCAAGGAACCCTCAAGCAATCCCCTAGCAAATCAAATGAAAACGATCATTAGTTTAGAAATAAACACTAATAAGAAATAGATCTTTTATGTACTTATTTTTAAAATAATGATGTGAATATTTGTTTTTCTAAGCAAGTGTTCTATATTTGTAGAACAACATCTACAAATATCAGTGTTATGAAGTATAGTGTATTCATTCTTAGTCTTGTAATAATTGTATCTTTCAGTTCTTGTAAGATTAATCAGAAGGTTGAAGGAGAGAAGGTAGGACGTTGGGTGTTTAAAAGTACAGTCGAGGGAAAGCAGGAAGTACAACGTGGAAAATACGACAATGAGGGTTTTCAGAAAGGAACCTGGAGGTATAAGCGAGATGGAAAGCTGTATAAAAAAGAAGTGATACGAGATTCTATAGCTCACACTACTTTTTATCACCCTAATCATAAGGTAGAAGCAATCGGTAAAACGGTATTGGTCAAAACTAATAAAGGTTTGCATTATTACTATACAGGATCTTGGTTTATCTATGATATAAAAGGGAGATTAATACAAGTAAAGCATTATAAAAAAGGAATATTAGAACATATTACAACAGTACGAGAATGATAAAACTACCACAAACAGAAGAACAACTAATGGAATATATTTGGGATATGGAGAAGGCATTTACAAAGGATATTATGGAAAAGTATCCAGAGCCTAAACCTGCTCAAACAACAGTGGCAACGTTATTAAAAAGATTAGTTGACAAAGGGTTTATTGATTATAAACTTTATGGTAACTCTAGAGAGTACTACCCTTTAATAGCGAAGGACGATTACTTTGAAAAACATCTTAACGTCATGGTAGAGAACTTCTTTGATAACTCTGCTTTGCGTTTTGCTTCTTTTTTTACTAGAAAAAGTAAGATGAGTAAACATGAATTAGAAGAATTAAAAAAAATAGTAGATGAACAGTTAAAAACGAAATAGCTATGTTATTATACCTATCCAAAATCACACTTATTCTCATTGCTTCAATAGTGATATATAAGCTGGTATTAGAGAATAGTAAAGCACATCACTTTAAGAGATATTACCTACTAGGGACATTGCTTATAGGACTGTTCTTACCATTTATTACTGTTTCTACAGATGTGGAGATGGTATCATGGAATCAAACTTTAGAAGAGTTAAACGACGTCATTATGGAAACTCCTAAACAGGAGGTGAAGGTTAATTCTACTATAGATTGGTCTTATGGAATAGGGGTGTTATATCTGATAGGTATATTATTCTCACTATCTAAGTTAGTAGTCGAAACTATCAAAATTAGAAGGTTAAAACAAGAAGGAACAAGTATAGAGTTCAATGATGTAGCTATAGTTTTATCTAGTCAAATCACAAATGCCTTCTCGTTTGGAAATACGGTGTACTTTCCTATAACAGAAGAAGTGTCAGAAGACAATAAAATATTGCAACATGAGATAGTACACGTACAGCAGCGACATAGCTTAGATATTCTATTAATAGAGATGTTAAAAGTGTTCTTTTGGTTTCACCCAATATTCTATTATTATAAGACGTGTATTGCCTTAAATCATGAGTTTTTAGCTGATGACTCGAGCGTTTCTTCTCAAGAAGAAGCAGGAGCATATTTACAGTTATTATTAGCTCAGACTTATAAACAGCATGAGTTACAAGTAACGAGCTCTTTCAACTTTAACTTGACAAAGAAGCGATTCATCATGATTACAAAAAACAATAGTCCATGGAGAAATAGAGTAGGGATCAGTTTGTCTTGTATTCTTTTTTTACTAGTGGGTACACTTGCTATTCAAGCCAAGTCAACTAATCAGAAAGTGACGTCAGATACAAGTAGTAGACCATTCCAAGCGACAGATACGCGAGCTCAATATCCAGGAGGAATGAATAAGTTTATTAATGACTTTCTTCTAAATTTTACAGATCCATATCCCTATTCAGAAGAGAGTGAAGCTAAAGTAGTAATACAGTTTACAGTAGAAACGGATGGGACGTTAGAGAATATAGTGGTTTTAAGAGATCCGCTAGGAGTAGGAGAAGAGATCGTAAAGACCTTAAGGACGATGCCAAAATGGCTTCCTGCACAGCAGAATGGAGAAGTAGTAAGTACAGTGTTTACTTTGCCAATAACTTTTAAAAGAGCTACACCATGAGACCAATAACAACAGTATTATCATCACTTAGGCTATATGTTACTTGCGTAGTGACTTTATTAGGAGGTGTACTAACAAGTATGGGACAAGAGATATTAGAGGATTACAGTAACTTTCTTGCACTTGAGAAAGTTGAGCTTTCGTCAGGCGAGATACGTCTTCATAAAACTATAAAAGAAGTAGACTCTACTGTGAAGGGAGCAGAGTATATTAATAAGCATCGTTTGTTTTGGAACTACCTTGTAGTGAATTTTTCAGAGCCTTTAGAGAAGAATACATTTGCTTCAAATAAAGAGATTACTTTGTCACAAGATAGCGTTCTATCTATGATGGTGTCGGATACTATTTTTAGTCCGTTAGTAAAGAAGTATAACGCTCAAGTAATTAAAAAGAATAGTAAAAAAGATACGATCTCTATGGATGAAGTACTTAATGTTGCAGTTAAGTTCTTTAGTATAGAGAATATTACCCCAAAGGGAGAGTACACGGCGAGGGTATGTGTAGGATTAAATAGTATTAAAAATACTGAAGCTATACGTATGCCCTTTGTAGAAGCTTTCGCCTTTTATGCAGTAAGGAAGAATCTTAGAAATGAAAAGTATGATGTATATAATTACTTTATAGATTCAATAAAGGGTATTTATAAGTTAAACCTTGGTATTGATAAAGAAGAAAGATTGCTTCGTGCTCAGGGTGCTCTTTTTATACAGATGCTTCAGAGTGATAAACTAAAAGAGTTATTAGAAGATGAATATAATCTGAATAAGGAGGTACTACCTTTTGTACTCTCTTCGTAATTATAATAAATTCATATAGAACCTGTCGTTAAAAGACAGGTTTTTTTATAGTAGCACTTGAATAATTTGTATTTTTAAAACAAAAAATGAGAACTAATTATTTTAAGTGCCTCTTCACTATTTTTATCGTTACCTTAGTTATGGACTCGTTTGCACAAGATAGAGTTGTTATCCATGAGCATACCCCTAAGTCTGCTTTGATATGTGCTAGGTCCAATACAGATACTGTTGAATTCACGCATAACAAACAGTTTAAACCTGCTGCTTCTCGTGTGAGTGCTGATCAGTTATCTATAAACTTTTCTAAGCACTTCTATCAAGCTTTTCCTGATAAGAAGGTGAGTAATAATATTAGCCTTGTTTTTGAATTAACCATTGAGAAAGACGGCTCTATTAATGGAGTCAGTGTATTGCGCAGTAACTTTACATCAGAAGAGAACGATAAGTTAAAAGAGATCATTTATACGATAACAGCAGATACGTGGATTCCAGCTTTTTATAAAGGAGAGAAGATTACTTCACAGTATACGTTACCAATTATATTATTAGCAGATGTTAATGAAATTTAGTGTCAATGTGATGTAGGGGCTTTTTTGTTATAGTTATAAGAGATATCTTAGTTAACTGTTAATAAAAAGCACAATATAATATTCAATGCAGCGACAACTAAAGTAATACTAACACTTGTATCTACTACCTTACTTTGGTTAGGAGGAGGGATGCATAAAGTGGTAGCAAATAGCCTATCGAATGAAGTATCTTCTCTGACAGATAAGAAGCACGCTAAGTATCCAGGTCATTTTATGAATGATTTCGTAAAAGCCTTTTATAAGAATAACCAAGAGATAGCGACAGAAGAGACAGAGCTTAGTTTCACTATTAATTTTACAGTAACAGAGTCAGGACAGGTAGATAATATTACTGTGCCTGGTATTACAGACTCATCTATATCAGAGGAGGTTGTACGTACAGTGTAGTCTCTAAAGAAGTGGAAGCCTGCTACAGAGGATAAAACAGCAATAGCATCACGATATTCGGTACCTTTTTATATTAATTTATCGGATGTTAAATCTGGTAATAGTAAGCCAGTATATTATGCAAAGAAAGAGGATAGCTTATATCAGATGGCGACTTATCCAGGTGGTATAGACGCTTTTTGGAAAGAGTATAATAAGAAAAGAGGGCCCAATGGAGAAGCTAATTTTGTTGGGGATAGACTGAAATACACAATTACGGTGACTATCGAGAAGGATGGCACAATGACAAGTCCTCAAGTTAAAGGAGTTGATAATGATAGACATCAACAGAACGTGTCAGAGGAGTTTATGAATATAGTAGGAAAGATGACCAAATGGTTCCCAGCTATGTATGATGGCAAACCGATTCGTAGTAAAATGAACTTTACATTTACCAATAATGTATCCATATTAGAAGTATAACGAAATCAAAGAAGAGGGCATATCGCTCTCTTTTTTTGTTTATCTTGAACTTGCTAAAAAAGAAAACAGAATGATACATAGAATCTTAAGACTAGTGTTTGTTTTTACCTTGTTTGTATTAGGTACTCAGTATAGTGTAGCTCAGAGAAAAAATAAAAAGTCAAAGAATAAACACACAACAGAAGTTGTTACAACACCTCAAGATACGATAGCTACGTATCAAGGAGATTTTAAAGAAGACTTCTTAAGGGCATTCTTTAAGGAGAGTGGTAAGATTGTATTTAATGGAGCAGAATTTAAGTTTGTTCTTAGTTTGTTATTGACTGATACAGGAGAGGTGAATGAAGTCATCGTTCTTGGTGTAGATAATAGCAATGTCAAGGAAAGAATGAAGACGATTGCGATGAGTGTAGGAACTTGGAATCCTGAGGTAAAAGAAGGAAAGCATGTCAAATCTCAAGTAACAATCCCTTTCGTTATTAAGCAGAGTGACTTTATTATGACTCCTGCAGATTTAAATAAGTTATTAGAGAAAAATAAAGAGTAAACGATCTGTTGGTATAGAACTATATCTCTGAAGAATGTAAACCTATTGATTTTTTATTGGTGTAATAATATCTCTGTAGTAAGTCCTTTATTTTTATACGAATTTATGGACTTACTACAGAGTCATTTAATAGAAGATTACCTTGCTGAGATTTCTATAAGTTGATCTCATATAAGACATGCTCTACTAGAGGATGGTCTTTAGGAACTACTGGGTGATTAAAGTTCTTTACATAAGACATTCCTATTTTCTCCATTACATTATACGAACGCTTATTCTGTGTCGTAGTGAATGAATAGATCTTATCTAACCCTAAAGTTTCTTTACCAAAGGCTAGACACGCTTTAGCAGCCTCTGTAGCATAACCTTTACCCCAGAACTGTGGTAGCATACGCCATCCTATCTCTACTCCTGGAGCGAAGTCCACATCAAAGGTAATATCTAATAACCCGACAAACCCAATAAAGCTTCCACTGCTCTTTTCCTCTACAGCGAAGAATGCATATCCTTGAGTATCTATTTTACTCTTCATATTGTTATATGCCTGTGTAGATTCCTCAGCTGTTTTCTTGTCTAAGAAGAATTCCATTACTTGATCATTCTGATTCATAGCTATAAAGTCAGCTAGATCACTTTCTTTGTATTGACGAATCAGTAGTCTATCTGTTTCTATAAATACCTTCATTGTTTTATTTATTTTATTGTTTGTAGAAGAGTAATACTATAGGTTAATCTCTTCACGTACCTTTTTAGTTAAGCTGTTGAATACTAAATCATACGAATGATCTATTAATTCTTTTAATAGAGGCCACTGTACAGAACCTCCTAAGTGTACACTGTTCCAGTGTTTTTTGCTCATGTGGTACCCAGGTGTGATTTCACTATAATCAGCACGTAATTCTTCTGCACGTTCAGGATCACACTTCAGATTGATAAAACAGTTCCCTTGTTCCCATTTCGTTAGGTTTAGGAGTAAGTATATTTTACCTCCCACCTTGAATGTCAGGGTTTCTTCATCAAAAGGGAAGTCCTCTACTGTCCCTTTTTTGTTTAGGCAGTAGTCATAGAGTATATGTACATCCATAGTTATAGTGGTGTTTTACCGAGTTGTATAAGTTCTTTGCGAGATAGAGTATCGTAGACTAAATCATAAGAGTGGTCTATCCATTCTTTGATTTGATCAGGTGTAAATCTACCTCTGAGATATACCGTATTCCAGTGTTTCTTGTTCATGGTATATCCATAAGTAATATCTTCATATTCCTCCCTTAATTCAGTTGCAAGTTGAGGTTCACATTTGAGGATAATATTACGATCACCCTGTTCCCAAAAGTGCATGGCAATCATAGCAAATATCTTTCCACCAACTTGGAATGTCATTAAGTTTTCGTCAAATGGAAAACCACTTGTAGCGTAAGGTCTAGAAGAACAATAGTCGTATAATTCATCTAGTTCCATAGTTTATATGATTTTATATAATACAGGTTTACTAGGACTAGCATCATTGACAAAAGAAGCTAGTTGTATATTCAGAAAATAGAACCCATCCTTTACCTCATCATCCACATATATCATTTCTGAAATGGTAGCTTCTAGTCTTGCATCATCGTTCAGATGGCGAGTATCTGTTACATTCCAGAACGCCTTATGAGCGAGTAGTTGCCCGCCATCTTCTTCTCTGTCTACACTTGGCAGATCTATAAGTAGATGATCTATACCTTGTTCTCTTAAGAAGGTAGCAGCCTCAGCACATAAGTAAGGAGGATTGGTATGAGAGTATTTTCTATGTTTTTTGTTTAGCTCATTAGGCGTAGTACGTATGATAATCGCTTTTTGATGATTAGCAGTCCATGCCTTTTTTACCTGTGCTAATGTGATTACACAGTCTCCATCTTGTTGTACTTCTGGAGAGATAGTCACAAGTTGAGCAAAGAAGAAATATTCTTTTAAGCTCTCATTGACATTGTAGAAGTCATACGTGATATGTCCTAGACACTCTGTATGAGTCCCATGCCCATGAGGGTTGAAGGCGATATTATTAAAGTTAGTCGAAGACTTTCCTTCGCTTACTTTTCCTACCCAGTCTTCTACGACTACAGGAGATATCTCAGGCTTATCTAGATACCATGCGATAGGGTTATCGTCAGTATTGATAAGCGGGATAGAGATATCTATCGGCTTAGAGAAGTCGATTTGATAGTCTGTATCTGAATAGGTTATCGTTGCTTTCATTGTTTTATTTCAAATCTAAATAAAATAAATCAGATGCAATACCATCACTTAAGAATTTTCCCTTATTTGTGATTGTAAGGATATCACTTTCTTTATGCATGAGTTCCTCTTCTAAGAAAGGAGTGCTAAGTTTGACTAGATAATCGTGATAAGTCTTACCGAACTCTCTTTCTACACGAGTTAGGTCTACTCCCCATATTGTTCTCAGTCCTGTCATGATATACTCATTATATCGATCCGTCAGGTTGAGCTCTTCTATTTCTCTAGGTAGTTTATCTTCTGAAATATCTTTGATATAAAGGCTGTTATTCGCTATATTCCAACTTCTGTGTACTCCGTCAAAGCTATGTGCTGAAGGACCAATACCCAAGTATTTTTTACCTAACCAATACGCTGAGTTATTCTTAGAATAATACCCCGGTTTAGCGAAGTTAGACAGTTCATAGTGGATATACCCATTCGATTTTAGAGTCTCTATTAACAGCATAAAATGTTGATGAGCCACTTCTTCTTCAGGACTAGGGATAACCCCTTTTTTGATTAGCTTATTTAAGGCTGTACGCTCCTCTACAGTTAGCGCATAGCACGATATATGAGGAATACCAAGGTCTAATATACGCTGTACATTAGATAGCCATCGTTCATTGCTCATATTCGGAATACCGTATATTAGGTCTATTGAGATATTGTCAAAGAGACTTGTAGCTATCTCTAGACATTCGATAGCCTCTGTAGAGTTATGAGCTCTATTCATCATCTTCAGATCATCTTCATAGAATGACTGAATACCAATACTTAATCGGTTCACTTTAGATGCCGCTAATTTGTATAAGGTAGCTTTATCTAGATCATCAGGATTCGCCTCTAATGTGATTTCAGGATTCTCATTAACCTCAAATAAATTATAGATTGTCTGTATTAGGTCATTAATCTCATCTACCTCCAAAATACTAGGCGTACCACCACCGAAATATATTGTCTCAATGATTTCCCCATCTAGTTCATTTTGGCGCAGTGCTATCTCATGTTTTAGACCTGCTAGCATTTGCTCTTTCTTCTTTAATGAAGTAGAGAAGTGAAAGTCACAGTAGTGACACGCTTGTTTACAGAACGGAATATGTATATAGATACCTGCCATTATTTCTTTACTCTATTTTGGTTTTGTTTTACGAATGCATCCCAGCCACTATAACTTTTAGTAGCCAATGTTCGCCCACTATTAAAGAAGTGACAGACAGCCGCTGCTAGTCCATCCGTACTATCTAGATTCTTAGGTAGTTCTTTAAGCCCAGGTAATAGTTGTTGTAGCATCTTTGCTACCTGTTCCTTACTAGCATTACCACTACCTGTGATCGCCATCTTTATTTTTTTAGGTTCATACTCCGTCACAGGGATATCGCGAGACAGTGCTGCAGCCATTGCTACTCCTTGAGCACGTCCTAGCTTTAGCATAGACTGAGGGTTCTTACCTAAGAACGGAGCTTCGATAGCAATCTCATCAGGATGAAAGGTTTCAATTAATTCAATAGTTCTATCAAATATCAATCTTAGACGAGTATATCTATCCTCGTACTTAGCTAATAGCAATTCATTCAGCTGAAGGAATTCCATCTTTTTATTCACCACCTTGATCACGCCGAATCCCATGATCGTTGTTCCTGGGTCTATACCTAATATGATTCTATCTACTGTCAATCTATTCTTGTTTTTAATATCTATGCAAAGATGATACGAAATCCACACTACTCCAAAAAACTGTTCAGTTTTGCTATAAACCTTAGCAACATAGCTTTTGTATAGGAGCTGTAGTCACTTTTTTGCACTAGATACACTATCACACTAAAAATATCGTTTACTTTGTAGCAATGAAGATACTATCTGACAAAACTAAGCAATATCTCGTACTTCTAATTAAAATATTAGTAGTAAGCGCTGCTTTTTATTACATCTATAATCAGCTGTCAAATGATGAGACATTGGACTTCCATATTTTAGGAGAAGTGGTGAGTGAGCCTAAGAATTACCTCGCTATTGCTGCGTTGATGTTCTTGACATTCTCTAACCGTTTTGTAGAGATTCTGAAGTGGCAAAACCTTTCTTCATTAATTAAACCAGTTTCAGTAGGACAAGCTGCTAAGCAAGTATTGAGTGCTTTGACACTTGGAATATTTACCCCAAATGGAATAGGAGAGTACGCTGGTAAGGCACTTTATTTTGAGAAGAAAGATGCCCCTCGTGTTATATTCTTGAATATGGTGTGTAACGGGGTGCAGGTGATCTACGCTATTGTTTTTGGATTGATCGGATTGACTATTCTGAATCAGTTCCATGAGATTATCCCCAATACGTATCTGTACATTGTATACGCTGTGATAGCAGTTGTATTTACGTTGTTATTCTCTATCAGAAACTTCGCTATAAAAGGCTATTCTATACAGACTATTCTCAATTTATTAAATGAGATACCAAAGAAGAAACACCGTAAGAATCTGTTCTTAGCCCTACTTCGCTATGCATCGTTTACCCATCAGTATGTGATTTTGTATTATCTATTTGGTGTAGATATACCTTATTTTGAGCTCTTATGTGCAGTATCCGCTATTTATCTGATGGCATCTTCTCTGCCTAACTTTCAGTTTCTAGAGTTTGCCGTTAAAGGGAGTATTGCCATGTTTATCTTCACTGCTTTAGATGTCAATCAGTGGGTTGTCGCTTTAGTTGCTACCTTGATATGGCTACTGAATATCGTGTTGCCGATCAGTATCGGAAGTTACTTTGTATTGACATTTAAAGTAAAAAAATAGATAACAACAGCAGAGATATAGTAAAATATTACTGTTTACTTAAGACAACAGGTACCACGAATTGACTCTTCACAGGAACACCTCTTTTTAGAGCAGGATGTACTGTAGTGAAATCTTGACTTTGTTTGTGTAAGATATCATCTATTGTTTTAGTCAATCCTTTTAGGCTATCAGGGATCTCGTATAGCTGAAAGTCTATTTTAGAATTCGCTTGTACAGTCACCAGTATTTTGAGAGTATCCAGTTGATCGAAGTTACCTTGAATAGTATCCGCATTTAATCTTAACTGTAGATTTTGGGTAACATATGAAAAGAAACAATCCTTTTTAGCTTGATTATCTGTCAGAGAATCACATGATTCTACGGACGGATAAGTATCTACCTTACTCCAGTCTATCTTCTCTAATTCCTCCTTTAATAAAGCCTCTTCGTCTAGCTGATAATTCGCTTTATTCTGACAACCTAGTAATACTATCGATAAGAAAATTGAAAAGAGTAATTTTTTCATAGCTTGGATTATTGTATCTTTAATTCTCAAAAATACAAAAAATACAGATGGAATATGTACTATTATTGATTAGCATCTTATTATTAGCAGGAGGACTTATCGGAAGTATTCTACCTGCGCTCCCAGGATTACCTTTGAGTTGGGTAGGCATTCTATGTCTATATTTGACTAAGGGAGTAGAGATGGATCATCCTATTCTGTGGGTTAGCTTTGTGGTGATGATAGCGATTTCCATTTTAGATTATATCATTCCCGCACAAGGCACCAAGAAATTTGGAGGGAGTAAGTACGGCGTATGGGGAACCAATATCGGACTCGTAGTCGGCATATTTGCACCTATTCCATTAGGGTTTATTATAGGCCCTTTTATCGGAGCTTTAGTAGGAGAGTTGATTTATAATAGCAAAGAAAAAGGTAGAGCATTAAGAGCAGCTACAGGCTCACTGATTGGTTTTTTAGTTTCTACTTTTATGAAAGTAGTAGTCTCTATCATCTTTATAGGTTTAGGGATAAAGATTATTTGGAATAACGCCTCAGTGTGGTTCTAAGATAATCATCAATTATTTTTCCAAAAGCAATGTTATACTGACGAAGGAAGCATCCCATACTATAAGAATTCTTGTATGAGATCTTTCCTACCGTCAAGGTGACACGCTAAGCGTATATAGCAACACATTGCGTCTACTACTAAGTATTTGAACTTAGTACTACTGTTCTATTTTTACTTTGAATGTTTCTCTCCATGCACTTGATACCTGAGTCTTGATTTCAGAATTAGTGATGCGTACTTTTAGCTCATCATTAAAACGGACATTTACATCATTTGCGTATTCGTCGAAGTTATTGACACGTACATTCATACTACCATCTGCATTTAGAGGTACTAATCCATAGCTTGTATTAGCACTAGGAGTGAAGTTAGTAGGAGTATTCGCTTGTGCAGGAGTGATGATAGAAATATCTTTAAATACTATCACAACTAGGCATGCAGCTATTACTGTAAGTATAGCTTTAGTGTATAAATCAACTTTCATAATATTTTTTTTAATAGTTAACTAGTTGAAATATACAAAAATAAGCGTTCTGAATCTAGACTATCTTTTATTTTTTACTTCCTAACAACGGTTTTTCTATAAAAGTAATTCCGATACCTAATAAGATAATAGCACCTCCTAATATCATCTGTACAGTGATTTGCTCATCTAAGAATACCCAAGCAAGTATAGCCGCTAGCAACGCCTGGCTTAGCAAACTCAGCGATACACGAGTAGCTCGCATATGCTGAGTAGAGTAGCTGATTAATAACCAAGCTAACAATTGACAGATAATACCTTGTATCACTAGCGTCACCCATCCCTCTATAGACCATCCCGTAAAAGGCGAACCTGCTATTAGATTCACTATCGCTAAGAACACTGAAGAGACCACTAAGCTATATGTCATAAATGGGATAACTCCTACTGTAGAAAGCACCTTTTTACTCATCAAGATATAACAGGCATACAATATCCCTGACAATATCCCGAAGGCAAAAGGCAGGTCAAAAGAGAAATCCATAAATACCTCTACTCCGATAAGGACTACCATCCCTAGAATAGCAAATACTGTACCTATCCAGAAGTTAGACGTAGGCTTAGTACTTAAGAATAAATAACTACCTACACCCACCCATACAGGAGCGAGGTTAGTCAGTAATGTAGCCTGTGTCGCAGAAGACCCTTGTATCGCATAGTTCCATACAGCGATATCAGACCCGAAGAAGATTCCACATAGCACGATCAAGATCATTGTTTTAGCATCATATAGCTTGATCTGTTTCGTAAAGATAGCATAAGGCACTACGAATACTGCTGCTATAGCCATACGATAGAAGGCAGATACCAGACTCGGAGTCAAGTTTAACTTCACAATCACAGGGAATATAGAGATACATATTATTCCGATAAACAATGCTATACGTGGTTTATTAGCCATAATGGGTCTGTTTTTTACTAGTTGCAAAGTAACACTTTTCTTTTGCTAGTTTCTCTGTTTTTTAACAAAGGTCATTAGAATATGAGTTAGATTGTTGTGATTAGAGAAAGGGGTTTAACTTTTTCTTCTTACATTTAGTTCTGATAACACATATAGAAGCCCCCAACTCTATATTACTTAAACTCGAGAAGAGAATGAATAAAGAACTTTGGGCAAAGATAGAAGCGTTCCAACTAGATAAATGGACAGATGAGTATGGGTTCGTATTGCGCTTAGCGAAAGAGAACTTATGGACTAAGCATTTTACAGAATCAGCTATATTAGAATACAAGAAGTTTATGTATCTCGCTGCCACTTGTAATCAGATGGTCTCACCATCAGATATTGTCGATATCGTATGGCATCAGCACCTTATCTTCACACAGAGCTATAATCGCTTCTGTAAGCTGTTAGGAAAGGATATACAGCATATCCCTTCTACACATAACCGTACAGAGATAGACAAATTCAGAGAAGCAAAAGAACAGACCACCACCCTCTATACTAAAGCATTCGAAGAACAACCTAAAGAGATATGGGAGTATCGCACGATGTATGACAGCCTTCGATTAAAGAAATCTAAGCTAAGTGATAATGGACTATTAGGGATATCAGTAGTACTTGTTATAGCACTCTCTATTATTTTATTTTATCCCTTGCGTGCTATTTATCGAGAGATTAGTAGTGAAGTATTCTTACCATTCTGTATAATCATCTTTATTGGGTTATATATATTTATGGTTCGCCATTGTAAGACTAGGATTCAAGAGATTATTACAGATAGTAGTTACGAGTCATTTATCTTTAATCTACATCCGTATGAAGTGATGTATCTAAAGAATAGAGGAGTTAGTGAAGGTGTGATAGGAACATTTCACGAATTGATAGAACAGAAGAATTTAAAGCTAGATCCTAAAGGTAGGATTAGATTGATACAGAGTCGTATTGTGAAAAACCGTGAACAGGCCACTGTACTAAAAGGTATTGAAGAGACTGATATAAGAGATTATGAGGATCTTGTGAATATGCTGAAGACTAAACCCGTCTTTATGAATAACAAGATTGTTATAGATGCACTGTTTAGTTATATCCGTAACTCAAATAAGATTAATCAGTTGATTATTCAACTACTTGTTACATTAGGTGGAATGTCTTTTTTAGCATTTATGCGTATAGTTATTGGTATTAGTAGAGATAAGCCTGTGTTTCTTATTTCTATACTGACTATAGTGATGGTGGTAACTACCATCTCTACCATAAGTGCAGTATCATCTAGTTTAATCGAAAAAGGTGTTTTAGCCTATTATCAGTTAAGAATTATCCCTAAGAAAGCAAAAGGAAACAACTGGCAGTGGTCTTATGTAGAGGGAGGTATGGCAGCTCTAGGAGCAGCTCTAACTACCACAGTTATATTATCGAAGTAAGCATAATAATGTATTTGATTCTAGCAATAGTTGGGGTACAGACTCTAGTAGCTCTAGTAGTAGCTCTCATAACACCTGTAGTAGCGACTCTGGTAGTTCATGCGGTAGCTCATGTGGTAGTAGCTGTGGAGGTTGCGGAGGCGGAGGTGATTAGAGATAATCTATTCAACGACATCCCACATCCATTCAACCTCATCGTAGGGCTGTATTACATACAGCCGACAATATATAGCCACACAGCATACCACGTCTATTCGACACCATCGTAGGGCTGTATTACATACAGCCGACAACGTTTAGCCACACAACGTATCACAGATTATAAACATAAACACCTCATACTGAATTAATTATTTTATAATGTTAAATAAATAATTATTTTTTGTTTAAAATGTTAAAATATATTTGAATATATGTATATATTAGCATTTTGAAAATTATTATTGCTGTGAAAAAGAATCTTTCATTGTCTGAAAGATAGAGGTACTATTAGTTTAGACTCGTTTGATTATCGTAAGTTTGTTATCTAATGTTCATATAGTAAGTGTAAGTGATAAGATTAATTATTTGAACATTTGAAAAGCCAAAAGGGTATATCCTTTTAGCTTTTTTGTTTCTTAATAAATGCAACTTAAGCCTACTATCTCCCTAACTCCACAAATGAATTGGACTATCGTCATGATGACAATCTGTATGGATAAAGAAAGATGGTATCAACACATTTAGACATAATGTATTGTTTTTACCTACCCATGGGGTGTTCCCTGTTTATCGGTTCCCCGTTCCCCGATATCCGTTCCCCAATTCCCATCACTTTATCACGATAACATTGAATAGCTGTTGTAGCATCTTGCGAAAGTGCTGTCCATATCTATCCTCTATCTCAGTAGGAGAGAGTGAGGTAGTGATATGTATGCGAGGGTACGTCTGATCAAAGCGTTGCTCATAGTGACTCTCGATGATATTCGTAACTACTTCACAAGCGTACCCGTAGTGTTTTGCTACTTGTTCTTTGCCTAGGTTATCTAGACAGAATGGTTTTGCATTGATGTTTTCGTATCGCGTAGTCGTCTCGAATCCTCTCTGCATAAAATCATGCGAGAGTGAGCGACACGTCTTGATATCATACTGTTTCTTTCTCGAGAAAAAAGGTTTGACCAGCTGCATCACAGCAGTCTTTCCACTACTAGGAGCCCCCATGATGAGCAAACCTTTATCTAGCGATAAATCTAATTTCTCTAGTGTAGCGTGATCTTCTATGGCATAGATAAGCACTTTGTACAGTGCATCTTTGTGAAACGGATTAATGATAAACTCTTCTCCATATAATTTTTTTCCTCTTTCGAGGATATAAGATAAGCAGGTATTAAAATCATACTGCTTCGTTCTCTCAACCAAATCGTATGTGTCTTCTAAACTAGTTTTATAGCGCTTCATCATATTTTGAAATTGTTGAATTATTTATATTTATATGTTTTTGTTTATTGTTTATTGTTTATTGTTTTATATATGTGTCCCACTACTAGTCCACGACTTGTCCCACTTTCGGGACAAGTGCTGACCTCCTCTAGTGTCCCACTTTCGGGACAAGTAGTGGACTGGTGCACTGTACCATTTTTTGGACTAGACGTATCAGACTTAGCCTTCTTTATTTTCTTGTGTCGCTCTACGATATCCAGAGTATAGATGATCTTCATCACAGAGTTGCTATAGCTAGACGTAGACGGTGTATAGACTATCCATCCCCAGTCCACCATCTCTTGGAGACACTTACTGTACGTAGTCTTGCTCCCGATTTTGCTCAGGCTCATCAGTTCAGGACGATTGATAATAAATGTTTCTGTAAAATGGTTGAGGTTCCACTGTTGGAATAAGGCGATGTATAAGCTAACATGGGGTGGTTTTACAGCAGGATTATCCTTTAGTAGTTCGAACCAAAAGTTGAGATGCTTGATGTAATTGATGTTTTTCATATTGTCTTTTTTAAGTTGATAAATAGCTTTAGAATAGTATCAAATTTAAAAAAGAGAATCCATTTAAAAATATACTTTATAAACAAAGTTTCGATTACAAGGGGTTTTGGTTTTAGGTAGTTTATAAATGGTTACAATACCTTATTTAATCAGTTATAAGGCTTGTTTTACTAGAAGAAATAAAAGGATAAATACCGTTCAAAAACGGATTAATGTAACTATTCAAATATTGTCAAAAGCGAGAGAAGTGCATTTGTATTCGAAACATTGTTCTTGTTTCGTTACGTGGTTCAATAAATGGACTAGAGCTGGACTTATCTGCTCTTTTTGACCGCTTATGCTATCTTGTGCCCTAATTATAAACCCATCAAAAAAGTAAAATGTTATGAGAAGAAAACCAACGAGATTTTGTATTTACCCAAAAGATGTTATGCTTATCACGGGTAAGAGTTATTCGACGTCCCTAAGACTGCTGCGAAAGATCAAGACAGTCTACCGCAAACCTAAGGAAGCTTATGTCAGCTACACGGAGTTCTGTGAGTATACGAATCTAGATGAACAAGAGGTGCTAGAGGCGATCAGTAGGTACTAAGAGACGGCTATAGCGATGTAGAAGAGAGCCTATATCGCTATTTTTTTGTGTGATGAGGTGTAGATGGTTCAGATCAACTATTGATGAAGTAAGGAGATGGTTCGGATAGAGATTTACTATAGTTCGGTAAAACACCTTCTAATCCAAGTAATCACTGCTACTCTCCGAATAGTTTCCGAACGAGATAAAAATGAAGTCTTGCTGTGATTTGATTATCAGTGTGTTGTTTTAGTTTCAGTCAGGCATACTGAGGCAAAAAGGGATTTTAGAGTCATTATCTCCATATCGGTTCATTAATAGGCATAGCGCATCGCTCCACCTAGAGATAGGGGAAATGAGAATTAGGAAGGATTAGGCTATCCCAATGCAGGTATCATAGGAGTAGATGAGGTACATGTACACGCAGTGGACTTCTTCTTTCTAAAAAAGTAGTTGGTTCTCGTAAATCCATCAACAACGTTACTATTGATATGAATCAACTCATATTCTTTACTGTCTAGATAGTTCATCACATCTATAACTGAATTAAAAATCATAGGTGTACCATCGTCATTCTTGAGTTGCTTATTATTCGCCTTTTGTCCATAGTCTATGTTGGCATAGTGTTTACTTGATAGAGGAGTTCCAGATACGGTTACCTCTAGATAAGTAGCCGTGATCTCCGATAGAGGTGTGTCACTGACCTTCTGGCCATAAGATATCGTACAGAATAGTGCGGCGATAAGTAGGATAAACTTATTCATAGTTGTGTTTGATTATGTATGTAAAGCTAAAGATAGGCTATATTAGGGATAGAAGTGTGTGTTAGTCTTAATTAATTTAAGAGTACATACTGAGAATGTTGAACTACGATATAATAAATAGGGGATATCACAGTTAATTAGGTATTGCTAAAAAGAAATAAAAACACAGTGCTAAATCGCACGTAACAAATTGTTTATGAAAAAGAAAATACTACTAGTGTCTACTGTGCTTACACTACTGACTATTGCTGATATCACCGCTCAAGTGAAGAAGGATAACACTCCTCCTAATCGCGATCAGACTACCAAGAGCTATAGTAAGGAGGCTACTCCTGTGCGCTCTCGCATCAGTATCGAGCAGCTATCTCGTAATCTGACCAAAGTCTTTAAGGAGAAATTTCCTACTAATACTGTGGATTATGACCGCTCAGTTATCTTTGACTTTATGATAGAGCCTGACGGTACTGCATCTTATATCGAGGTAGTGCGCAGTGACTTCGACAAGGAAATGGAAGTCCACCTTATCCAATTAATCGATAAAGTAACCATGAATGCCTGGGAACCTGCCTCTCTAAAAGGTAAGAAAATCCCGATGCAATACACCGTGAAGCTATACGTGATGAAGGGAAATTAGTTTTAATGAGGAATAATGTACGTCTTGTATATCAAAGTAGAGACGGATTATCATCCGTGTCATATAATGTATGTCCACCTGTCATAGACGGATATTGTTTATTGATGCGTCTTGTATATCAAAGTAGAGACGAATAATCATCCGTGTCACATAATGTATGTCCACCTGCCATAGACAGATATTGTTTATTGATACGTCTTGTATATCAAAGTATAGACGGATTATTATCCGTGTCACATAATGTATGTCCACATGTGATAGACAGATATTGTTTATTGATGCGTCTTGTATATCAAAGTAGAGACGGATTATCATCCGTGTCACATAATGTATGCCTACATGTGATAGACAGATATTGTTTATTCCTCATTGATATGCCTTGCAATATTTTGTGTCTACCGCAATGCGTTGACATCTTTCTTTATCCATGTAGTATGTCATCTTGACGATAGGAAAGGTCTCACTTGTATTGCATAATGAACACAGTCTATAGAATAGTATGTTTGTTATAGACTTTACTTTATAGTTATTTGAATATTAGTAATTAATATATTTTTGACTCTCAGCTATGTACCTTCCCTAAATAAAAGAGGGGTTTTACGGAATACCGTAAAACATGTAGATATTTTGTTCTTATTTTTAAATATTCGAAATAAACTATATTAAATATGGAAAACAAAACAATAACTATTGACTTAAGTAATAGTTCTAATGCAAAAAGCTTTGAGAAAGAAAATGTAATCCATAGTAAAGCTTGGGAGAATGTAATGAAATTTATTTCTAAGATTCAAGAAGAGTATAAAGAGAATGATGATGAAGGATTGACCTATAAGCATAATACAATAACGATATTAGGAACTAGGGGTAGTGGTAAAACATCCTTTTTATTATCAATACAAAAAGAGCTTAAAAAGAATAAGGCTTTGTTGCCTTTGAATATAGTTGATCCTACTTTAGTAGAGGAGAAAGGACATGTGTTTTTAAATGTTATATCTAGTATCTGTGATGAAGTCAAAGAGGTGTTTGACAAGAATGATTGCACCTTAGATAAAGACCTTAAGCAGGAAAGAAAAGATTGGAAAGAATCTCTAGGTAAGTTAGCTAAAGGTCTTCCTTCTATAGATGGTATAGGAAGTTCTAGTATGGGGGATTGGTCAGATGCAGAGCATGTGATGAATAAGGAGTTATCATCAATTGGGGCAGCACGTAAGTTGGCAAAGAATTTCTCTGATTTTATTAAACTGTCTTTAAAAATATCGGAGAAAGAACATTTTGTGCTGTTCTTCGATGATATTGATGTAGATTCAACGAAAGGATATGCAGTATTAGAGACTATTCGTAAATATTTTGTTACTGATCAGCTGATTACTATACTTAGTGGTGATTTAAAGCTTTATAATACATTGATTCGCGATAAGAAGTGGAGTAATTTTAGTGACAAATTAATTACTTATGAATGCTCAACAAGTTATAGAACAGAAGAAGAATCTAGGGTGAATATGCAGAAATATACTGATTTAGTTACAGATTTGACTTCTCAGTATTTGGTTAAAATTATGCAACCAAAGTATCGTATCCATCTTAAGACGTTGTATGATTATTATAAAACGGAGTCTGAAATATTTATAAAGCAAGTTGGTGAAGATGAGTTGTTGTCTCTAAAAACTTTTTTAGAGATGGTATTTAAACAGTTTGGAATTAACAGTCCTTTACAGCGAGCTACATTTATAGAGTTCTTATTGAGTCAACCCTTGCGTACAGTTGTTCATTTTTTAGCACCTTTTGAACATGGTAATGCGGATAGAAGTGATAATGCTAATTTAGTGGGGGTATTTTTATCAGATTTATATGAAAAACATGTAGATGTAAATATTCTACAGGATTCCTCTGTTTATTTTATTCCAACTATTTTAGATGTACTAGTAAGAGAAGGTAAACTGAAGGATTCGTATCAGTTAATACCGACTACATTAGATAATAGTTTTAATGCTGTGTTGTTTAGTAGTAGTTTGTTGTTTTCTGATCATATTGATAGAGGGAATAGATATCTAATCTTTGAGTACTTTTATAAGATTGCTTATTTGAGAAACTTTGTACAGGGAGAGAAGGAGTATGTAATATTGAATAACATCATTAAGAATTCAAAGTTGCTTTCTGATAGTGTATTTAGAGATAGTTCTAATCAGTTGCAATGTAGCCTCTATGGGGAATTTATCAATAAAAAAGATGTTAATGATTTAGGAGTTATTCCGTTATACGGATTGGCGAAGAGAAGAAAAAAAGGAAAGGAAGAATCTGAATATAGAATAGATTATGTATTAAGTGATCAAAGTATTCTTAAACAGACATTAGGATATATCCCTTGTTTTATCGGGCAATTCTCTTATAAGCAACCTTCTAAAGTTTTCTACTCTATAGTTTCGCTATTTTCTACTATTGGAGAACTAATGAAACGTTATGAAATAGGGGTATTAAACGAAACAAATTTTATTACTACAATGATTGAGTTGAGTCAAGTTAGATACTATAGTGTTGATGAATCTAATATGAATAATGACTTATTTGATGCTGAATATAATAATACTCATGATTTAGAAGATTATATAGGGTATAGTGAATTAGAATTTGAATGGGATAATGAATTAGATTTGTTTTATAAATGCATGAAAGATTGGTTTGAGAAGAAACAGCTTGAAGGAGTCCCTTCATATATTTTAGGTAAAATATTTACGCGTTTTTATAATTCATTAAAAGGGATAAGACATGAAGGTAATAGTTTAGGAGAAATTTTTGAATTGCAAATAGTAGCGTTCTTTAATGCAGTAATTATTGAAGATGTTAGAGAGAATGGACTAGATTCAGTAAGCTTGAATATTAATAATGTCTCTGCTAGTACTGATTTATTTGAATTTAATATTAAGAAGATTATTGGCTGGGGAAAGAATAATCCGAATGAATATGAAGAGAAATTAGCTT
The DNA here is from genome assembly GCF_032073645.1 of Myroides sp. Lineage (NCBI taxonomy): Bacteria > Pseudomonadati > Bacteroidota > Flavobacteriia > Flavobacteriales > Flavobacteriaceae > Myroides > Myroides sp. Next base: position 30,770 of record NZ_DAMANB010000027.1, read on the forward strand.
TATCTAAATGGTTCTTATCTTGTCCATTATTATTAGCTTATGTAGATGAAGAATTACTCGAATTGATTAGTAAGTTTTTAGGATTGGATAATGAATCCTTTTTACATGAAGTTGATAAATATGCTGTTCTAGCTGCTTTAAAGGAAGTATTGCCTGATGGAGGTAAGGGATATCTTAACGTAAATTATGATGACAGTGGAGTGGATTTTGAAAAGGTATATCAATTAATTAAGCCTCATATACAGAGAGATAATTTTATTAGAAGGTATGAGAGAGTTAGTTATCGTGTTCCTACTGTAGAGAAGTTTTTTGAAGAGTTTAGTATAGTAAACGAGCTTAGCATGTTAGTAGGTGTACTTAGCATTTCTGAAGAGAAAGAGTTGATTAAGTATTGTGTTGATAGATTTAAGGAGGATAGAAACAATGCTTAATAAGGATCAAGTATGATAAAGTATTTATTTAATAATACGGAAGCTTTTGATGATCTATGTGAGGGTAAATTTGTGGAAATAGAACAGATTAAGCGGTCTGTATTATTAGAGTTACGTAAAAATAATGTACGTAAGCCTGATCATTTGTATAGGCTACAGATGGAAGATAGAAAAGCTTATTTTGAATCTTATTGTACTTTACTTTCGGATGGTTTAGGTGATCTAAGTAATGAGTTATTAGAGCTACGTGATAATCGTCTTTATGTGAATAAAGAAATGTTCTTTAAGTGGGAGGAGACGATTACATTTATCCCTCCAGGTATTCTAATAGCTTCTAAGTTGAGCAGATTATTTATTATAGATAGAGAGAAGTTATGGAAAGAGTATATTTTGCCTAATACAAAATATACGATGTTGCTTTCTCCACATTTGATACAGTTGGAAAAAAAAGTGAAGGAATGGGGAGGATTAGATGAGTTACATATTCACCTTAATGGCAGTTTAGAAGCAGATAAGGTATGGCAGGATTTTATACAGTATCCTTTTGAAATAAGCAAAAACTTAGAAAAGGTAAATGGAAAAGAAAAACCTCTTGAACAATTTAGTCAGGAGGGGCTTTTCTTTACCCCTAAGAAAGTATTTGAATACTTAACTCTTGCTAAAGCACTAAGAAATGAACTATACGAATATCTAATGGCAATTAAAGGAGTAGGGAAGTATACAAAGTCATGTGATAGTTTGTGGTCTGATGTATTTATAAATCAAGATAAGATGTGTACGAAGGTAGGTCATCCCTATCAAGGTATTTTTGACGGTAGTAGTGATATTAAGGAAGAGAACTATGCTTCTTTAGAATGTCTAATGTTGACGGAGTTATTTATCGAATTAAGGAATGGGAATGAGTGTGTCGCTAAATTATTATATTCTTATTTATTAGTTTATAGTTTAAGTAATAGATTATTAGTGCATCAGCTACACCAGAATGGCTTTGAACAGTTTCAGAAGATTACATTAAATGAATTAAGAGAATTTAGTGAAAGTAGTTTTAATAGACGTTTTTACCAGTTTGCGGGTAATGATCTTAATTATTTAAAATTTATTGAAGGTAGGGTGTCTCCTAAAGATACTGATAATGCATGGTACCAATCTGTAAGTAAAATAAATAAAGGTTGGAGTGGTTTTGAGAAACAATCTGCAGTACAATCAGATTTATGCCTAATAGCTCACTTTATAAAAGAAAAGGAAAAGGAAAAAGACAGGGATGATTATGTTAGATATTATGGTTTAAGAAAGAAATTATTTAAAAAAGGGCATGCACTTAGAAGTGCGATGATTAACGATACAAAATTTAAAGAACAAATGGTAGGGGTGGATGCAGCATCAAGTGAGTTTGATACCCCTCCCGAAGTTTTTGGTCCAGTATTCAGAATGATGCGTAATTCGGGTATTAAACACTTTACCTATCATGCAGGAGAAGATTTTTATCACATAGTTACAGGTATTAGGGCTGTTTATGAAGCTATTTTGTTTTGTGAATTGACTCATGGAGATCGTATAGGACATGCTGTTGCGTTGGGGTTAGATGCTGTTTATTGGGGAGGTATTGTAGGAGATAAGATACTAATGCGTAGCGGAGATTATCTTGATGACCTTGTTTTTTTGTCGTATGTGATTAAAAAGTATGAAATTGAGTCTCTGTATTCTAAACTAAATTTAATTAAAAACAAAGCAGAGTCACTGTATTTTGAGATTTATGGCAATTATTTACCTATAGAAATAATTATAGAAGGATGGAAGGTTAGAGGTTATTGTCCTATACATTTTGGTTTTCATGGGGAATCTATAGAATCATATATTATACCTTTAGATGATGAGAGAGAGTTAGTTGATAATCTTAAAAAAACAATTTCTAAAGAGGTAAGAACTATCTATGAGGACTATCATAATAAGGAATATGATGCAAAGTATAATAAAAAACTAGAGGTTCAAATAGATGAGTTTCTATCGTTAGGTGGAGTAAGCACAGTGCAGAAAGCTGTTCTTAGGATGATGAATAGAAATGAGATTGTTATTGAAACACTACCTATGAGTAATGTTCGTATAGGTTTCCATCAAAACTTCGGAACCTATCATTTGTGGAATTGGGTTAAGTGGAAAAAAGAAGGAGAGGGAGTACCTCCAATAGTCATTGGAAGTGATGATACAGGCATTTTTGCAACTAACATTTATAACGAATACGCTAATGTGTACTTAATGTTTATTCAACATTGTAAGCTGTCACATACAGAAGCAATAATGTTATTAGAGGAGTTTAAACGTAATGGTGATGTTTACAAATTTAATTAATTTAAGTATTTGTAGAACCTCATTTTGAGATAGTAGAAATGATGTTTTTGATTATAAGAAAACAAAAGAGGTAGAACTAGTTTTAGGAGAAAGTTTAAATATAGATTATTGGGTTGATAGTTCTTTAAATGTTAGTATTAATAGAAGATTCTATCTAAATTTTAAACATAATAAAAAAAACGAGACCACTGGTCTCGTTTTTTATTATCGGTGTCCTAGGATGCTTTTAAGATAGGTGTTACCTTTCTCTTTAGCTTCGCGTAGTTTTATTTCTTCCTCAGTGAGGATGACCTCTTCTTTTATCCATACGCGTTCGATGTACTTCTGTAGATAGACGAAGTAGTTAATCGCTTTTAGCATACGTCTGCGCGTAGATACTTCTAAGAAAAATACATCTGCCTCTGGGCTGATCTCACGTTGGTAATACAGCTGTATGTACGGCTTGCCTTTTGGGTCAGGGTCTTGCTCTAGCTCGTAGTGGAAGTACTCGTATTGGTTCTCTCCATTTTTGCCTTTGCCGAGGTAGTTCTGTATCGTGATACGTGGAGCATGACCTGCAGCTCTGTCCTCTAGTCTGAATCTCCACTGCTGTCCACAGTAGTATATCGTAGAGTCTTCCTTCTCATAGTATCGCTGACCTAGTCGCTGTACGACAGGGCGCTTCATGATATCGTTAAAGTTGGCTACGGTGATGATCTTCTGTTTCTTATTATAGATACCGATCATATCACTGTATTCTACTAATAGTTTCTCCCATTCGATGGTCAGCGATTCGGCTATGCTGGTATTCACCATCGGTTGCCAAGTCTGATCTAGCTCCGTAGGGTATCTATAGAAGGTCTGTAAGGCGTAGTCTTTAGAGAATGGCAGTAGAGATTTTTTTTTCTCTATGGTAACTAGCATAGCATATAGGTCTTGGTACTGGAAGTACACAGATGTAGTATACGAGTTCCCATTCGTAAATGAGATACGCTTATACATATCTTCTTCTGCATAGTCTATGACGATCTCTTCTCCAGTAGGGATATGATCTTGATTAAAGATGCTACCACCTGCTAGCTTCATTAGGTTGTCTAGGTTCACCTCCTTATTCGCAAACGCAAATGGGTACTTCTCATCTGCATAGGCAGGATTAGGCGTTTCTAGTAGAATGGATTGGTTCTGAGCGAATGATTGTAAAATAGCATCAGTACGCAACCAATTCGCCCAAGAATATATGGTATCATCTAGTTCCTCTCGTGTATATAAGAATTCTGGTTTGATCAAATGGAATAGGACTGTAGGCTCTGCTACGTCTCGTTCTAAGTCATGGTTTAGCAAGAAGTCTATCTCTATGCGATCTTTCATACTGAAGCGATAGTCGTCTACACCATAGTCTGTATTGATAAACAGTCTAGCGCGTATGGTACCTCCTACGATAAGTTCTCCATGATTATAATCACCCCAGAATACCTCTGCTACTCTTAGATTTCTTTTGACATAGATACCTTGTCCTCCTACTGCTATATTATTAGTAGTAAGGCTACCTAGTACGACTAGTCCTGTAGAAATCTCTGTATTAGCATTGAAAATTTGGGGTACAGTAAGATTGCCATTTATAAGAATAAACGGGATAAGGTCATCAGTATAATGTTGGGCAGAGATGGTATCTAGGTTTAGCGGGTCTTCCCACTGCTGGTGCCCTTCGTAATATAAGATCGGCAAGTCTAGATTCTCATGCTTATACCAACAGTCCTCTGGTAATAAGTGCTTTATCTCTGCTAGAGGGATAAACTTCATAATCGGTGAATTAGTAATGTTTTATTATAACAAAAGTAAGTAATTATTGGCTCTATCGTTAGATGAAGATAGGAATTATCTTCATCATTTTCTAATGAAAGTAATGATAATAAGTACAATGATTGAAAATAGGGTTTAAAGAGTTTTTTTAGTTGTTAATTAGTTGATTAATAGTTGGTAAAATATTTTTTTAAAGAAGAATTTGACTACTTGTCGGTTAGAAGTAGTGTGTGAAATATTTGAATAGTATAATTAATTGTTCTGATATATGTGATGAGTGTTATTATTTGTTCTCTGTTAGAGGCTTTCTTTTCGTTAAAATTCTATCAATTAGAGAGGTTTGTTTAAAAATTATGCAATTGATATGTGTCATATTTGATTTGTTTTAGTTAATAAAAAGTGAATTTTGTTAATTTGTAATTAAGATTATTTATTTAAAAAAGTTATGAAGAGAATTTTATTTTTATTTCTAGGTCTATCATTATTAGCCTCGTGTAGTAGCGATGATAATGCTGTGGTAGATGATGAAAAATTGGGTGAGTTAGTCGTAAAAATTGAACAGAAGAATTACTATGTAGGTGATAAGGTATCTATAAAGGTAGAAAGCCAAAAAGGGGAAGAAGTGAAAGGTGCTAGAATCTTCATCAATGAGACACAGGTGAATGCACTATATGAGTTTATGAAACCAGGTGATTTTAAAGTAGTAGCGAAGAAGGCAGGGTATACTTCTAGCAAGGCTGTAGATATTAAAGTGAAAGCTTATGTAAATATAAATCTATCGGTAAAGGAGAGCAAGTTAATCGTAGGAAACAAAATCGTATTCGACGTATTAAATGATTCTAAAGAGACTGTAGCTGCTAAAATATACCATGTAGAGAGTGGAACAGAGATAGAGGGAGCTGAATATACTCCGACAGAGGTAGGTGTGTACACTTTCGTAGCAAGAGGTGGCGAAGGCTATAAGGAGAGTAATAAGGTCACTGTAGAGGTGTTAGCTGACACGAGTTACTTCTGGATAGGGGGTAAAAATTATGAGATTCATGAGTTAACCTTTGACGTAAGCCAGTATAAGTATAAATCTGGGGTTAAAGACAGAGTGTATCTCTTAAATGGAAAAACGATGAATGCTGTAGAAATCAATGTTTGGAATATAAATGGAGAAGCTGCTAATAACATGAGTATTACAGTTTGGATTCCAAACCCGACGATTAAATTGAACAGTAAGAATCAAATTACTGATTTTGGTCAACGTGTTTCTTTAAGTGATTCAAGTGATTGGATCGTAAGAAGTGTGTTTTTGATGTTAGAAGGGGAAGATGCCCAATCATATGAAGTGAATGAAGATCGATTGACTGATATTACATTAAAAACGAAAGGATTAGTAATACCAAATAATGGGGTTGGTGCTGGAAAGAAAGGTGTTGAGAGTCAAGGGGTATTTGATTTTAAAGCCTTCGGTGATAAGGAGATGAAGTTATTATTTAATGGGTATTTTACTACAACAGAAGCTGTTAAGAAATTCTAAGAGAGTAACGTTATAGAAAGAAGAATTGTTTACATTTTTTTTAAAGGGAAGAAGAGCCTTACTGTTTTATACTAGTAAGGCTTTTCTGTATCTACTAGTTTAGATGTAGATCTGATGTAAGAAGTGGCGTATAGTGTCCCACTATATGCGACCATAAGTGACTAGAATAGGTCATGTGTGGTCAAAAAAGTCATGATTTAAAATAAAGTTTTTGATATGAAATAGATTTGTATCAGAAGATTAAGCGATAGAGTAGCTACTGAGTAATAATCTGATATCATAATTAATAACCATTTTAAAAAATTAGAAATCATGGCAGAAATTAAAAAAGGAATTTTAGGAGGAGTACAAGGAAAAGTAGGTACTGTAGTAGGGGTAAACTGGAGAGGTAAAAACATTATCCGAAGCTTGCCAAAAAAGAGTGGTAAACCTGCAACGGAAGGACAGTTAAAACAACGTGCAAAGTTTAAATTAGTAGCAGAGTTCTTATCTCCGTTGAATCAATTGACTGGGAAGTACTTCGGAGAGTATCAAGGGGCTAAGTCTAGAACCAACTTAGCGATGTCTTATCAGTTATTAGAAACGGTAATAGAGAAAGATGGTGACTTAGCAATAGACTACGCTAAGGTAGTGATCACTAAAGGGGTATTGCCTGTGCCTATCGTAAGTGATGTGAAGATAGAGAATGCTAAACTTACTGTGAATTGGAAGTCTGATGTAGGAATAGGATTGGCAAAGGAGAAAGATGATATGGTCTTCGTGGTGTATAATCAAGATGCTAACCAGTTCTACGTGATAGAGAATCAGGCTAATCGTAAGGCAGGGACTATCTCTGCTAATATCCCTGCTGAGTGGGCTAAGAATAACTCAGTGTGGTTGATCATAGTAGATGAAGCTAAGAAGTATAGCAGTACAAGTGCTTTCTTAAGTGTAGTGTAGACTGTGTAAGGATGAATAAAGAAGAGCCTGGGGATAACTCAGGCTTTCTTTATCTTTGCATATATACTGTGTTTTCATAAAAAGAAAATAGTTCTTTTTAGAACGTTAGTCAATATTAATTTTCTTTGTGTATTTCAAAATATTTAGTGCAAAAGGTAACATACTATTTTAGTCGTTATATTAGTGTATAATTGATTTGATGTTTTCTAAAAATATAGAATTCTTATGCTGAGTAAATTAAGTATTGTTTTAGGAGTTTGTCTTATGACTGTATCTGGCTGGGGACAACGCAGTAATTCTGATTATAAACCTATATTTAATGTTGGGTATAATCAAGGAACGCATAGCATGATTCAGTTAGGAGTGGAGTATGATGTATTGAGTTCTAATGAGAGATGGCTCTTCATAGGAGGTGGTGTATTGGCTACTCCTTATCACAAGGAATGGCATTGGTTGCCGTATGTGGATGTTACAAAGAGTAATGGACTATTGTTCTACGGGGCAAAAGCCTCTACCAAACATGTACAGCCACAAGTAGGGATATCATTATTGAATCTGATGGATATAGGACTGGGATACGGTATCCCCTTTAATGAGGATAGGATACCTGTAATAAAAGGCTTTAATCTGAATATCAAAATACGCCTTAGTGGGAATGATAGTGTATATCCAAAGTTGAAAATGGGGTTCTAGATATTGTAAAAGTAAAGAGCCTCAGTTTATTAGCTGAAGCTCTTTACTATTATCCGTGTATGTGTTCTTTGTTTCCATAAGATTGGATTAGTTCTCCTTCGAACTCAAGCCATTCTTTCCAACGCTTGTCTACATCTACTTTCTCTGTGTATTTCTTAGCGAACTTTAAGAATGTAGTATAGTGATTTGCTTCTGATACCATTAGTTCATGATAGAACTTCGCTAGCTCTTCATCTTTGATGTTTTGAGATAGTGTTCTAAAACGTTCACAACTTCTCGCTTCTATCATCGCAGCGAATAGTAGTTTATCAATGAAGCACTCATTACGGCTACCGTCTTTCTTAGAGAATTTATACAGTTGACCTACATAGTCATCTTTGCGTTCTCTGCCTAGTGTGTATCCACGTTCTTTAATGATGTTGTGTACCATCTGGAAGTGTTGCATCTCTTCGATAGCAATCTCTGTCATAGCAGTCACTAAATCTTCGTGCTCTGAGTTATACGTAATCAGTGTGATGGCGTTCGTAGCTGCTTTTTGTTCACACCAGCAGTGGTCCGTTAATATCTCTTCTAAGTTAGACTCAGCGATATCTGCCCATCGAGGGTCTGTTAATAGTTTTAATCCAAGCATAATTCCTTTTCGTTTTATGCAAAAATAGCAATTATTAGGTAGTAACATACTGTATTATTGGATTATCCTATCGTTATAAGAGAGTTGCTTTTGTCTGTATTATATGTTATTGCATATAAAATGATGTTTTAGAGATTGATTATATGTAATTGCATATAGTTTTGTATATTTGTGTATAATTATATGTTATTACATATAATATGAGTTAAGATTTTCATTGTATTTAATTCTGGAGTATATGAGCACATCATTAGGAGAGTTTGTTAAAGAACACCGCAAAAGGGTTGGTTTAACACAAGAGCAGTTAGCTGATAAGGCTGGAGTTGCATTGACTGTTATTAGAAAGATAGAGCAAGGGAAAGATAATTTAAGCTTAGCTAAGGTAAATGAAGTACTTATCATGTTTGGACATACTCTAGGGCCTATAAATACTAAGGAATTATGAGAAGGGCATTAGTTAAGTATGATTCTGTTAATGCAGGAGTATTAACGGAGACTGATCAGGGAGAATATGTATTCGAATATCTAGCAGAGTATATAGAGAAGTATGGGCAGCAGTTCATCACCTTTCAGATGCCTGTTCGTAAACAAGTTTATAGAAGTAATCGATTATTTCCTTTTTTTGATGGGTTAATACCTGAAGGATGGCTATTAAACATTGCTACTGAAAGCTGGAAAATACAGAGTAATGATCGTATGGGGCTTTTATTAGCATGTTGTCAAAATTGTATCGGTGCCGTAAGTGTACATCCTATAATAAATGAAGAAGATGAGTAGATGTTTATATTGTTATGAAGTACTTAGTGATGAAACTCAACAAGAATATCACGATACCTGTGCTAAACACTTTTTTGGAACTGTAGTAGCTCCTGTTTTGTCTTACGAGATGAGTGAAATAGCACAATTAGCTAAAAATGTTGTAGAGCGATCTGTGACCGTTCCTGGTGTACAACCAAAATTATCAATGGGTGTTGTAGAAAAAAACATAGGTGATGGACAGTCTGGTAGAATGACTATTTTGGATGCCTTAGAGGGACTCTACATATTAAAACCACAGAACGAAAACTATATACAGATGCCTGAGAATGAACATCTGTCTATGCGTTTGGCAGAGTTGTTTGATATCAACGTAGTGTCTTCTAGCTTAATTAGAATGGCATCAGGAGAGTTGTGTTATATAATAAAAAGAGTGGATAGAACTGCAAATAGCAAAAAACTGCACATGATTGATTTCTTGCAGATCCTAGAATTAGAAGATAAGTATCTTGGCACAATGGAGCAAGTGGGTAAGGAGATAGGAGAATTATCATCTTATACAGCATTAGATAAGATGCGTTTCTTTGAGTTGGCTGTTTTTAATTTTATTATAGGGAACAATGATATGCACTTAAAGAATTTTTCTATGTTATGTATAGATAATGTGTGGGGATTATCACCTGCGTATGATTTGTTAAATGTAAAAATAGTTCTACCTAAAGATAAGGATGACTTTGCCTTAAATTTAGGAGGCAAAAAGAAGAATCAAAATAGAGCATACTTTGAACGCTTCGCAGAAGTATTGAAGTTGAATAAAAAACAGGTAAACAATGTGTTTTCTAGAATAGAAGGATGGAATAAAAAAGCAGTGGAGCTTATCAATAAATCGTTCTTATCAGAGGATTTAAAGAAAGATTATCTTCTTACAATACATACACAGATAGAAAGACTTAAGCAATAGTTTATGAAACACAATTTATCCGGAAAGAAAATATTAGTTATAGGACCTGTATGGCCAGAGTCTAAATCCTCTGCAGCAGGGAAGCGTATGCTTCAGCTACTGCAATGTTTTAAAGATTGGGGAATGCAGATCTACTTCGGGAGTACAGCGAAGAAGTCTGAGGTGAGTGATGATTTGTCTTGTTATGGGGTGACTGAAGTAGAGCTGTGGTTAAATGATGTGCGTACAGATGAGGTATTAGCTGATCTGATGCCTGATGTAGTGATGTATGACCGCTTTATGATAGAGGAGCAGTTCGGATGGCGTGTGACAGAACAATGTCCTGATGCGATGACAATATTAGATACGGAAGACTTACACTTCCTTCGATTTGCTCGTCAGGAGATGCAGAAAAAAGGAGGTCAGGATATAGAAGAATATTTATATAGTGAACGTACTAAACGTGAGCTAGCTAGTATACTGAGATGTGATTTGACTTTGATTATATCAGAATATGAATATAAGTTATTGGTAGAGAAGTTCCATATATTACCAAATGCGTTGTTGTTTATCCCTTTTATGGAAGAAGAGGTTACGTCAGAGGATATTAGTAATTGGAAAGGATATGAGGAGAGAGAGGACTTTGTGTTTATAGGGAACTTTATTCACGAGCCGAATTGGCAGACTGTTTTGAAGCTAAAGACTGTAATATGGCCGCTGTTGCGCAAGAAGTTACCGCAGACAAGAATGCATATTTATGGAGCTTACCCTTCTCCTAAAGTGATGCAACTACACAATGAGCGCGAGAAGTTCTTAGTACACGGTAGAGCAGATGATGCCCTAGAGGTCATTAGTGATGCTAGAGTGATGTTAGCTCCTATACCATTTGGAGCTGGGATTAAAGGGAAGTTTATTGATGCTATGAGAGTGGGTACACCTTCTGTGTCTTCGTCTGTAGGTGGAGAGGCAATGCGTGGGGAATATAAATGGAACGGTTTTATCACAGATGATGTAGAAGAATTCGTAGATAGAGCAGTTGAGCTTTATACAACGGAATCTTTATGGAAAGAGAAGCAAGAATATGGTGTGAAGCTTATCAAGGCTAATTATGATAGTAAGTATTATGGAGACTTATTTTATAGTGCTGTCAATACCATGTTTAGCAATCTAAAAGAGACGCGTAGAGCCAACTTTATAAGTGAGGTACTAAGACATCACAGTGTACAGAGTAGTAAATTCTTTGGGATGTGGATACAAGAGAAAACGAGTAGATAGGGGGCCACGGATTATAAAAATCCGCGACAACAACTCACTATCTACTACATCCTATTAGGTTCAAAAAGCATCAGAGTAACTTCTTCTTTTCCTACAGGTTTATTTTCTACTCCCTTTGGGACAATAATGCATTCGTTAGGGTGAAGAGTAATTACTTTATCTCTAAAGTGAAGTTCTAGGATTCCATCTACTACCATAAATAGTTTGTCTTCATGGTCATGTGAATGCCATTCAAACTCTCCTTGTAGTTTTATTAAATTGATGGTGTGATCATTGATATTTCCTAAGTTCTTTAACTGCCAAAAGTCTTTTAGAGAATCTGATTCTTGGGCTAAGTTTATTTTATTCATTTGAGTCTATTTTAGAAGTATTATCTTTGTTATTTAGAATTAGTAAAAACAACTAAGCAAAGCTAAAGAGGTATACATCTGGTTTTTGCAGTATGATGTTCGTTTTTTGCAATAATTAGATCGTGTATGAGAGTAGGATTAGGATTTGATGACTGTAGAAGTGGAGAAGGATATGTACAGCTGCATAGACAATTGTGTACAGAAGACTTGGATCTACACTTCTATCAGAGTACTCAACAGACTGCGAGTAAGACGTATGTGTATAAGGAACAGCCATATATACAACTCCATTATGAGCTAGATAAGGGATATACGGAGTACAAGGCACGCTATCAGCAGAAGTCATCTATCTATACAGAAGTAGGAAAGTGTACCTTGTTTTATCTGCCTGTATTAGATGGTTATCTATATGATCCTGTATGTGATAGTGCTATAAGCTGTGAGATCGAAATAGAAGAAAGTTGGTTAACCCGTAACTTGAAAGAGGAGTCTAAGGAGAGCTATCAATTCTTAAAAAAGATGTCTCTCAGTGAAATCGCCGTATTAGGAGACGATAGTTTCACAATTACTCCTGAGATGAAACAGCTCATTTATGAAATCAATATGTGTCCTTATACGGGTATGGTAAAAGATTTGTTTATCGAGGGTAAAGTAATGTTACTTCTGGCATTACAGTTAAATCAGGTGCAATCTGATGTAGACCAAAAACACGTTCAGCGCATACATGCTCAAGATATAAGTAGATTATATGATCTAAAGACGCTTTTAGAGCAAGAAAGTCATCTAAAACATACTATAGAAGAATTAGCCATGCGCATAGGAATGAACCGTACGAAACTACAAGCAGGATTTAAGCAGTGCTTTGGGATGACTATTCACGAGTATGTATTAGAGATTAGAATGAATGAGGCATATCGTTTATTAACATCCTTCTCTAAGGGGACCTATAGTATAGAAGAGGTAGCTAGATTAGTTGGCTATAAGAACTATGCACACTTCTCTACGATGTTTAAAAAGAAGTTCGGTGTGTCGCCTAGTACTTTTATATAACCTACTTTGAAGTACGACAAAATAATATAAACTAATGGAGTACAGAAGACGCTGTCAGGGTACTTGTTATGGTATTTTTTATGCCCTTATCGCATAGTTATCGGATAGTGATTACATAGTGGTCGCATATTTTTGGTCGTTTTTAATGCAATCAGTATGCGATTATGATTCTATTTTATTGTTATCACTAGAATGAAGGGGAATAAAAAAGGCATAAAAAAAGCGAGTAATTTCTTACCCGCTCTAGTATTATAGTTAATGATGGATTATTTCATCATTTCAGTATAGTATTTGTAGAACAATGGAATAGTCTCAATACCTTTTAGGTAGTTGAATACTCCGAAGTGTTCGTTAGGAGAGTGAATCGCATCAGTGTCTAATCCGAATCCCATCATTACTGATTTAGAACCTAATTCTTCTTCGAATAATGCTACGATAGGAATACTTCCTCCTGAACGTACCGGAATAGGTGTTACTCCGAATGTATCTGTATATGCTTTAGAAGCAGCTTGGTATCCAATAGAGTCGATAGGAGTCACATATCCTTGTCCTCCGTGATGAGGTTTTACTTCTACGCGTACTCCTGCAGGAGCGATGCTTTCGAAGTGTTTTTTGAATAGTTCCGTGATTTCTTCCCAGTCTTGGTTTGGTACAAGACGCATAGAGATTTTAGCAAAAGCTTTACTAGCGATAACTGTTTTAGCACCTTCGCCTGTATAACCTCCCCAAATACCATTTACGTCTAATGTAGGACGGATAGAGTTACGCTCATTAGTCGTATAACCTGCTTCTCCGTATACATCGTCAATATCAAGTTTTTGTTTGTAGTCTTCTAAAGAGAATGGACGTTTAGCCATTTCGTCTCTTTCTTCACGAGATAACTCTTCTACTTTATCATAGAATCCTGGTACTGTGATATGGTTGTTCTCATCGTGAAGAGAAGCAATCATCTTCGTCAATACGTTAATAGGGTTCGCTACAGCTCCTCCGTATAATCCTGAGTGTAAGTCTCTGTTAGGTCCAGTTACTTCTACTTCTACATAGCTCAATCCTCTTAATCCTGTTGTGATAGAAGGTTGCTCATTAGAGATCATTCCTGTATCAGAGATTAAGATAACGTCATTTTTAAGTTTCTCTTGGTTTCTTTTTACGAACCATCCTAAACTTACAGAACCAACTTCTTCTTCTCCTTCGATCATGAACTTCACGTTACATGGTAATGCATCGTTAGCAATCATGTATTCGAACGCTTTTACATGCATATACATTTGCCCTTTATCGTCACAAGCTCCACGAGCGAAGATTGCTCCTTCTGGGTGTAGATCTGTTGTTTTGATTACAGGTTCGAATGGAGGAGAAGTCCATAACTCAATAGGATCAGCAGGTTGCACATCATAGTGTCCATAAACTAATACTGTAGGAAGAGCTGGATCGATGATTTTCTCACCATAAACGATAGGATAACCAGGTGTTTCGCATAATTCTACTATATCACATCCTGCTTTTTCTAAACTTTCTTTTACTGCTTCAGCAGTGTTGATTACATCTTGAGAATAAGCGCTATCAGCACTGATAGACGGCTTTTTTAATAGTTCAATTAGCTCATCTAAAAGACGTTGCTTGTTTTCTTGAACAAATTGTTTTGAATCTTTCATAATATAAAAGGATACATTGATTTTGTTACTCACAAAGCTAAGAATAAAAAAATACAATTTTTTTCTTGCAGATAAAAAAACCTGTTGTATATTTGCAACGTCTTAAAGGAACAGGATGTTCCACTAGATTTCGCGGGTATGGTGAAATTGGTAGACACGCC
>NZ_DAMANB010000027.1:45400-52318 GCF_032073645.1 Myroides sp.
AGACTTAGGATCTGGTGCCGCAAGGTGTGAAGGTTCGAGTCCTTTTACCCGCACAAAAAAGCCTCTTCAAACGAAGAGGCTTTTTTTATGGAATTATTTTTTTGGAATAGTATCAAAAGTTAGAGACTAGGCAAAAGCGAATAAAAAAAAGCCTACACATCATGTACAGGCTTCTTGTCTTTTAGGAAGAATACTATTTTGATGATACTTTGACTAATGTATAAGCACTTTCTTTATTTAGTACCTTTTTAGTTTTAGAATCAATAACTTGTATAGTAACTAAAGTATTCGGATTAGTACAATTTGCCATAAATGAATAACCTTTAGTTGTTTTAAACTTTTTATTGTAAAGATTTTTATTTATTTCAAAATAAAAATTTCCCTCATCACTATTTGAGGTTAGTTTTACTTCTACATTTTTGGTATCACCTAATAAATAAACACTAAGTTCTACTTCATCGTTTTTAAGCTCCACGTCTTTATTATCATTAGAACACGATAGTAAAGAGATGAAACAACATATTAAGAAAATATATCTCATAAATTTTAATTTTATTAAATTAATAGAGATCAAAATTAATAGGTTACCAAAGTTTTAAAGTAAAATAAATCAAACTGTAATTATGTTTTGTGTGAATAAATCAAATATTGAACTGTTTGTTTTTTAATTAAGTATTAAAATCTAATTTGTTGATGTTTATTTTTAGACTTATTGAGCTCTTCAAATTTCTTAAATATTGAACAGCGTTTAATCTTTTAAACATTTCTTATAGTATGACATATTCTCTAGATAGATTCTATGCAAACTCACACTATATCTGAGTGTATTCTGATTTGTTGAGTTTCCTAGTATAGGATTTCTGGTGTTGTTTTACTTATTTTGATTTTGAAAGCAAGTAGAATAACTGATTCTCTCTGCGAGTTGTTTATTTTTAAAAGTCTCTGTATAAGAGTTTTAAAAATAAATGATTTTTTTATTATTTAAGATTTGTTTTTAAGCAAAAAAATCTATTATATTTGCCACGTCTTAAAGGAACAGGATGTTCCACTGATTCGCGGGTATGGTGAAATTGGTAGACACGCCAGACTTAGGATCTGGTGCCGCAAGGTGTGAAGGTTCGAGTCCTTTTACCCGCACAGAAAAGCCTCTTCAAACGAAGAGGCTTTTTTATTGGTGTAAAGTTATAGCTTAATTAACTTTTTTGTAGCAATACAATAATCAAACACTATATAGGTAGTGTGAGAGTTTGCACCATTATTTTGTATAGACCTACTCATATTCGTTTTAGCTTTTAAAAAATATGTTTCTTGATATTATCATTGATTAGAAATTATGTATCATCTTTTTTTGTAAATTTCATTCTTTAAATATTGAATTTAGACGAATGGTGTGACTTTTGTGTGAAGTAGAGTCTAAATTATAATGTCTAAGGATTAATCAAGGAAAAGGAATGGAATTAAAAAATTTGCTGGCAACTGTATTAGAGTTTGAATTATATACGAGTAAGTCTATCAGTATTACGATAGGTACCTTATTATTCATCGCATTCACGCTTATGATTACTAATGTAGGGGTGAGGCTGTTGAAAAAAGCATTTATACGTATGGCTACTCCTGATGTAGCGGCTAGGCTAGGGAGTGTTTTTAATTTCATTAATTACTTTATTTACCTGATTATGATTTTCTTTATCCTGAATGTAGTAGGGATAAATATCAGTATGTTTTTGACTACTTCAGCCGCTCTATTTGTTGGTTTGGGATTTGCACTACAAGATATCTTTAGAGATTTGATAGCAGGTATTTATATTTTGTTTGACAAGACACTGAACGTTGGTGATGTGGTAGAGATAAGAGGTGAGGTGGCTCGTGTGAAGGTCATTAACCTTAGATGTACTATCGCTGAGACACGTAATAGAAAAGATATTGTGATTCCGAATAGAAAACTGATAGATGATATTATGAATAACTGGACGCATGAGGATCCTGTGATACGTGCTAGGATTAATGTAGGTGCGTTTATAGGGACGGATGTAGAGTTAGTCAAATCGGTGCTATTATCATGTGTAGAGGATAATGATGAGGTGCTAAAAACACCTAAACCTATAGTTTTTATAGATGAGTTCGGAGAATCTTCTATCCGTTTTATCTTGTATTATTTTATAGATAACGCTTTCGATAACGATCGCATCGGTAGTGAGATCCGCTTTGAGATTGATAAGAAATTTAAGGCAAATAATATAGAACTACCTGTACCTGTACTCAAGTTAAAACAAGGTGCTGAGTCTGTGTAAAAGTTATAGCTTCTAGAAGTATTCAATATCAATAAAAGGATTAATTTTGCTTTTTTCTAAAGAGAGATGGCTTCTAATAAAACTAATTCAAATCCTATGTCTGCTGTGGGGGCTAGACCAAAGAGAAAACCTCCAACAAAACGAAAACCTTCTAGAAAGAAGAAAACTAAATCATCTACATGGACTACTGTGAAGTGGGTGGTCATCATCGTGGTATTAGTGGGAATAGGTATTTGGTTTGGGCTACATTTTAGAGAGGGAATACGCTATTTCTTTAGCTCTGATGACAAGTCAGAAGGCAAGTCTATCTATGATGTGCGTACTGTAGAGGTGTTGAATAGACATGATAGTATGCTAGTCGGTTTCGATGTGTCCCATTATCAAGGGGTGATCGATTGGAAGGTAGTGGATTCTGTAGCTGGTAAAGCTTCTCTTGACTTTGTGTTTATTAGAGCGACTATGGGGAAAGATGGCAAGGACAAAGCTTTTCATCTAAACTGGAAAGGCGCTAGAGCAAATCACTTTATTAGAGGGGCATATCACTATTATCGCCCTGATGAAAATTCGACAGAACAAGCAGAAAACTTTATCAAGCTAGTGAAAATATCTGAGGGAGACTTTCCTCCTGTACTAGATATAGAAGATATGCCTAAAGAGCAGTCTATGGAGAACCTTAGAAAAGGGCTGCAGAACTGGATCAAGCTAGTGGAAGCGCATTATAAAGTAAAACCGATCTTGTACTCAGGAGAGAATTACTATACACATCACCTTAAAGCTTGGTTTCCTGATCATGTACTATGGATCGCTAATTACAACTTCTTTGTTGAAGAAATAAAGCCTGACTGGCATTTCTGGCAATTTACAGAGAAAGGAGTTATCAATGGAATAGATGGTAAGGTGGACTTAAATATCTATAATGGAAATAAGGCAGATATACGAGAATTACTCGTGCCTTAAAGTTCTTTTAATTCCAAATCCGCATTAGCCAAATACTGCAAAGCAATTCTACTTCATAGCTCCTTTATTAGTTCTAAAACCATACTAATGTATGCTTGTGTCACTAATTCAGACCTATTTTGTATAATAACTTTTCGTTTATATGTCTATCGCGTATTTTGGGTTTAATCTTCTAGATTAGGTACACAGTGTCCCACTTTCTGCTACCATATACACTCATTATTGTCATAATAGGGCGTTATAAGCAATATCGAAATGAACATAAATAAGGTTATTTACTTTTGTGCTGTATCTGATTTAGACTGGATACACCGTAAGTAATGACTTATAGTATGTTCTTTGACATTGTGTATAATCCTAGAATCAGCGTTAGTTAAACCCAGATTAAGCATTAGTCAAATACGATAAAGCTATTCTACTTCATATCTCTTTCATTAGCTCTAAAACCATACTATAGTATGCTTTTATTAGTAATTCAGACCTATTTTGTATACTTGCTTTTCGTTTATATGTCTATCGCTTATTCCAGGATAATAAGGAAAAAATAAGGATGGGATGTTATTTTCTAACATCAAGGGCATCTCTTAAGGCATTGCCTATCAGCATAAAACTTATCACTAGTACAAACATAGCAAAGCCTGGTAATAAGGCTAAATAAGGTTTGCCTAATAAGATATAGTTATAGTTTTCTTTAATCATGGCACCCCAACTAGGTGTAGGTACTTGTGTTCCTAAACCTAAGAAACTTAGTCCACTCTCTACTAAAATGGCAGAAGCAAAGTTAGCAGCCGAAATTACGATGACTGGAGCCATACAGTTTGGCAAGATATGTTTAGTAATGATTCTGTAGTTAGAATAGCCTAAAGCATGGGCAGCAGTTACGTATTGTTGTTCTTTTACACTGATTACTTGTCCTCTGACTACACGAGCTACTTCTACCCACATCGTTAGTCCAACAGCGATGAATACTTGCCAAAAACCTTTGCCTAAGGCTAAAGTAATAGCAATCACTAGCAGTAGGGTAGGTATAGACCAAAACACATTAATCAACCAAAGAATAAAGGCATCTATCTTTCCGCCAAAGTAACCGGCTATAGCGCCTAATGTGATACCTATCACTAAAGATATTAGCACAGCTACAAAGCCTATAGATAAAGATACTCGAGCACCAATAACTAGTCTACTTAGGTAGTCTCTTCCTTGGTTATCTGTACCTAACCAATATTTCTTTTGTTTGATAATCTCGGATTCTTTAGCATTGTTTAAAGAACTCAACGCTATGCTTTTAGTTTCTTCTAGTTGTGGTTGGTTACTATATCCTTTATAGAATAGGGTATCGTTAGTAATGTGATATTCACTAATAGGGATAAATCTAGTAGCTTCTTCTCTTCCAAACCAAAGCTCGCTCCAAGTGCGATCTGTGTCTGTAGGAATAGTGATAGTAGATATTGTAAAACCAGGGCTCTGAGAACGTAGGGCAAGGTCTCCTGCGTTAGCGTTCTTAGAGTTGTCAGGGATAATGAAGTAAGCAAAGGCTGCTACGATAGCAATGCTTACAATAATCCAAAAACACAAAACGCCCCAAAAATCTTGTTTGAATTTTTGGAGCGCAATCTGTGTATATGATTTGCTAGTGTGAGACATTCTATAATTTAGAACTTACGTTGTTTTTATCACCACTTACTTTATATATTTTCTTTGTGTCTAAGTCTTTTAAGATCTTTACACCTTCTTCGATATAGACATCACCATTTAGCATTTCGTGCCATCTATCTCTTTTGCTTTCAAGTATTGTATCGTTCTTGATTCTAGCCAATTCACTAGGTAAAGAAGTAAATTTCAATTCGTTTTTATACTTAGAAATAGCTTTGAATTTTTTCGCTTTTTCTTCTACTTCTTTTTGTTTTGCACGATATTTCTCAAGGCTTAATGGAACTTCTTTTTCATCTTTTCTTTCATTGATCCATTGTGCGTTCTCGTCAATCAATTTGAATTGCTCATTTAGTGCAATACGCTCTTTACTTGACTTGATAACAGTAGAGAAATCATTGTTATACGGAGTATAAGTAGCTCTTTCTATCTTGTCCCATGGCATTGCGTTATCCATATCTCTTTCTCCCATGTCGATATAAGAATATCTGTCTGGCAATACGATATCACTCAGTACTCCTTCGCGTTGAGTAGAACCACCATTGATACGGTAGAACTTCTGTAGTGTTACTTTTAAAGCACCTAAATCGCCATAAGGTTGTTTTCTTAATAGGTCATTAAGTGTTATTAAGTTTTGTACAGTTCCTTTACCATACGTGTGTTTACTACCGATGATAACTCCACGCTTATAATCTTGGATAGCTGCTGCAAAGATTTCAGAAGCAGAAGCAGAGAAGTTATTCACTAATACAACTAATGGACCTTCCCATACGATAGGGGTATCTTTATCATCTAGTACTTTTTGTTTTCCTCTAGAAGATTTCACCTGTACTACAGGACCTTCTTTAGAGAATAACCCAACCATTTTGATAACTGTCTCTAATGAACCTCCACCATTGTTTCTAAGGTCCATAATGATACCGTCTATGTTCTGTTGTTTTAGTTCTTTAATTTCTTTTTCAACGTCTGTAAATGCGTTACGACTGTCTTTGTTCTCAAAGTCAATGTAGAATTTAGGTAAATGAATAACCCCATATTTCTTATCACCATCTTGGATAACACTTGACTTAGCGTAAGTTTCTTCCATTTCGATAACTTCACGCATTACAGGGATAACCTTAATCGTTCCGTCTATTTTCTTAATCGTTAAGAATACTGTAGTGTTCTTTTTCCCTTTGATCAGTTTTACAACGTTGTCTAGACGCATACCTACGATGTCGATAGGCTCTTCATCTTTAGTCTGACCAACTTTAAGGATAATATCTCCAGTTTCGATTTCTTTACCTCTCCAAGCAGGTCCACCTGGTACAAGTTCATTAATCTCTACACCTTCTGATTTTTTGCGTAAAACAGCACCAATCCCTTCGAAGCTACCACTCATGCTAGCATCGAACTTCTCCTTGTCTTCAGGAGCAAAATAGAAAGTATGCGGGTCAAAACGCTCTACAATAGAATTTAAGTAGATAGCAAACCAGTCTTTTCTTTCAAGGTCTTTAATGAATTCGAAAACTTCATCATACGATTTTAAAGCACTTTCACGAGCCTCTTTTTCAAGCTGTTCAAAAGATTTCTTTTCAACAGGCTTTTTGTCTTTTGCTTTTTTATCTGTTTTCTTTTCTTCTTTAATGATAGGCTCTCCGAACTCGTCAAACTCTTCTTCTTCCTCTACTTTACCTTCTTGTATTTTAAGGTTGTCAGTAATGGTAGATAAGACATTAAGTTTTAGTAGTTTTTTCCAACGCTCTTTTAATTCTTCCGCATCTTTAGCGTAGCCGATATTGTCATAGTCAGCATTCAATACATCGTCTGATTCGAATTCGAATGGTTGTTCAAGAACTTCTGTATAAATACCTTTAGCTTCATTCATACGTTGAGTAATACGCTCATAAGTCAGGTCAAAGAAAGAAAGTTCCTTTAACTGAATCATGTCGTCTATTAGGTACTCATATTTAGAAAACTCATCAATATCCGATTGTAAGAAATATCTCTTCATTGGATCCAATGCTTTTAGATATTCTTT
>NZ_DAMANB010000028.1:0-51003 GCF_032073645.1 Myroides sp.
CGACACAAATTTCTATAACCCTTCTTTATTTTACAAAAGTCAAGACGACTTCATTTAGCGTTTTATTACATAAATAATTTAAAGGGTATTAAATATACCACACAAGAGGATTATATCCTCTTTTTTTATTTTTATCAATCCATAATAAAACTTTTAAAAGGCTATTTAAAGTCAATTAAAGACTGAGCATACCAAGTTTTATTAATAGATAGTTTTCCTGGGACATTTGAGCTAAGATATTAAGCAAACAGCTTAATAAATAACTTATAAATGTCAAATTTTATGAAAACAAAAACATTTCAAAAATTAGTATTGTTAGGTCTAACATTACTTTTATCAAGCAATCTTTTTGCTCAAGGAAACGGAATAGCAGGTATCACAGAAGCTACCCAGATGGTTACTTCTTATTTTGATCCAGCCACTAAACTTATCTACGCTATTGGAGCTGTGGTTGGTCTTATTGGAGGGGTAAAGGTGTATAACAAATTCTCAAGTGGTGATCCCGATACAAGCAAGACAGCTGCAAGCTGGTTTGGAGCTTGTATCTTCTTAATTGTAGCGGCTACAATTCTAAGATCATTCTTCCTTTAAAAGATACTTATATGAAAAAGTATAGTATCAATAAAGGCATTGGAGCAAGCGCAGAGTTTAAAGGACTCAAGGCTCAGTACCTGTTTTATTTTGCAGGTGGACTATTAGGAAATCTAATTCTTGTTATGGTTTTGTATATGGCTGGGGTAAACAACAAAGTTTGTTTAGCCCTTGGTCTTGGACTATCGGGGTATCTTGTTTACAAAGTATTTTCATTAAATAAGAAATACGGCCAGTATGGTCTTATGAAACTTCAAGCCAGAAAGTACTTTCCAAGGTATATCATCTCAAGAAAAGATCTTAGAGGGTATTTAAGTAGAAACTTAAAACTAAGACACTATGAGAAATACAGCTAAGACAAATACATTAGAGCGGATGTTTCCAATTCTATCAGTGGAGAACAACTGTATTGTCTCAAAGCAAGGAGATATCACGGTTTGTTATAAAGTGATCTTACCTGAGATATTCACCATCTCAGATAAGGAGTATGAGACTATTCACAGCCTGTGGCATAAGGCTATAAAAACGCTTCCTGAGTTTACTGTGATTCACAAGCAGGATTGGTTTGTAAAGGAAAGTTACCACGCTGATTTTAAAGATGCAGAGCAAAGCTATCTAAGTAGAAGCTTTGAGAGGCATTTTAATGAGCGTCCCTATCTGAATCACAGTTGTTATTTGTTTATCACTAAGACCACTAAAGAGCGAATTAAAAGTCAAAGTAACTTCTGTTCACTTACAAGAGGAGAACTCATCCCTAAAGAGATTAGAGATAAAGACACTATTCAAAGCTTTTTAGAAGCGACTACACAATTAGAAAAGATAGTAAATGACAGTGGAATAATTCACTTAACTAAACTTACGGAAGAAGATATTATCGGCTCAGAAGATAAAAGCGGGCTCTTAGAGCAGTATTTAACGCTAAGTCCCAGTAAAAGAGGTAGTCTTCAAGATATAGCTATAAGTAGCGATAAGGTTAGAGTAGGAGATAATAATCTTTCTTTACATACCCTTTCAAACACAGAAGATCTTCCTAGTGAAGTATCGTGTTTATCAAGTTATGAAAAACTATCAACTGATAAAAGCAGTATGGCTTTATCGTTTGCAGCGCCTGTTGGACTCTTGCTTAATTGTAATCATATCTACAATCAGTATTTGTTTATAGAAGATAGTGATTACAATTTAAAACAGTTTGAAAAGTCGGCCAAGAATATGCACTCTCTTGCTAGATACAGTAGAGCGAATCAAATAAACAAGCAGTGGATAGAAGAGTATTTAAATGAAGCGCATAGTAAAGGTCTAATATCCATTAAAGCTCATTTTAATGTAATGGCATGGTCAGATAATTATAATGAGCTTAAACAGCTTAAAAATGACTGTGGAAGCGCAATCGCTTCTATGGAGTGCGTACCAAGACACAACACAGTGGACGTCCCCACACTTTACTGGGCAGGTATGCCAGGAAATAGCGCAGACTTTCCAAGTGAAGAGAGCTTTTATACTTTCATAGAACCTGCCTTATGCTTTTTTACAGGGGAGACCAATTATCAAAACTCACTATCTCCTTTTGGAATTAAAATGGCAGATAGACTAACTGGTAAACCGATTCATTTAGATATCTCCGACCTACCCATGAAAAAGGGAATTATCACCAACCGCAACAAGTTTATCTTGGGACCATCAGGGAGTGGTAAGAGTTTTTTTACCAATCATATGGTAAGACAGTATTATGAGCAAAACGCTCATGTACTCTTAGTTGATACAGGAAACTCCTACCAAGGCTTATGTGAATTAATTAAAGGCAAAACAAAAGGGGAGGATGGAGTATACTTCACCTATACCGAAGAAAACCCAATTGCGTTTAATCCTTTTTATACCGATGATGGGGTATTTGATATTGAAAAAAGAGAGAGTATTAAAACGCTCATTTTAACGCTTTGGAAGCGCGATGACCAGCCTCCCTCACGATCGGAAGAAGTTGCGCTTTCAAATGCTGTTAGTGGATACATCCAAAAACTTCAAAGCAGCGATATAAAACCAAGTTTCAATACTTTCTATCAGTACATCAAAACAGATTACAAAACTGAGTTAGAAGAGAAACAAGTTAGAGAAAAAGACTTTGACCTCTATAACTTTTTAAATGTACTTGAGCCTTACTACAAAGGCGGGGAGTATGACTATCTATTAAACTCAGAAAGTGAGCTTGACCTTTTAAACAAACGCTTTATCGTTTTTGAGATAGACTCAATCAAAGAGCACAAAATTCTTTTTCCCATTGTGACTATTATCATCATGGAAGTGTTTATAAATAAGATGAGGCGTCTTAAAGGACAGCGCAAGCTAATCTTAATTGAGGAGGCGTGGAAGGCCATTGCTAAAGAGGGGATGGCATCGTACATTAAATATCTTTTTAAGACCGTTAGAAAATTCTTTGGAGAGGCAATAGTAGTTACCCAAGAGGTAGATGATATTATCCAATCTCCGATTGTAAAGGAAAGTATTATCAATAACTCTGATTGTAAGATTCTACTTGACCAGCGCAAGTACATGAATAAGTTTGATGATATACAAGCGATGCTTGGCCTTACTGACAAAGAAAAAGCTCAGATACTTTCAATAAACCTAAACAACAATCCTAACCGCCTTTACAAAGAGGTATGGATTGGCCTAGGTGGAATGCAATCGGGAGTATATGCTACAGAAGTAAGCTACTCAGAATACTTAGCTTATACCACAGAAGAGACTGAAAAACTACAGGTAATGAACCTATCTAAAGAGCTTGATGGTAATCTAGAGATGGCTATAAAGCGTCTTGTACAAGAAAAACAGACTGAATAAGTAAATACGCTAACCCAACTTTTCTAAGGATAAAAAATAGTACTCAGTAGAGTAACCAATCAATTAAAACATAAAATATGAAAAAACTATTGCAGGTAGTTGTGGTAGCGATGCTACTAGTTCTACCAATAAAGAATTATGGGCAGTGGACAGTATATGATCCTGGAAATTTAGCCCAAGGTATTATAAATAGTGCTAATGAAATAAGGCAAACTTCTGCTACAGTTAGCAATGTAGTTAAAAACTTCAAGGAAGTAGAAAAAGTCTATAACCAGAGCAAGGAGTATTACGATAAACTCCAATCGGTTAATAACCTAGTTAAAGACGCTAGAAAGGTTCAACAGACAGTGCTTTTAGTAGGGGACGTTTCGGAGCTGTATGTCAAAAACTTTGGCAAGATGCTTAATGATCCAAACTTTTCCCCTCAGGAGCTTGTAGCTATTGCCAATGGATATTCCGTGCTTCTTCAAGAAAGCACAGAGCTTGTCAAAGAGCTTAAGCAGATTGTAAGTAGCTCAACCTTGTCTTTAAATGATAAAGAGCGCATGGATGTTATAGATAGAGTTTACAAAGAAGTAAAAGACTATCACAACCTTGTTAGTTACTATACAAGAAAAAATATTGGCATCAGCATCTTAAGGGCTAAAAAGAAAAATAATACCCAAAGGGTACTTGATTTATACGGTACTTCTAATCAAAAATACTGGTGAGTTATGGCTAGAGATAATCTTCATGAGGTTTTACAAAACCTCTATTACGATATGATGCCACTTACAAGTCAGATGGTATCTGTGGCTAAGAGTTTAGCAGGTCTTGGAGCGCTTTTTTATATCGGCATTAAAGTATGGCAAGCCTTAGCAAGAGCAGAAGCTATTGATGTGTATCCAATGCTTAGGCCATTTGCTTTGGGAATTTGTATTATGTTTTTTCCAACCCTTGTTCTAGGAACTTTAAACACGGTTTTAAGTCCTGTTGTAAAGGGAACGCATCAGATATTAGAAACCCAGGTTATAGATCTAACATCTTTACAAAAACAGAAAGATATTTTAGAAAAGGAGGCTATGCTTAGAAATCCTGAGGCTGCTTATTTAATTTCTGATGAGGCCTTTGATAAAAAACTTGATGAGCTTGGCTGGTCACCCTCGGATCTAGCCACTATGACAGGAATGTATTTAGAGAAATGGCAATATGATTTTCAAAAAAACCTAAGAGATGCCTTTAGAGAAATCTTAGAGATGATTTTTCAGGCTTCTGCTTTAATTATAGACACGATTCGGACCTTTTTTTTAATTGTGCTTTCTATACTAGGGCCAATTGCATTTGCCATTTCTATTTGGAGTGGTTTTGAATCTACGCTCTTACAGTGGCTCACGCGGTATATAAGCGTGTATCTCTGGCTTCCTGTAGCGGATTTATTTAGCGCAATGCTAGCTAGAATTCAATCCTTAATTCTTGAAAGAGATATGCTATTGCTTTCAGATCCAAGTTTTATCCCTGATACCTCAAACACGATATATGTGATTTTTATGATCATTGGCATTGTGGGATACTTTACAATTCCTACAGTGACAAGTTGGATTATTCAAGCCAGTGGAGGCTCGGGCTTTCTTCGTAATGTAAATCAATCTGCGCTTAAAACAGGTAATATTAGCTCGGCGGCAGTTGGGGCTACCTCGGGAAATATAACAGGTAGACTAATTAAATAATTTAAACACTTTAAACATGGAATTTAAATCACTTCGAAATATAGAAAATAGTTTTGTGCAGATTCGGCTCTACGCTATTGTATTTGCAGTTGTTTGCCTTATAGTAGTAGGATTCGCTATTTACAAAAGCTATGATTTTGCTAAAGAGCAACGAGAGAAGATCTATGTGCTTGATAAAGGTAAATCACTTATGCTAGCTCTGTCTCAAGACGCAAGTATAAATAGGCCAGTAGAGGCAAGAGAGCACGTAAGGCGCTTTCACGAGCTGTTCTTTACTCTCTCACCTGAAAAATCAGCCATTGAGGGTAATATGCAAAGAGCGTTTAATCTATCTGATAAAACCGCCTTTGACTATTATAAAGACTTACTTGAAAAAGGATATTACAGCAGAGTCATTTCAGGAAATATTCAGCAACGAATTGAGGTGGATAGTATTAAAATAGATTTTAACACCTATCCCTATAAGACGCTAACCTATGCAACGCAGTATATCATACGATCTAGTAACCTAACTAAAAGAAATCTTGTTACAAGTAGTCAGCTTATCTCAGCTGTACGGTCTGATAATAACCCGCAAGGATTTATTATCGAAAAGTTTACAGTTGTAGAGAACAAAGACTTAGAAGTTGTTAAACGTTAAAAAAACAAGATTATGAAGAAGCTACAACTTTTAAGACATAGTTATTTAAGTAAACTACAAGCTTACTGGAATAACCTCTCTATAAAAAGACAACGAGTTTTATTACTTACCGCTTTTACTCTTTACACATTAGTTTGTCTTTTTATTGTAAAGACAAGTTTTAGCTCTAAAATAAAGCAGGCAATAAGTAGGGAGGATCAGAGTAATATAAAACCAGTTAAGTATTTGCTTAAAAGGCAAAAGATAGAATCACACTCAATTATTAAACTAAAATATTATGAATCAAGATCAGTTATCAAATAAAACCCACCAGATAGAGAAAGTACCCAAAGAAAAAAAGGCAATTCAAAATCTTATAGAAAAACACAAAAAGCACATAGTCTTTGCTTTAATGGGCATTGTCTTTTTAGGGGTAATGTACCTTTTGTTTAAACCCGAAGAAAAGGAGTTAATCTCTCATAATGATTCTGTTCCTGAGGCGATAACCAAGGGGATGCCAACAGATAAAGTAAAAGCTTATGAAAAAGAGCTATGGGAACAGAAAAAGCAAGAAAATGAAAATCAGATTCACTCCTTAGCAGACTATTGGAATGATTCGCAAGAGGAGTCTAATAATACTTACAATCACAAGGATTATAATGCGGAACCTACTTACACTCCTTATGAGAGGTCTTACGAGAACTACAAACAAAGCCAAGATGTACTTGGTAGTTTTTACAGTAGTAGTACTGAAAATTCTGAAACCGAAAATCTTAAAAAGCAAATACAAGAGCTAGAGAAACAATTAGAAGAAAAAGACACTCCAACACCTATTACTATGGATAATCAATTAGAACTTATGGAAAAGTCTTTTCAGATGGCAGCAAAGTATTTGCCAGGAGGTCAAAATCAAACTGAATTACCGTCTTCAAATAAGACTACAAACGCTAAAACAATTTCAAGTAAAAAACAGGTCATAACAATGCTTGATAAAACAAGTAAAGAGATTGTATCTTCACTGGTAAAACCAACAAGTTTACTAGATTTTTTACCTATTAATCCTAAATCAAATCAAACCTTTTATACAGCAGAAGGAGAACGTAAAACCCAGAACCATAAAAACAGTATAAGGGTAAGTATTAAAGAAAATCAGGTTATTATAAACGAAGGTTACATCAAACTAAGACTCTTAGAAAGAATCGTAATAAATGGGGCTCTGTTACCTGAATCAAGTACACTGATTGCTAAGGTAAAGGTAAACAGTGGCAGGTTAGAGCTTATTGTAAATTCTATTAAGATAGAAGAGACCATCATAGAAACAGAGCTTATCGGCTATGATAATTATGGGCAAAGAGGCTTAGAGGTATTAGACCTTCAAGAAATAAGCGCCTCAAAAGAAATCATTGCCAATATGGGACAAACAGCAGGAACGAGTATATCTATGAGTAGATCTGCTTCAGATCAAATTGCTTCAGATCTAACTAAAGGACTTATTCAAGGAGTATCTGGTTACTTTTCAAAGAAAGTAAAAGCCCAAAGAGTAACCCTAAAACAAGGACAAGAACTGTTTCTTGTACCGAAAGAATAACATTTAATAACCAAGTAAAACAAATCATTATGAAAACAATCATTAAATATATGTTACTATGCTTATTAGCAGTAAACACAGTAACTTCCCAAAATTATACCAAGTCTATCAATTTATCAAATGCTGAGGTAACTCCTTATGAGGTAGAACTAACCCAAAACAAAACTACTCATATCTTGTTTCCAAGTAGTGTTGAATACGTAGATTTAGGAAGTAGTGACATAATAGCAAGCAAAGTAGAGGTTACATCAAATGTACTTCGTTTAAAAACGATTACAGAATATATTTCACCTACAAACTTTACTGTAATTACAAACGATGGTAAATACTATAGTTTTTGTGCTACTTACAATGAAGAGCCAACACAACTGAGCTATGACTTAACCAAGTTTGAAAATCAAAACAGTAAACAGCAAAGCGAAGTTCTATTTAAAGACTTAGGGGACACCAGTCCAACTCTAGCAGATCTTTTTATGAAAGCAATCATCAAAAGAAACAAGAAAGAGCTAAATATTAAAAGCAAAAGCTACGGGGTAGAAGCAAGGCTGAAAAGTATCTACACTCAAGATGGTAAACTCTACTTTCATCTTTCTATTAACAATAAAAGCAATCTACCCTATGAAGTTGACTATATTAGTTTTAGAATCAAAGACAGAAGGACCTCTAAACGAACCACTATTCAAGAAATGAGTTTAAAGCCCATTAGAAGCTATAGTGATGCTCAAACTATTAATATTCAAAGTAAACAAGACAATGTATTTATGTTAGATCAGTTTACCCTATCAGATAAACAAATGCTTTTAATTGAAATTAATGAGAAGAATGGAGTGAGAAATCAAAAAATAAGAGTGCTAAAACATAATGTATTAAGCAGTAAACAGATTGAATTGTTAAGAATATAGTTTTATACATAGTATAATATTTTATTTAAGTATAGAAAACCACCGCCTTTGGCGGTGGTGATGTTTTATAGGCTATGCCTTTTATAGGTTTGTACTATAAAACATTTAAACAGTGAGTAAATATAGAAAATTAACGCATGTATATTACAAATGTGATTATCACATAGTTTTTACACCCAAGTATCGCTTCCAAATTTTGGAAGGAATGGTAAAAAGTTTGATAGAATATGATATTCAATTGATTAGTAGTTGGAAAGGTGTTCAAATACAAGAAATGAATATTCAGAAAGATCATATTCATTTAGTATGTTCGATTCCCCCCAAAGTATCTATCAGTGAATTTATGGGAATTCTTAAAGGTAAACTAGCTATAAAACTCTTCAAAACATATCCAACATTAAAACAGAAGCCATATTGGGGTAATCATTTTTGGTCTCGTGGATATTTTGTTAGTACAGTAGGATTGGACGAAGATATGATAAAACGATATGTCAAGTATCAAGAACATAACGATAATCAATCGTAATGCCCCTTTGGGGCTAATCTGAAAAACAAAGCCACCATTTTTAATGGTGGTTTTTTACTAGATCTTAAGAGAATTTAAAGTGGGGCTATCTTATAAAGACTAGTCCCACTTTGTTTTTTTTAACTTTGTATGGATGATTCTTATTCCTGATCTTCAACTGATTATTTTAGTTTACCTTAAGAATATAATATAAGTTTTTCCTAAGTACACGACAAAAATCTAAAGCAATTGATATTTAGAGGATTGTACTTATTTTTAGACAGCAATAATCTTGATAAGTAGTCAAGTCCAAGTTTAAATACACTCATAAGCCTATTGCCATGATTCTTGATTGTGATAGGCTTAATAGTATCAATATCCTAGCATTCATAGGGGGGTAACCTTGTTTTTTTGCACAACACTTTTTTAAAGTATTTTAAAGGAAAATCAACGGATGGGTTTTAACAGATAAATGAGAAAATATTGTTGTTTTGGTTGAATAATTCACAATAAAAACGGAAGTGAATTTTTCGATTTGGACAGGTTATTTTCGATTTCAATTGCCACAAGAATACTTTTTTTGTCCTGAGATAAATGAGTGTTGTATATTTATTTTCTAGTATTTTCTTCCTGATTAACCTTTTCTCTACAATGCAATCTGTTTCAACTTTTTAGTAAAGATTGTTTTATATTCTTCTTTGTACTCATCAGTTAAAAAGCTTCGATCTATTAAGTCATATACTTTATTAGCTTGCTTAGAGAAATCTTTATAGATATTATTCCTTACAATTGCTGTAATACCTAAACTCATTGCAAGTTCATCAAAGTTTACTTGTTTAATCTTTTTCTTACGACCACTTAGGGTTAGTGCTAAATCTTCTTTTTCATCAGGAAAGACTAAATTCAGATTTAAAAGGTCATACGCTGGAGAAAATAAGATACCCTTATCTGTGTGCATTAAAGAGAAGTTCTTTAGGTGCATGTCGTTATTACCTGTTATAAAGCTAAACAAGACAAGTCTAAAGTATTTGATTGTATCTAAGCCCGAATTGGTAGCGTATCGTTTAATGATCTTCCCTACACGCTCATAGGAGCTTTTGTATTTTTGTTCAGTTAACAATTCTGATAACTGACATAAATCTTCTACATGAATTTTTTTGTTTTTCACTCGATCAAAACGCTTGGTAATATAAGCCAGCTCACCGGTAGAGGTGCGAATCAAAGCATGTTGTGCGGTTTCAATTTTAAATAGCTTAGCTAGGTGCATGGTCAAGTCTTCTACTTGTGGCATAAAAGCAAAATTAGGAGATTGAGGCTTGAGGATATAATCCCCCCATAAACTGACTAAGGTTAATCGTTTACTACCGTTTTCACTGTTTAAACTTAAGGATATCTTAGGTTGTACCCCTGTTAACGCTAATCGTTCGTTTACCGTTATTTGTGCTAACTTATCTAATTTTTCTTTATCTAATTCTAATATAGGAACTTTTGTAGTGCCAAAGAACTTCTTCGAACAAGTAGTATGATATTCGCCTGTTTCAACAGGCTTATAACAAAATAAACAGTTATTCATGATTTGCCGCCTCCATCGGATAAACTGAGACCGCTCCAATAGTGTCTCTACATAAGTTGATTAATAATTCAAATCGATCTCGGGGATTGAGCTTCCAATGTTTTTCTCCGATATCTAATAGCCATCCTTCAGGAATTAACCCATCGAAAAAAGGAAAGAGTACATTGCTATGATAGGTTTCTTCAGATAGGGGGAGCGTTAGGCTAATTGGATGCGGATGAGGTGTTCTTAGATAATCTTGATTATAGTAAAAGGAATATCCATCATCTCCTTCCAGGAGATAACCAGCTAACTGATCTTGAAAGTATATTTTTGCTTGTCGTGCCATTATTCTCTAGTTTGATCAATTACACCAACTTCTTTACCAAATAAAGCTAACACATCGTTTACTTTGTCTAAACGGAGTGTTTTTTTACCTTGTTCTAAATCACGTACAAAACGCAAGCCTACACCAGCATTTAGGGCTAAATCTTCTTGCGTAAGCTTTAATTCTTTTCGCTTTTGCTTTACAAATACTTGTATTGAATCCATATCTATACCTTTTCAGGTATAAATATACATAAAAAATGGAATAATACCCCTTCGGGTATAGTTTGTGTGAGATTCAATATTTTATACCCGATAGGTGGTATTTTATGAATTAAATAAAGCGTTTTTTCCTTCAAATGGTCTATTTAGATACTAATCCTATTACTTTTTTAGGAATTGTCCACGATTATTCAAATAACAACAAAGGCTTTACTGTTTGGAAAGGCTTATTAGAAGGGTGATTGACCTGCGGAAGGATTTGATTAAATTTGTGACAAATGTAAATCTTTTTTTATGAATGAATCTATTAGTAATCAGATAGTAGATAAGATTTCTAAATCTAAGCGTGGAGAAATTTTTTTCGCTATTGATTTTGTTAAATATGGTACAGCTGACAATATTTGACAAATACTCTCTCGTTTAGAAAAAGAAAACCTTATTGAACGATTAACCCATGGTATTTATATAAAACCAAAGCAAGATTCTTTATTAGGAACAATTTATCCTAGTATAGAGGAAATTGAAAATGAGATTGCAAAAAGAGATAAGGTGCCTATAGCGCCAACTGGTGTATTAGCGTTGTATCTATTAGGATTAACAACCCAGATCCCCTTAAAGACTGTTTATTTGACTAAAGGATCTCAAAGAGAAATTAAGGTTGGAAATAGGAAGATTAATTTTAAGAGAACTGTCCCTAAAAACCTTATGATAAAAGATGATCTGTTACATTTAGTAGTACAGGCTTTTAAAGAGAAGGGGCAAAGAGAAATTACGGATTCTTTTTTAAATGCGATTAAATTAGCTGTTGATAAAATAGATCAACAAGTGGTAGAATCTCAATTGAAATTTGCTCCGGTTTGGATTCAAAAAGAAATTAAAAAACTTTATTATAAACAGGAGTATGTGGATTAATTTATCTGAAGAACAAAGAGTTGCTGTACTAAAAAAAGCTGAAGTTGTTTATGGACTACCAGCTTTTGTAATAGAGAAAGATTGGTGGGTTTGTATTCTTTTAAAGGCAATATTTCAATCTAAGTATGCAGATTCTATTATATTTAAAGGAGGAACTTCTCTGAGTAAGGGCTTATAATTTAATACAGTGATTTTCAGAAGATATTGATTTGATTATTGACCAGCGTTTGCTGGGGTTTGGTAAGCTTGATTCTAAAACACAAATTAAAAAACTTAGAAAAGCTTCTGGAGGATTTATTATTAATGAATTTAGAGAAGAGTTAATACATCAATTAACTGAGTTGGGAGTAGATCCGAATTTATATGAAATTAAGCACACAGCACGTCAATGTAGAGACGATTTATCAACCGTGTCACACAGATAACATCCACAATCATATAGGCGTAAGGTGTTACGCCCATATGATTGTGTGCTGATCACATCCGTAAACAACAAAAGCACAAAAAAATTAATACAATAATCCAAATTGCCATAAAGGAATAACATTCAGAAAGCCAGTTTCTATATCATCTTTTACAACATAACTGTTCTCAATATTTTTAATTTGTTTTTGGCTTTTGTTTTTGCCTCCTATTTCAAAGGTTATATTCTCAATTAAGAAATCTGAGTCAGCAGAAGATATAACATTATGTTTTACTCGTGTCTGATTTAAGAAGAATGTTTCACGAATATTTCCAATATTTGAAGAATCACTTGCTAGGTTGTAAATCAAATTGGTATTGTCTAGATAGATTTTATCTACCTTGCCTAATCCTCTAATTCCCCCAGTATTGTTACGTAGTTGAGTGATTAGCCCAGCTTCTTCAATGTATAGACAATAGTCAGCAATATTATTTCTACTTACAGATAGCATTTCAGCTATTTTACTCATATTAGGTTTAAAAGGAACACTTTGAGAAACGATAGCTAATAATTGTTTTAATTTTCTACCTGTAGCCACATTCATATTAGCATACATTGGAATATCATTCTCTAAAGTCTGATTAATTATCTGAGCCAAACGAATATCAAAGTCTTGTTCTAAGGCAAAAGGATAATAACCTTTCTTTAAGTAATCAGTATAGTATAATAAAGGCCTTTCTATCTCTGGAATATTAACCTTATGCTGTAGTACTTCTTGTAATGTGTATGTTTTAGCAGAAATGTTATGAAATAGTTTCAGATACTCTCGAAAAGACAAACCTTGCATATTATAGATAATAGCTCTACGACTTAAATCAGAAGCTCCCTTTTTAATATCAAGTACAGATGAGCCCGTAAATACAACTTTTAAATTTTTATGGTAATCATAAATCAGTTTGAGGTCTTTTGCCCAATCAGGGTATTTATGAATTTCATCAATAAATAAATACTTGCCTCCAAACTTGACAAAGGTATCAACTAACTCAATGATTTTATTATCCACAAAATAAAAGTCCTCTGCGGTAATGTAAAGTGTTTCTGTAGGACTTAAATTCTGTTTGATATATTGCAGGACAAGAGTAGTCTTACCTACACCACGGGGACCAATTAGACCTATCATTCGATTTTCCCAATTGATTTGATTATATATGTAGCGAAAGAAATCTGTGTTAGCCTCATTGATTAACTTGTTTGAATACTCAAATAACCGTTCCATACTGTTTATTTTATTACAAATATAAGTATAAATGCACTCACATAGTGCGTTTATTTTAAATAAATGCACTATGTGAGTGCTGTTTTATCTTTTTTTGTTGTTACGGATTGTAAATCTGAGCCATCGGGAGTTAATTGAGCCTTGAAAAGCGATAAGTAAATAATCGAGTAAGAGGCTGAAGATTATTTCTTCAGCCTCCTACTCGATTATATTCTTTAGGAGATTTATTTCCTAATACTTTATGAGGATGATTAAAATTATAATTCTCTCTCTATTTATTAGCCAATCTTTGTAATTGGTATATATCATTGAAGTAAAAAGCATGATGTTAACCCTTATCAATGGCTTAAATATGTTCTTGAAAATATTCAATCCATCAACCACAAGAATATTACAGACCTATATCCGCATAATTATAAGAAGTTAATTACAGACTCAGTAGAATGATTTTTAGACTGCACAAGGTGTACTTGCTTAGGTGGATCCTTTTTATGCCTTTTTTAAACGTTTAGGACGCTATTTATTGCACAATATTTAACGCATAAACTGATTTTTGTTTGGTTTATGCGTTTTTTTTGTACATTAGCTATATAGTGAAAGTAACATTTCTCATTGTATAGAATATAATTCATTAATAGGATTATTTGTACTTTATGAACGATATAATAGACATTACTGCTTTATCAGATAAAGCTATTTTACAAAAACTAGGATTTTTTATTCAGCAAACGCGAATCAAAGAAAATCTGACGCAAGAAGACTTAGCCCAACAAGCGGCTATTAGTCGTACTACCTTGAGTTTGCTAGAGCGTGGTGAAAATATTTCGTTGATTAATCTCATCAAAATCTTACGTATTTTAAATGCTTTGTATGTTTTAAATAGTTTTGATGTGCTAGAAGAACTCAGCCCAATAGAATTAGCTAAAGGCGAAAAGCAAAAACGACAAAGAGCATCAAAAGCACCTAACCAACAACAAGACAATTCAGATTTAGGATGGTAACAACTGCATTTATTAACATATATGGCAAACGTTTGGGATCCGAACAGAGGGTTGGCAAGCTTTGAGTATGATCCTCAATTCAAGTTGGAGGAGCTGCCCATTGCTCCCATTAAAATGCCCAACAAAAACCGTATTTATAATTTTCCCGAATTTAGGGATAATGATACTTTCAAAGGAATGCCAGGTTTATTAGCCGATGCATTACCCGATCGCTACGGTAAGGAATTAATCAATGCTTGGTTAGCACGTCAAGGTCGACCAGACAACAGTTTAAATCCGGTAGAGTTATTATGTTTTATCGGAAAAAGAGGAATGGGCGCCTTAGAATTTGAGCCGGTTATAGGAAAAGAATCTACGTCTTACGACTTAGAGTTATCGGATTTAATAGAAACCACTAAAGCGTTATTAGAAAAAAAAAGAAGAATTACATATTAGTACTCAACACAATATGGAAGATGTGATGTTAGATGTGCTTAAAATGGGAACTTCTGCAGGAGGGGCTCGCCCTAAAGCAATTATAGCATACAATAAGAAAACGGGAAAAGTAAAATCCGGGCAAACACTAGCCGAAGATGGTTTCGAACATTGGTTAATCAAGTTTGATGAAATCAGCGATGTCCAATTTGGTGTTTCAAAAAGTTACGGTCGTGTAGAAATGGCTTATTATAAAATGGCGACAGATTTTGGGATTGAAATGACAGAATCACGTTTGATTGAAGAAAACAAACGCGTTCATTTTATGACCAAACGTTTTGACCGTGTGGGTGGAAATCAAAAAGTACATACACAAACCTTATGTGCCTTGCAACATTACGATTTTGCAAATATCACATCATATAGCTACGAACAAGTATTTCAAACCATGCGTTTATTGCGCTTGACTTATGCAGAGGCCGAACAAATGTTTAAACGTATGGTGTTTAATGTAGTAACACGTAATTGTGATGATCACACTAAGAATTTTGCATTCTTAATGGATGCTCAAGGAAAATGGAAATTAGCCCCTGCCTATGATATTTGTTTTGCCTATCGTCCAGATAGTATGTGGGTGAGCCAACACAACTTGAGTATCAACGGAAAACGCAAAGATTTTGAACGCAAAGATTTAGTAACCATCGCCGAACAAAATTCTATTCGCAATCCTAATAAAATCATAGATCAAGCACTTGATTTAGTAAAAAACTGGAATCATTATGCGCAGATGTATCAAGTTGACACAACATTGGCACATCAAATAGATCGTGAATTAATAAAAGAAATGAAATGATTATAGATAAAACACGTAATAAGTTTTAAGAAATCACCACGCCTGTATTTTTGTTCTTTGATCCAAAGCAAGAATATAGAGAGGAAGTATTGGCGATAAATGAACCTGATTTTAAAGTTGAATTCACGCTTTAAAACAGGATCAACAAATGTAAATCATCTTTTTGGCTCTTTTTTACAGAAGCGTTTTATACAATAACCAACCTAATATTAGGGAATCTTAAGCTTAAAATGACTTTTTAAGGTTCGATTAACTATTATTCTATTGCACAAGATGTATTAGCTTAAAAGTATACGGGGATTCAAGTTGTAAATTTGTATTTGAAATTAATCATTTCTTAATTTCTTCAATCGACGTTGATAATCTTGTAAATAATTACGTTTTAGTTTCTCTGATAAGAATGATCTTTCGATTAAATCTACCACTTGTTCTTCTTTCGAAGTTAGATTTTGAAGAACTTTAGCAATCAATTTTTCTGTTATTCCTGCCTTAGCTCCCAATACAATCAATTGATCGATGATTTTTCCTTTTGAGATTGATTTAGGTAATATTGCTTCTTTTAATGCAAAGTCAGCATTGTGAATATGGATTTTAGTATTTAGCAAATCATAAGCTGGACTTAATTTAAAATCGCCTTGTTGAGTTTCTATCAATGAAAAATTCTTTAAATGAGCCTCTCCATTAGAAAATAGATAATTGAAAACGATTAAAGTAAACAACTTAGGTGCTTCTACTTTCCATGCGGGTACATATCTTTTCAATGCATCAAATAACTCTAAATAATTTGCTTCATATTTGTATTGCTCTCCATCTGTTGCAGGTGATTTTCCTAATAATGAAGCGAAATCTTCTATAGCTAATTTATTCCCATTTCCATCATAATCAAAACGCTTTGTAAGATAGCCTGGACTTCCATCTTCAAAAAAGATTAACACATTTTCTGCTGTCTTAATTTTAAAAATTTGTTTCGCAATTTGCATCGTTAAATGTTCGTTTGCAGGTGCAAATTCTCTATTTTTTGGTAAATCTGATATAGGTTTTAAAATATAATGACCACTTTCAATTTCATTTGTCAACCGTAATTCATTTCCATAGATAGATTATTGTATTGTCATTGGGTTTAATAAACCAGAGAAAGCTTTAGATACTTATAAAATAAGATGGCAGATAGAAACACTATTTAAAGCCTTCAAGTCTAGCGGATTTAATATAGAAGATACACACTTGAAAAAAATAGATAGAATTGAAAAACTACTCATGTTAGTGATGATTGCTTTTGTATGGTGCTATAAGATTGGGGACTATATTGACACTATAAAACCTATCACAATCAAGAATCATGGCAATAGGCTGATTAGTGTATTTAAACTTGGACTTGACTACTTATCAAGATTATTACTCTCTAAAAATGGACACAACCCTTTAAATATCAATTGCTTTAGTTTTTTGTCGTGTACTTAGCATCTATTTATATCTTTTTTTAATAATTTAAAATTCTCTTGGTATTATTCAATCAAAAGAGCATCTATTTTTTATCCTCCCTTTCTTCAAAACTCTCCAATTCCTTATTTACTTCTTCCAATAATTGCTGTTCGCTTGGTAAGTAAAGTTCGTATTGGCTTGCAATAATCTGTTTTTGATTTTCTGGTAATGTAAATTTTACTACTGCATCATTTTTATTAGCACAAAGCAAAATCCCAATGGTAGGGTTCTCGTATGGCAGTTTTTCTATCCTGTCATAATAGTTCACATACATTTGTAACTGCCCAATATCCTGATGAGTTAGTTTAGTGGTTTTGATTTCAATAATTACAAAACATTGCAAAATGCGGTTGTAAAATACCAAGTCCACAAAGAACTCATCGCCCTCAATATGTATTCTTTTCTGCCTTGCTACAAAGGAAAATCCATTGCCTAACTCCAACAAGAACTCCTGTAAGTGTGTAATAATGGCACTTTCCAAATCTCTTTCATAATAAGATGTTTCTCTTTTCAAGCCCAAAAACTCCAAATACATTGGGTCTTTAATGATTTCTTTGGCATCAGACGGCTGTTTCTCATTTTTGGCAACCGCTAAAACACTTTCTTTATCATTGCTCAACAAAAGCCGTTCGTACAAACTGCTGTAAATCTGCCGTTCCAATTGCCGCACCGTCCAATTATTTTTTATTGTTTCAGCAATATAAAACTCTCTTTTATCCTGACTGTCAACGCTTAAAAGTAGCTTGTATTGGCTCCAACTCAATTGTGCATACAGTGTATGCACATTCTCAAATGTGCGGTAAAACTGACGGTAAAGGTTGATTTGTCTTGTGGAAAAACCACTTCCGAACTCGGGTTGCAGTTGTTCTGAAAGATATTTGATAAGAAACGTTCCATAATCTGCACGTTCTTTTCCCTCTTGTTCTTCTTCAAAGATACGTTTGCCAATATGCCAATACATCAGCGTTCGCTGATGGTCAACGGCACGTATAGCCTTATCTTTTGATTGGGCTATAATGGCTTTTATATCTGTTATAATGGATTGGTTTATAAGCATACTTAAATATTCATCTACATTTAACAAAGGTACAAATTATAATATACGGCTACTTCTGATTACACCTAATTTAATGTATAATAATGACGTTATTATCAAAGTTGAGCAACAAAAGACCGTTCCAAACCTTTAAATTTATGTGATACCTTTTGCATATCCTTACCGACTTTCTCGTTGAGTATCTTGGCGTAAATCTGTGTGGTGGCAATGTTCTTATGTCCTAACATTTTGCTCAAACTTTCAAGAGGAACACCCTCACTCAAAAACAAGGTAGCAAACGTATGGCGTGCCAAATGAAAGGTTACTTTCTTTTCTTTAAGGCAGTCAATTTGTTGGGAAATTACTTTTAGTCTATCATTACAGAAACTGTTGGACGGAACAGGGAAAACCCTGTCGTCCTTTGACAGTCCTGCGTATTTTTCTATAATTATTTTGGGAATATCCAACAGCATTACATTGGACGATGTGGCTGTCTTTCTTCTACGTACAATAATCCATTGATTGCCGTCAAAGAACTCTTGTATATTACTGTTTTTAAGTCCTTTTATATCCGAATACGAAAGTCCTGTAAAGCAACTGAAAACAAACAGGTCTTTAACCAACTCGTCTTTCTTTTTTTCGCAGTTGAACGTTACAAGCTGTTCCAACTCGTTCCGCAACAGATAACCCCTGTCCTTATCCTTTTTGGTGTTCTTGTACTCGCTGAACGGATTAAAGGCAAGATGCTTTCTGCTCATTGCCAATCGGCAAAGGGTAGTAAAACCAATCATATACACCCAAATCGTATTATGCCCGATACTTAAATCGTTCCGCAGATAGTAGTCGAAATCCTGTACAAATTCGGAAGTAAGGTCGTTAAACGTAATATCGGTATAACCGTATTTGACGAGGGCAAAATTCTGCAGGTGCTTCAAAAGCGTTTTGTACCTGCTGTTTGTGCCTTGTACCCGAAGTCCGCTGTTTACCTTTTTTTCAAAGTCTGCTATAAATTGTTCGTAGAATTTGAAAAAGGTCAGTTCTCCACTTCCCATTCCGAGAAAGGTATTTTTTAGTTTAGTGCTGTTTACCGTTTCCTCGTTCTTTAGGATTTTGGAATAACATTCCTCGATACCCAAACGGATTTTATCAAGTTTACCGTTTACCTCTTGGGCTTCTCGGCTTTTGCCTAAAACCCTGCCATACTTCAAATCCCAATTAGTTGCGGAAATATCCAACTTTGTGCTGAATGCAGACTGTTTACCGTTTACGGTAACTCTGCACATAATTACAACTTTTCCGTTTTTCTTCGGGGCATTCTTTTTAAGGTAGAAAAGAACCTTAAACGTTGATTTTTTGTCGTTTCCATACTCACAATTCTTAATGATAAAGTTAAACCTATGTGAGCCACGAAACAATATGAAAACCTATGCAAAACACTGAAATATAGTTTTTTAGAACGATTGTTTCCAATGTTTAACAGTAACGTTTTAGTAACCTTACTTTTGCCAAACCTCGCTTTTTTCTGCTTTTTACCTCATTACCAAAAAATCAAAAAACGATTGTAAAGCCTTTAAATTTGGACTTTTATTGTCATAGTATTGAAGAAGTTTTACAAAACTAAAAAGTTAAGATGACTTCATTATTAGAAATAAGCTGTAAGTCTTAATCCTGATGCTATATAGTGCAAATCTGCTTTATTAGAATTTAAATTTAATAGAGGGGTTTCAGGAGTATAGATTATTGTTGGTTTTGGACTAGAATAATCAACATATAATGTTAGTCCTAATTGATCTGTTAAGTTGTAAGTTAATGCACTTCCTGCTGACTATCTAAAAGAGCTATGAGGTTTGTATGAAGCAACGGTGATATTATCTTTGATTGTATTGGGTAAAAATATATTACTATTGTTTTGCTTTACTTCAAGTTTTCCTGTTGCACCAAAAGAGTATCCAATGGTGGTTTTTAAAATTAAATTGAAGCTTAGTACACGACAAAATTATTAAACAGTTGATTTTAAGAGAAATAAAGGAAAGGATTATTTGTAAAAAAGGCTGATATTCAGTATATTAAATAATTATTTCTCACGTAATGCCTTTAAAAACGAACAACAGCCTAGAGTACAAAAATACAGAACTTCTAACAACTATAAAAGCTAATTTTAAAGGTAAATTAGGGTTAGCTAGGATCCGACTTATTTGTTTGTTTATCGTCTCTCTATGCAAAGTAAAGTCTGTGAATTTTTCTAAAGTATCAACTGGATTTGACAATTGTGCAACAACTAGTAGTAACTATAGACGTATTCAACGTTTTATATCCTCAGTTGATTTGAAATTGGAATGGGTTTCAAGACTTATTTTTGCACTTATACCTAATGAAGAATCTTATGTTCTTGTGATGGATCGCACCAATTGGAAGTTTGGCAAACAAGACATAAACATCTTAATGCTAGGTATTAGTTATAAGAATATGTGTTTTCCAATACTATTTAAAATGTTAGATAAGCGTGGTAACTCAAATACAAATGAGCGAAAAGAACTCATTAATACTTTTATTGATTGGTTTGGCAAAGATCGTACCCGTTGTGTATTAGCTGATAGAGAATTTGTTGGAGAAGATTGGATTAGCTATCTAAATGATAAACAGATTAAATATTACATTCGTATTAGAAATAACTTTAAAGTTTACCTGCCTAGCAAACAGAAAGAAATAACAGCTTCTCATCTATTTAATAACTTAAAACCTGGTCAAACAAGACAGTATCACAAGATTGTTAGAATTCATAATCAGCTATGTTATATCTCTGGAACTAAAGTGATAACAGATGGTAAAATAGACTTCTGTATAATCATAGGTTTTAATAAACCAGAGAAAGCTTTAGATACTTATAAAATAAGATGGCAGATAGAAACACTATTTAAAGCCTTCAAGTCTAGCGGATTTAATATAGAAGATACACACTTGAAAAAAATAGATAGAATTGAAAAACTACTCATGTTAGTGATGATTGCTTTTGTATGGTGCTATAAGATTGGGGACTATATTGACACTATAAAACCTATCACAATCAAGAATCATGGCAATAGGCTGATTAGTGTATTTAAACTTGGACTTGACTACTTATCAAGATTATTACTCTCTAAAAATGGACACAACCCTTTAAATATCAATTGCTTTAGTTTTTTGTCGTGTACTTAGAAATTGAAGTTATCATTAAAATGAAAGGCTTAGATTACACTATTGTTTGAAAAAAAATACTATATTGTAAATATATTTAATTAAATAGTAGATAATATGTTGTATCCTTTTATTTCAGTTGGTTTAATAGTTGTTTTTATCATTTGTCTTTTATACATATTATTTGTTAAAAGGGATTTTGAAGGACAAAAGAATAATATTTTAGTAGGTTTATTCTTTTTAGTGATATGGGGTATTATTTACTATTACTTATTAGTATAATCAAAAGATTTTCACAAGGCTCTGCCTTGAGGTAGAAGATTAAAGATTAGTATATTTGTTTGATTAGTGAATATATATATTCAAACGGCCTAATAAAAGCTTACTACTATATCATTTGGTTTGTCTAATAAAATATAGAAGAACTGTTTTATCAGAGGATGTTGAAATTAGTTTGGTTGAAGTTTGTAGCAAGATTTCAGAGCGTTATGAAATACATTTTGTTGAAATCGGAACAGATGAAAATCATGTACATTTTCTGATTTAAAGTGTACCAAAACTTTCTGTAAAGATTATTGGTAGGACAGTGAAAAGTATTACCTCAAAAGAGATTTTTCGATTGCATCCAGAAGTAAAAAAAACAGCTATGGTAGAGGTGATTTTTGGACAAGCGGATATTATGTAAATACAGTTGATCAATATGGTAATGAGGATGTAATTAAGAAATACATTCAAAATCAAGGAGAAGAAAATACTGTATATAAGTCGTTCAATCAAAATCAATTACTATTATCTTTTAAGTAACGCGATACCTTGAAGTAGTTTGTTAAAAAAAAATTAAATATTGTCAGAAT
Source organism: Myroides sp. (assembly GCF_032073645.1). Taxonomy (NCBI): domain Bacteria; kingdom Pseudomonadati; phylum Bacteroidota; class Flavobacteriia; order Flavobacteriales; family Flavobacteriaceae; genus Myroides; species Myroides sp. The sequence continues at coordinate 22,253 of NZ_DAMANB010000028.1, forward strand.
GTATTTTTGTAATTATGATTTTACAAACCTTTTTGTTAGAGTAAAGTCAGATAGCACAGAGCAACTATATAAGGTTAGATTTAACTACATATCCGTTTGATATTAATAATAAAGCCCCAGTTTAATAGACTTATTTCTTATAAACCAAAAGGATTAATAGCTACAGATATCTATTTCTTATCTCTATGTAATTTTACCAGTAGTAAATCTGTTTGTAATATTAGTAAAAGCCTTGGTTTATTTATTGGAAATATAGATCCCCCCACAACTCTTAAGCTAAACTTGATTTAAGAAAGAGGCCCCTAATTAGGAGCCTCAAAAGTGAATTGTTGTTTGCTAGCTCATTTTGAGCTACTTGAAAAAAGTGTGAGTTTTGATACTTCTTTTAAATCTAGCAACAAAGATTAATTAAAGTGTGAGTTTTGTTGTTACTTTTTTAAATCTAGTAACAAAGATTAAATTGAGAATTAATAATGACTTATTCTCTTCATTAAAACATGTAAATTAAAAATAATAACTTTATCGCTTCCTGCATTTACTGCTTTAACAACAATGCAAAGCTAATTCTTGAACTCTTATTCAAGCTTATATAAAAACGAATAAAAACTGCGTTAATCACCATTCTCTTTATATTTATTTCTGAATTGCAAAGGAGTTAGACCTGTTTTTCTTTTGAAGAATACTGTCAAATGATTAGCTTCTTTAAATTTTAGTTTAAATGATATTTCATTTATGTGTAAATCTTTATATAATAACAATCTCTTAATTTCCATAATCATTCTTTCTGATACCCAAGCATAAGGAGTGATATTATCAGTTTTTTTAAATGCATATTCAATTGATCGAACACTTAGTTTTAATTCAGAGGCATACATTTTTACAGTCATGCTTTTATCTATATTATTGTTAACTAAATGTTTGAAATTAGATACAATTAACTTATCGTGTGAAATATTTAGCTGTTGAGTAGTAGATTTATCAATAGCATTTTCTAAAATTAGTAATGTATTGAAAAGGTAATTATTTAAAATATATTGCTGTTTAGGGTAAAAACTTTTGTTTAACTCTTTTTTGATAAGTGTAAATAATAAAGTTAATTCTTCATACTGCCCACTTATATCAATTGACTGTAAATGATCAGTTAAATCAAAAAGTTTTGTATTATAGAAAAACTGAAAATGTAGCTCATCAATACAAAAGAATTCTTCAGTAAACATCAAAATCTCAGACTTATAATTTATAGGCTGACAATATTGCTCTACCTGATTCTTTGAGACTATTAAAACTCGTTTAGGAGCGACATCAATTGAAACAGAATCTAAATAATATGTTCCTTGTCCTTCCAAAAACAGATGAATACAAAAAAAAGTTAATTTATGAGGATAAAACAAGTGTTGATCCCTAATTTGTACTAATTTATTAACATCTTTGCAGTTGATGTATAATCTATTATTAAATCGGTGAAGAAAAGGTTCCAAAGGTAACTTATTCATAAGTAAAAACAGTAGTGTTTGTTTTAGAGTAATCTCAATAATGAGTAATATTAGTCATTATTTTCTTTGTACAAAAGAAAAGAAAATTAGCTATACAATCTTATATTTTAACGAAAGTAATATGTATATCCCCACAAATAAAAGAGTAATTTGAGATAGAGTCTTTAAATATACCTATCTACCCCTGAGTAAGAGTTTTTTGTGAGATCTAAATATTATTGTACAGTGTTTGAGATTAACTTTTTGTAGTTATAAGTATGTAGATCCGAAATGTTTTTTTTCAGTTTGCAAAAAATATAAATTATAATAGCTTGTAATAAATACAGCATAAATCCCTTTTTTTCAATGTAAAAGCTTTATTTGATTACTCTGGTTGATAAAAACAAGTACACGCCCATTAACGTTTGATTAAGCTTGTTTTAAATAATGCCAAATAGAGAATAAAAACTTTTATCTATATCGCAGGGTGATTAAGATAAATTAAATTGATGCAAACTACTAAGGTTAAATATCAAACAAGGTTTACTGAGAAATCGATTTCACTTAGATTATCTGTATATACTTGTAGCTTAAATCACTAGGATAGAGCATTTCATATCCTTGAATGCTAGTTAACTGATTCTTTGTTAGACTTATAAAATTATTATATTAGGATTGTGTTGATTCTGTTTTATACTTAATTACCCAATAACTAAATGTTGCTGACTTAATTCCTACATTTTTACATTTTTTGCTTGTTTTAATGCACTTGCTTTGTAATGCTTTACAATAGTTACTTTATTGATCATAAAAATAAGCAAGAAGTTAGTATAAGTCAAAGAACCTTTAAATATACAAAAAAGGTTTGGAAAGCTTCAGAGTTGGTTTATGAACAAACCGGTTGCGAGTCATTAATCTCTATAGAGCAAGAGAAACAAAGATTAAAACAAGTTTATAACACTAACTCAGTATTTGCAGATATTACCTATAGTTAGGTATGATTGTATGCTACAATAAAAACATCTAATATTTTATTAGATATTAACAGAATTTAAAGTGGGGCTATCTTATAAAGACTAGCCCCACTTTGCTTTTTTTAACCTTTGTATGGCTGATCTTGATCCATGTAATCCTCAAGAGACTGTTTTAGTTTATCTAGAAACATAGTCCTTGAATAACTTCTTGTTTTCATGCGGTGAAAGGTGTGGTGAATATTATCTGAGATATTAATTTGGAAAACTTGCCCTAAAGCTTTTGATAGTTTTTTTATTTTAACCTTACCATGATTTACAGATTTTGTCACATACAAGGCATATATTAGTTCTATTAATGCGCTATTTGATTCAGACCAGGTTATAGCGTTTTGGGTGGCTGTACCTATAAGGGAATTGTAAGAGGTTGTTTTATTGTTTAAATACGCACTTAGAAGTTCATAGGTTATAATACGTGCTATTTTATAATCATAAAAGGTTGAGAATTTAGGGTTTATTTCAAAACTAAAACTATTTACCAGATGTGTTTTATTTATGTGCCCTGTTGTAAAGTATTCTATATCTCTATGTGAAGCCTTTGTTTTATAATATTTATAGATATCACTATATAGGTGGTATTTTTTATATTCACTGTGGAGTTGTTTTAGTTTTTCTTGAAAGTATATCTTAGCAGATACTATATCACTTGGAGACTCGCACTTAAAACCGTATAATTTATTGTAGAAGATAAGCTTTCCAAGAATTAAAGGTTTAATGTTTTTAAAAAAATCAATTTCTTGCTCTTGACTGGTAAAACCATAAAGAAGAACTTGTTTTTTGATTTGTTTTAAAACAGCTTTTAAAAACTCGATCATTTCTAATGTACTTGAAATAGAAACAGATTCTAATGCCCCTAGTTCAGCTTCTTTTTTGATAATCTGACTAAGGGCATTTTTTGTTGTTGTTGTTTGATTCATGAGTTGTAATTTTTATTAAGGTTGGTTTTGTTTTTAGATTTATCATAAATGTTGGTTTTTGGATAACTGTGCTAAATAAGTAAAAATATTAATCTTAATCAATACGTATTTATACGTATAATTACGTAAAAATACGTATTGACTTTATAGTTTAAAGTATTAAACTTTATGGATTAATTATAAATCAGTATTTTTATGAAAATTTCAAATCAAAGTGGTCAAGTGATTACAAAACAAAAAGCTATTGAGTATATCACTGAGTTTAAAGCTCAGTATCCAGATGCGATAAATAGCTATTATGTAGGGATAGATAAACTACAAGCGCTTTTGAGTCAAACCAATTGTATAGGTATGCGTATCTATCCAGGGCTCAATAAACAAACCGCTTTAACCAATATGGTTTTAGTAGGAGTAGATCAAAAAGGGCAGGATATTAGCGATGGAATTATCCTAGAGGAATTAATCACTTGTCCTCCTGCTTGTTCGTATGATAATACTTTGGGATAAAAGCAAGCTTTATGTATCAATGGAGGTAATAGTATTAACTTTATTGTTTGGAATTATACCCTTTTGTCTTTACCTGTATAAAAGGCAAAAGGGTATTTATTGTGATAAAGCTTATTTGGGAATTGTTTTATTGTTTTTTATTGCTTCTTTGTACGAGACAATAGCAAGTCTTATTTTAAAGATTAATGTTCTTGCATGGTTCCAAGTTTATTCCCTTTTAGAGTTTATAGCTCTGTTTTACCTTTTTATAAACTTATTAAATAGAAAACCAAAGGCTTACTTTTACCTGTCTTTAGGTCTTTTTGTAATAGTTTATCTGTTTTCATTCCGCTTTTTAACAAACCATCATTTTCTGGTATCAAAAACTATAAATAAGGTCTTTGTGATGATTTTTGTGATTGTTTCTAGTTTTATTGTAATTAATCAGAATTTTATTCAAAAAACAAGTCTAAGACTCTTTAAAAGGGCTGATTTTTATATGGTAATAGGCCTTTTTGTTTATTATAGTGTGACTATACCTTTGTTTGTGTTGTGTAGTTATAGAGTGGATAACAAATTATATTTTTTAGATTATTGGTTAATTAATATTCTAGGGAGCTTAACCCTTAGAATTGTAATATCTATTGGAATATGGAAAATAAAATAACGCTTATCTTTTGGCTGGCCACAATCTCGGCCACTGCTTTGTGTGGTGTGGTTATAGCTATTGTGATATTATATCAGAAAAATCTTAAGGAGTATCAAATCAAACTTTTAAACAACCGACTTAGTATTATTTTAGAAGCTGAGCACAAGGAAAGAGCTCGCATCTCAAGAGAGCTTCACGATGGGGTGTGTAACGAGTTGGCATGTGTGTTAAGTTATCTACAGATAATAAAACTCTATCAAGATAAAAAGACAAAAAAAGATGCCTTAAAACAGATAAAGAAAATAACTTTAAACACTTATAAGCAGCTTCAAGAGCTGAGTTATCATTTATCTCCACCTTATATTGAGGATAATCCTTTAGAGTGTATTTTATCTGATTATATAAACCGAATTAACAAGACAAGTAGTATTGAGTTTAGTTATCACTATGAGCCAGTTAGTTTTGAGTTAGATCAAAATGTAAAACTAACTTTTTATAGAGTAGTTCAAGAGCTGATACAAAACATCATAAAGCACAGCGGGGCTAGTAAGGTAAGTTTAAGACTTCTTTGGGATAAGGGTAAACTTATCTTATTAATTAGTGATAATGGAATAGGCTATGATTCTGATATAAAAAGTGATAACGCCCAAAAAGGTATAGGTCTTAGTAATATACATGCTAGATTAAAACAAATTAATGCTGATTTTAGGCATATAAGAGAAGAGAATTCAAATGCAATAGGTATTTATTATGCAGAGCAAAATAATAAAAGTAGCAATAGTGGATGATCATACAGTCTTTCGAGATGGTTTTGAATTGATTATATCTAGGATTAGCTCTGTAAAGGTAGTCTTAAAAAGTTCTAATGGGTTAAAATTATTACAAGGCTTAAAGACAATAGAGGTTGATATTGTGTTTTTAGATATTCAGATGCCTAAAATGGATGGTTATCAAACAGTGGCAGAGTTAAATAAAACTTATCCTTCTTTAAAGGTAATTATACTTTCTAGCTTTTATGATCATCATAGTATCGCTAGAATGCTTAAGTTTAATATCTCAGGATACTTAAGTAAAAAAGCCAAATCTAAGGATATTGAAAAAGCTATTTTAACAGTTAACAAATCATTAGAGTATTTTGGTAAAAGGGTTAGAAAGGTTCTAATAAAACTTAGTTTTGATATAGAAAACACCACATGTGTTTTCTCCCAAAGAGAATTAGAAATTATAACTCTTAGCGCTAGACAGCTTAGCTCCTCTGAAATAGCTGATATCTTACATATTAGTTGTAGGACAGTTGAAAAACACAAAGAAAGTTTACTTGAAAAAACAGGATCTTATAATTTTACAGGTGTTGTTTTATATGCAATTTCAATGCATTATATTAAAAAACAGGATTTTATAAACAGTTATAAAACCTCTAAAAAAAATAAATCATAAAAAAAAAACTAACTAGTCTATGTAAAAAAGCTGTAATTGATTGCTTTTAAATCACATTATAATAAAAAAAACAAGCTTGAGTCTGTTGGTAATAAAAGATTAATTCTTACTAATTGAAGTCGTCTTGACTTTTGTAAAATAAAGAAGGGTTATAGAAATTTGTGTCGCTAAACAAACAAAACCTACAACTCCATATACCAAGTACTCCAAACTACCATCTTCAAAATTACATAGTTACTACATTAGAAAAATAGTCGATCTTCCTATTTTTGGTAAACAAACACTGATAAAATTGAAAGCTCGAAAATTCTATTGTTCTACATTAGAATGTCCTTTGAAAATCTTTACAGAGCGATTTAAATCGATCTTTTCTTCTTATCAAAGAAGAAGTGATAGGTTAACTAAAAAGTTATTGAATTTAGTTATTCTAACAGGAGGTAGACCTATTGAGAAAATATGCGCAGAATTTTCTGTTACTATTAGCGATACTTCTTTACTTCGAATTATAGCAAAACAAGAGCTTCCAACAACTACTAATGTTACACATTTAGGTGTAGATGATTGGGCTATTCGAAAAAGAGAACGCTATGGAAGTATTCTTATAGATCTAAATACCAATAAACCAATTGGTTTGTTAAAAGATAGGGAAGAAAACACATTTTATCATTGGCTTACTCAAAACAAACAAGTACAGTTAATTTCAAGAGACAGATTTATCAATTATCAAAGAGCTTCTACACAAGGAGCACCCCAAGCTTTACAAGTTGCTGATCGTTGGCATTTACTAAAGAACTTAGGAGAGACTGTTCGAAAGATTTTAGATAGAGAATATGCGGTTATTCAAAAAATGAGAAAAAAAATACTATGACAATACAACCAGAAAATAAAAGGCAAAAGACTAAAACGTCAAATCATCAATTACAACGTTTTACCCAAGTCAAAGAGCTATTAGCTCAAAGTAAGAGTCATAGAGAAATAAGTAAATTGCTTCATATGAGTCGTGTTACAGTAAAAAAATATGAGCTGTATGATGAGTTACCTACGATACATTGTCAAAGCTCAACAGGTATAGAAAAACATCTCGAATATATCGAATCACGAATTATTCAAGAACCAACAATTCTACTTAAAACTTTACATTTTGAATTGAAAAATCGTGGATATACAGGCGCTTATAACACATTATCAGACTCACTTAAACGATTTCAAATTTCAATTGGAAAAGCTGCTAGAAACAAGGTGATTTTACCATCAAACTTAGTGTTTTGACGTCCTTCACGTACAATGATATTGTTTGTGACTAAAAAGGAGAGAATCAATAAGGCACAAAAGCATATACTAGATCAGTTTTATGAGTTATCACCTACCTTACGTTTTACATTGGAGGTAGTCAGAGAGTTTCGATGTATGATGTTTGAACAAAAATGTAGTGATTATTTTTATACTTGGATTGACAAAATAAACCTCAGTGGTATCCCAGAGTTTCAGAGTTTTTCTAAAGGGCTTTTAAAAGATACTAACGCTATTAAAAATGCAATAGATTTACCATGGAGTAATGGGCCTGTTGAAGGGAATGTAAATAAACTTAAGACTCTAAAGAGACAAATGTATGGCAGATGTTCAATTGATTTGTTAGAAAAAAGATTGGTGCTTTCGATAGATTAACCACCAAAAGTGGGGAAGATCCACTTTAACGGATTCGTGGTGCAGTATAGAGTGGAATATCCAGTATAGAATTAGATATAGTACCTCACTTACGCTATGTCAAAACCGATAGTAGGATTGTTTATTAATTAATGCTTGGTTAGATAGCTTTTGTTCTTTACTCAATAGATTTGAAACCATACTTTCTAACTGAATGGCGTGGAAATTCATAACTTTTATTGAATAAAAAATGCTCCAAAAGTTAAATACTTAAGGAGCATTTCTATTTGTATATTTTAACTATTTAGAATTCAAATAATTAATCGCTTCATTTACCACTCTATCTACAAAAGTAGGTGAAGTCATCTGTGATACTTCACTATCTGTTAGTGGAGATACATGAATATTTGGCTTAACACCAACACCTTCTATTACCACCCCATCAGCATCTTTCATTGCTAATAATGGCATATAGAATGTTAATTTACCTCCTGCAACTTCATCTCTAGTACCTCCATTAAAGTCATCTACAGCGCCTAATCCTGCTGTTGCTCCAGCACTATAGTCACCTACACTTACGACTTGATTTCCTTGAGATTTTAACATTAGCGTAGTAATTTCAGACATACTTGCACTACCTTTATCTGTTAAAATAGCAATAGGAATATCCGCTGGAATACCAAAATTATGTGGTTTAGTTTTAGCCTCTACCCATGGAGTGTAATTAAATCTACCATTCCCTTCTCTTGTTCTTTGATAAGCAAATACAGCATTTTTAGTAATAAAACGATCTGAAATAAAACGTGCATCAACAACAGCACCACCTCCATTAGAACGTAAATCTATTATTATTTTCTTGATTTCACCTTTATGTAAAGGATTTAAGAACTTCTGATAAAATTCTCCTCTAGTTAAAACTTGGCTTAATGCACCTGTTAATTCTGGAAATCTATAACCAAAATTAACGTGATTATCCATAAGACCTATAAACTCACCTACATAGAATTGTGTCGCTTCATTATATAAGTTTCCGTATGGAGCAACCGTTTTATATTTAGGCAACGCATTATATGCTCTTAAAGCATTTTGGGTAGCAAGCATTAATTCATTACTAACCACTTCAGTTTGGTTAAACTTCGCTGCCTCTTCTATAAATTCTTTATACGCTTTTGAATTAGAATACTCATTGTATTCTTTTAGTATATTAAAGGTCACCTCTTTAATAGCATTACGCATATTAACATCTTCAATTGCCTTTAATTCGTCAGTAGCTTCTAAAATATCTTCAGTCAATAATAGTGCATTGCCTTTTCCAGGATTTAAATAATTGTTCGCTAATGTTATTTTTAAATTATTTGTTACTGCAAATTGACTAAAAGAGAAATAATAGATATCTGGATTAGATTTTAAATTTCCTGCAATGATTCCAAAACTACTTGTATTAGACTTATATCCATTAGCAGTCACTCTATCTTTCATATAATTATACTTCTGTGCAAATGGATACACGTAAGGTCTTACTGTATCAAGTATTCCTCCATAGAGTGTTTCAGTTCTAATAATATTTTTATTAGTTGCAGGAAACTGAATCTTTACATAGAAATGGCGATCTATTATTGGATGTGCAATCTCTTTGAAGTACTGAAAAGCAGTTAAATAATCTTCATGTATTTGACCATCATCCTCATTAGGTCTACCATAAGTTTGTAGAGCGGCGAATTTAGGATAATATGTCTTATATACATTATCCCAGTCTAAACCTCCTTGATTTTTCTGCTCGTAAAAATAATTATACTGTTGATCCATTGTCTTCCAAAAAACTTCAAATAAATCGGCATAAGATTTTACATCTTCTGAAGTAAATCTTCTCGGATCAGTAATTGTAATATCATCAGTAGAACAAGAATTTAATACTGTTAGAGATGATAATGATAATATAGATAAACTAAATATTGTTATTTTATGTTTTACTCTTTTCATCGTGTGTAATTTTATTAAAATTTATAAGCAGCTCCTATAGAAATCATGTGCGAATCTCTAGTATTCTTTTTATTCCCAGGACTATCGTATTTATAAGTCTCTGTAAGACCATAAAGATAATTATAGCCTACATAGACATCTATTTTATCTATCGCATAACCAACTTGAACCTGTCCTTGTAATCCCATAGATAATCTACGTAACTGATTTTCATTCTTCTTAAAATCATATTTTTCAGAAACTGTTGTATAATTAAATGAACCATCAAGCTGTAACTCAGAAAAAACAGGATACTGCCCTTTAGTTTTCATTTTTGCCCAATATTCAGTGTAGATACCTCCTGCTGCTTTAACCCAAATCCCATTAGTATGATATGGATTGTTAATTAAGTATCCACCAACGAGTAAGGGTACTGATATAAAATCATTACTATACTTAGAATACCATCCTTCGCGACTACCTGTTCTTTCAAATTCGTAATTTCTTTGTAAATATGAAACTCCTGTAGAGACAAATATATTCTTCCATACGGCCATTTCTGCAGAAACATTAACCCCAAAACCTCCACGAGAATTATACTTAGAGTCTACTAGATTCGAAATATTAGTATTTAATGAGGTATTAGTATACCCTAAATCAACTCCTACTTTGAATCGGTTTTCTTTTTGTTCAGTTTGCGCATGGAGACTCATGCTAAACATTGAAAGAAAAATAGCTGTTAAGCTACCTAATTTTGTTGAAATCATAATTTATTATTTATTTAGTTGCTCTAAAATAGATAAAAATACTATGTATTTAAAATAATTTTAACTTAATAAAATATGATAAAAAAGATTATGATTATAAAAACAAAACAATAATTACAATATAATTAATTATATAACATATTAAACGGTATATTAATAAATATTTGACATTTGTATCGTATGTTGTTTAAATTATACTTTTAGTGAAATATTTGAATTTTTATATAAAAAATTACTTTGTTAATATCAGTATAGGTTTTTTAGAAGTATTATATACCCTTAAAAAAGATACTTATGTTAAAGCTTAATGTAAGGGAGTGAGTTTGTTTAAAGGGTATCACATTACAAAATAGGTAAGTCTACAAGATAAGTGAATAAGAAATCATGTGCTCTTGTGTAGAGAATTGGTAAGTAGATCGATGGAATGTAATGAAATTTTCAAAGTGGCATAAATCAAACCGGAAAGAGGCAATCTAATTGTAATAGTGTTTTTTGTTTTTAACAAAAAACACATCAATTATTACTAATGATGTGTTTAAAAATACTAATATTTGCAAATTTAAAGCGAGCTTAGATGTGAAAATTACTTCTAATACTGTGCTCTTTTTACATTTACGGCATTGAAACCTTTTTGTCCTTTCTCTACGTTATATGTTACATTATCACCTTGTTTAATGTCTTCTTCTAAACCAGTAGCGTGAACAAAAATATCTTCATTTCCATTTGTTATAAATCCGAATCCTTTTGTTTCATTGAAAAATTTTACTGTACCTTCTTGCATAATCTTAATTATTAATTTAATATTTTAATTGTCCCTAATAAAGTATTTACCTAGGGATTTTATTTTAGATAATTTATTCTATAACCCTCTTAATTTATAAACTAGATGGTTTTTTTTTAAATAGTTGAAGGTATAGTTGTAATATCCATCCATTCATACTTTTTGATATAATCATTTCTTCTAGGGTAAGATCATTTCTATGATCTAGGTGTTGTATTTCTATTCTATTCATATATATTGTTATTGGCTTGAAATTCTTTGTGGAATTCATAACCTATTTGTTTTTTATAATAAGATAATTTGGCTATTTAGTATAACTAAATGAATCTTTTTGTGTAAATATTTATTCTATTAAATGGATTTGTATTACTTACTTTAGTTAGATATAATCTTCTTAAATGCGTTGTGCAATCTAAACTCAATATTATAAATAAAGTATTAACTATCTAACTTTTTAATATGATTGTTAAAAATAATATTAGTGGTTAGATTTAAGTCTTTTATAAGTTGTAAGACATAAAAACACCTAATAAATGGTTGTTTTTTTATTCCTATTATATAGAAGGAGTATTTTTTAGATACTTTAAAAGATGTTGATTAAATTGAAAAAGAACAACTTATTTAAATCATCAATTACTTTTATTAAAAGAGGATAAATATTTAAAATCATACAATGTCTATTTTTTATTTACTTTAATACAGTAGAGGTGTTGTATAAAAGATAACCATGTTTTGAGTACATGAAATTTTGCTTAAAAAAATAAAAAAATGATTTTTTTAAAAGTGCTATTAAATAATAGAATTTATTTTATACTGAAGTTTAAAGAGTAATAAATTCTTAATATAGTGTAGAACTACTAAAGTACATAATAAGCTATTATTTTGATTAAAAATTTCGCCTATCCATATTTACATCGGCAAATGTAAGTATATTATTTGTAATAAAAAAATAATTTTCATTATTTTACCTAAATATACTCTACCTATAAACAATAAGAACGTTATAATTGGTTTTGGAAAAGTACTTTTCTAAAACCAAAAGCGTTATTTTACTTACGATAATGCATACTTTAGTAGAATCATAGATCATAGAAGACACTTGATGAAAAATAAAATTATAATAGGGCTTATAATAGTGTTGAACCTTTTTGTTATTGGTTATTATACTAATTTGCAACAAGAAGAAAAAGTACTAAGCAATTACACTACAGGGTTCAAAGGAGTAGTTGTAGAGAAATTTAATCCTCGTGAAAAACTACCTCATACCTTTTTAAAAATTAGAATTCAAAATGATAAATTAATCAATGTATATCCCACTACTATCATTGGAAGCTATGCTGTAGTGGGGGATAGTATTATAAAAATGGAGAACTCAAATAAGTGTATCGTCAAGAAAAGTAATGGAGTGGTAGAGCATTTTTCTTTTGAAGGTCAGTATATTGAATTTTTAAATGAGTAAGAAGAAATCAACAATTAAAAATAAACATTACACAGATGAAAACAACAAAACCATTTGTAAGTAAAAGCTTCAAAAAGATAACACTCTTAGTTTTTACTTTGTTTACTTGTCTGCTGGCTTTTGGTCAAAACAACCCAATTAAAGATGTTATTTTAGTGGATGCGACACAGCTTAAAAATAAAGACAAAATTGCACAGCCTGTTCTGTTTAATAAGGAGACAAATGAATGGACTATAGAGCCAAACCAGCATGATGTATTTATTTTTAAAGTAATTAAAGAAATAAAATTAGAAGATATTCCTCGTGGATATCAGATCCTACCTCTTGATTCTTTTATTGATGATTCTATATCTAGATATGAGAAACTTAATGGGAAAAAACCAGAACCTCCATATTTTGGAGGAACGCATATAGAGACTATGATTTATAAAAACTTATATTTAAAGGTTAAAGATACTGAAGAACGATATTATAAGGTGTCGATACGATATGAGTGGAAGATTGCGTAATTAAAAATAAGATAAGCACCCTTAATAGAAGTCTATCTTTTATAGCGTGCTTGTGAAACCTTTATCGTAAGAACTCTTTTACTTGATTCACAAAAGAATTAAATGACAACTATAAAGAAATCACTAAATAACAAGATAGAATGCAAATAAATATCAAATACATGTTATTCTTATTATTTATATTACAAACTAGTATGGCTCAAATTAAAGATCCAATAATACTAAATATAGATAATACTACTACACTTAATGTCGATAAAAATAATAAATACAATTATGTACAAATTGATACACAAGAAGAAAATAATCTGCTTTCAAAGTTAACATTTGATCATATTAATTATGATATTCGTATACAATATGATTTTGAAATTGTAGAAGAACTAAGTTCGTTAGATGCTGATATAAAATATAAAGAAATGGATATTCTTCTTTTTATTAGTTATAGTGATTGTAAATATCAAGAACTAATGGAATATCAAAACAACAAGAACCTACCTCCTATATTACAAGGGGCATTTACATTTGATAATGTAATTATTAAAGACAGTAGAGATAAAAACAATATTAAATTGTATAGAACAATAAATAATAATATTCAAGGCTATTTAAATAAGCGTTTTGATTAGTACTTAATATAATTAATTATTATTAAAACCCCTATTATTGTACAACATCCACCTGAATATATAGAACGAATGACAAAACAATTGAATGTCAATAATATGAGAAACTATATTTTATCAATTACCCTATGTCTTATTGCTAATATTTCATTAGCCCAAGTTAATATTACTGATACAATCGTTGTAAGCATAACTAAAGACAAAAGCTACAGGCTAGTAGAAGAAGAAAATAAAATCTCAAGTATTTTTTTTCCTTCAAATGCTGAAGGGGCTCGTTTAGACACTTATGAATTTACATTTCTTGAAGAAGTGCCTGCTTATGCTTTTACAAAAGAATACTCTATAAATGATTTTGATAAGTTTATGTTAGACTACTACTACAATAATATCCATAATAAAAAATTCTTAGATCTTGGCAGAATGTATTTTGGTAATTATAATTTTACAAATCTTTTTGTTAGAGTAAAATCAGATAACGCAGAGAAACTATATAAGGTTAGGTTTAACTATATATCCGTCTCATATTAATATAACCCCAATTTTATAGACTTATCTCTTATAAGATAGTTGTGAAACTTTAATTACGGGAACTTTTTTATTTCCTTCAAAAAGAATTATTCTATAGAGTTGATTATTTATTAAGGTGTAAATATTTTCTTTTAAAATGAAAAAGACCACTGTAGGCAAAGGCTATATGTAAGTGGTCTTTTTGGTCTTTATTTTTAATTTCTATCCTAGTAGTCCTTATCCATATAATCCTCAAGTGATTGTTTTAATTTATCTAGAAATATTGTCCTTGAATAATTTCTTGTTTTCATCCGGTGAAAGGTATGATGAATATCATTTAAGGTAATATTAAAGTAGTTCTGAAATAGATAGGCTATTTTTCTTATTTCTAAATCTCCTTGATTAATAGCTCTACTAGCATATAAAGCGTATATAAGTTCTATTAGTGCTGCTGAGGAATCAGACCAAGATAAGGCATTGTTTATGGTTATGCTTTTGGAAAAAGCAGGAGGATCTATTTGATTTAATCTTATACTTAGATACTCATAGAGTAGTTCACTTGATAAAATACGAGAGAGTTTATAATCATAATATGTTGAGAATTGAAGATCTATTTCAAATGCAAAGCTGTTTACCCCTTTTAAAACATTGATATTACCTCTTGTGTAATATTCTATATCTTTATCTGTTCTTTGACTTTTGTAGTATTTGTAGAACTCAGAACTAGTATAGTATAGCTTATATTCAGAAGATACTTGTTTTATTTTTTTTAAGTAGTATTGTTTTTGAGTTTTGCATGCAGTATTGGGAGAGTGGGTTTCTATTTTATATATTTTGTTATAATACATTAACTTGGAGAGAATCTTGGGTTTAAGAATCTTAAAGAAATAGATTTCTTCTTCTTGATTTGAAAACCCATGAGTTATAATCATTTGTTTTTGCTTTTGTAAAATACGGCTAAGGTATGTGGTCATGTATTTAGCCTCTTTAATAATTTGACTTGGATCTAGAGTTAACTTTGACTCTTCTTTAAGGATTAAGTCTTGAGTGGTTTTGCTGTTGAGTTTTATCATAATTTATTTGTTATTGGTTAATCTAAGTGTAAGAAATAAATTATTGTAAAGTTGTTTACAAGAGATTAAATTACTGATTTTAAGTCTTATATGTGTTAAAATCTTTACTTGTTATGATTTTTAAGCTAATAAGTCTTAATTTGTAATGTTTTGTAAAACAATGAATTATGATTTTGTATGATATTATAACAAAAGTCTCCCCAGATTTTCTTGTTATTCTGTAAGGTTTATTTAGGTAATGAGATTAGATTTAATTAAAGATTTTAGCGGTGTATTACAGCAGTGTTTTTCGATGTTTTTAGAGGGGTTAAATGATAAAACAGTTAATGCTTTAGAACATAGAGTATTACAGCATGCCTGTTTTGTTTTTGATAAGCTGCTTTATTTTGTATGCGCGAAAAAGTATTTTGGATTAAACCTTAAATTATACCAAAACCCTGATGCAAAATCTTTTGTTGTTATTAAAAAGCAAAGTGCAAAGTGGGATATCTCAAGGATGATAAAAAGTGATGAGTTATTTGGATTAGAAAACTCCGAAATTATTAATTGGTTAAAAACTACTACATCCAATGATGTGTTAAGCTTTAAAAAAGTGATAAGTCAAGTAATTATTAAAGATTCAAATGCCATTTTGTTATTAGGTTTTAGTATTAATACATCTTCAGTGAATCAGGTATTTTATATCTGGGGAATAAGGGTTAAGATTAAATCAATTCCCTCTGGGAATATTCTAATTAGTAAACAGCAAAGAGAGGTGTATAAAAGATACTATCAGGATTATTGTTTCTTAAAACAAGAAAGTCCTAGTATTAGTTTAAAGTGGTTTACCCAAGAGATAAATATGCATCCTAAGACCTTTCAGCGTAATTTTAAAAAATATTTAGGTACTTCCTTTTATGACTATCATATTCAAAACAGACTCATTGAATCGTTACTTCTTTTAATGTTCTCTTCTTATTCTGTATCAGAGATTGCCTACAAATGTGGTTATGAAAGTTATAGAGGGTATTTAAGAGCTTTTAATAAAGACCAAAAGTACCAACCTTTATATTATCGCAACCTTTAAGAGATGATATTAGAGTTATTTATTTGATATATTGTGATTTTGATTTTATAATTAATCAAAAATATTTAAATTAAATATGTTATTATTGTAAAAAAACAGATATAGCTTTGTTTGTGTAGAGTATTTGTTAAATTTGTCACATAGTAACAAATTTAATAAAAAATAATGACTGCCCAAGAACTTAAATCTATTGCAGAGAATGCTTTAGAGCAGCAATATAATGGATTGATTTCAAATCTAGAAGAGTGTGCCAAGCAAGGAAAGAATATATATTTTACTGAAGAGTTACCTGATATATTATTAGATAAATTAATTCTAAAAGGTTATAGAATAACACCTGTTGTAAAATACAAGTATAGCTTTTTGTTTCAGAAGAAAAAAGTAAAGTATTATAAGATACAATTCTAGTGGTTAGATAAAAAGTATTAATAGTTAGACTGGGCTGTAAAAGAATGCGCCTAGTAACAAGTTTTAACCTTAATTAAAAAGTGAAGGTGGGAGTAAATTATTATGATTTATCCCACCTTTATTTTTTGTGATTGACTTAAAAAATGTAGCTTAATTTTCGCATTAAACTACTCTTAGGAGACCATTTAAAATAACAACATTTTACTTGTCTTTGGTTTCAAGGCTTTCAAAGTAGGCCTATTTGTCCTTTTTTATCATAAAATTGTCCTTTATATAGACACTTTTGTCCTTTTTGTACACAAGCCTATCTATATATATAATAGAGCTTTGTGAATCAATTTAGTAGGTAAAAATAACACAGTAACTAAATTAAAGAGTTTGTGCCTTTAGAATTTTCGTATTATTTATAGGCTGTTTTTATTATAAAGACCTCGCGAGTTTTTATAAATGTGGTGGATTGATTTAAAAAGCTAAAGTAAATCAACTAAGTAGAAGTTTTTGTTTGTTAACCTTAAAAATGAGATTATATATTTTAAATCAACTAGTAAGAGGCTAGTTGTTGTAACTAAAAATATTTATTATTATGAAAGAACTTATTAAAAACCTACTGATGCCATTGGCCGTTTTTGCAATGCTAACAGTAGGTGCATTTACTATAAATGCTAGTGAAAAAACAGATAATGCTATTAATATAGAATCTGTAACGGATGTAAAAGCAGATGACCCTTTTAGTGGAGATATTTATATTAGAACTTTAGATCCTATAACAGAAGAGTATGTCTTTACTAAAGTAGGTACAGTTGAAGAAGGAGGAGAATGTACTATGACTGTACTTGTTGTGAGATGTACAATTAAGATAGATGGCATAGATCATGATTTATGGGGAGAATCTCCTTTAGGGGGGTATGTGCCTCTTTATAAATTATAAGAGTTTACAAAATTAATCTTAAAAATGGTAAGAGGGGGATATTTAGTCCCCCTCTTTTTATCTATTTAGTAGGTACTTATTGAATATTTATTGTAATCAAGTCCATCTTTTATCCATGGAATGTTTTTTTTGTTTTTTAAATGATAATCAAACCAATCTAATACTCTTATACTTAAATCCCGATTTTCAACGGGATCTGAAGAAAGAAATCCATGAATTATATTTTTATAAAAAAGAGCCATAACGGGTTTTTGTTCTCTTTTAAGGGCTATAAACATTTTTCTAGTATTTTCCCAGTCAACATTATCATCTTGCAATCCTGTAAAAAGAAGCATAGCGGTTTTGGTTTTATAGGCGTTTAGTATAGGGCTATTGTTGTAATATTTTTCAGGATTTTCAGAGAATTTAACTCCCATATTAGGCTGTTCATTTTCAACTATAAACCAATCAGGCATTCCTCTATAATAGTTATATCTAAACATTATTCCTCCTATAAGATCATGAGCCCCTGCTCCAGGGACAGAGGCTTTAAACAAATCAGATAGTACAGATATGGCACTGGCTTTGTATCCACCAAAAGAGTGTCCTGTTACCCCTAGATTGTCTTTGTCTATTGAAGGTTCAATTTCTAGGGATTTTTTAACAGCATTAGTAACGCAATCAACAGCGCTAATTCCTGGTCCTTCCTCAGTTACATATGTCTGTGCACTTAGAACAAAATACTCATTCTCTGTTAGTAATGAACTATTGAAACCTGAATTAGAAGCAACGTGGACAGGAATTGAAAATTCATTAGGTTCAGATACTAATCTTAAATCATATACTTGAACTACCATAGGATATTTCTTTTTAGGATCATAGTTTTTAGGATAGAAAAGGTAACCATGTAGCTCTTTATTAAATTTATCTGTGAAAGTGAAATCAATTCTTTTTCTCCATTTATACAGATCTTTATTAATATCAGATTCCATTACTGTACTGACTTTCTTATTTTGAATAGCTAATATTTTTGTTGGTAAATTATAATCTTCTATTTGAAAAAGTACAGTGTTATGATCAGTACTAAATGTTTTATTTGATGTTGGTGTAAGAGATAAATCATTTATAGTTGTGTAAATAGACTTTATTTTTTGTTTATCAAACATGTATATAGTTTTGTTTTTTTCTTGTGTACCGATAAAATAAAAAGGCTTGTTAGTATCTACATAAAAAGCATATGATGGTATTGACTCTTTGTTTACTAGTCTACCAATATGTACTTTGTCTGTATTTTTAAATTGAGTTAGGTATAAAGTTTTTCTATTTTCTAAATTATAAGAATGTAAATTGCCATTATAAGCATAAAAGATGGTTTTTGAATCTTGTGACCAAATAGGGGAAAAGCCCTTACTTAAGTTATCTGTATCAAAGGAATGTTTTTCTAATGTTTTTATATTTAATATTTCCCATTTATCTTTAGCGCGGTTAACTGGGTATAGAATGTATTTTCCATCAATAGATGGATAAAAAGGGGATTGAGAGGTCATTGATAACGATGTAACATTTTTTTGTTTATCTATATCATATAATGAATACTCTATAGGAGGAAAGTAAGTACTAAAGTCTATATCTTTAAAATAGTTATAAGACAATAAATAACCTGGGATACCTATATTTATATAGTCTTTATCAATTTTTCTTTCCAATTGAATAATAGTGTCTTGTTTATTTTTATAAACAAAGGCTTTATAGATTTTTTTATATTTGGTTTTAAAATTGCTAGGAACTAGTTGTTTAGAATTCCCTTGCCATATATCTACATATTCGCTCTCTGGTATAATCTGATCAGAATTGAACTGATAGGAAACAAAAAGATCATTATTTAAAAAAAAGCTTATTTTTAGGTTTTCAATATCTTTATCTTCAGTAATATCTATAACCCCTATTTTATTAGAGTTAAGATCTATTACATGGAGTTTATTGTCAATGTGTATAACAAAACCATCTTGGTTAATATTCCATTTTAGTGTCTTTATATTGTCTTTTAAATCAATAATTTTATTTGACTCGAAATCTTTTAGATTTATCTGTATTAATTCTTTTTGTTTGGTTACCACAACAAGTGTATTTGAATTAGGAGATAAATAATATTTGTCTATTGCTTGAAGAGAGAGCTCAGTTTTAATTTTCTTTAGATTCTCATTAAGCTTAGTGATAGTAAATTCACTATTATTTTTTAAAGTGAACAATAGATTTAGTTCAAGGTTAGTATCAAACCTTGTTACCTCTTTAATTAGTAATGAATCATTCTGGTTTAAAGAAAAAATAGCAAGGTCTTTTTTGATGTTTCCAACAACAATTCCTTTGTATAAAAAAGATTTATAAAAATTTGAAAAACGTGTAAAATCTTTTTTTTCTTTTGTTGTTGTATTTACAAAGTATGTTTTTTTGGGCCTTGGATTTTTGTTGTATTGTTTTCCTACAACAGCCCATTGTCCATCAGGAGATAAAGCTACAGTGGACAAACTACTCCATGTTAAATCATCGTCAAAAAAATCGTTTTTTACCGTTTCTTGAGAGGCTGCCTTTTGAAAAGAATAAAGGCAAAGTGTAAGAAGTATAAATATTTTTAATTTTGTTTTCATAATGTTATAGTTTTAGGTTTACAACAGTGTCATTTTTAGCGATTAAATTAATAAAGCTTGGTCGGAAAGGATCTATTGTAATGGGAGTGTTCTTAGGTACTTTTATGTTAAATTGTCCATGTTTATCAGTAAAGCGTAAAGATGCCCCCTCTTTTGTATTATTTAAAAAGTTTGTAATTATATAGATATTCTCTATAGGAGTTCCCGTAGTAGATTTATAAATGGTTCCTGATACTGTTACTAAACTATCAGGGTTTGCGTCTTGTAAAAAACGTGATAATGCTTTATATCCAGTTGGAGAGTTTTTTTTAAAATTTTGAATTACCTGTTGAGGTAAAGGTTCTAATTCTATATTTAAAATTTGACTTTTGGTAAATCCTGTAATATCTTTAGGTTTTTTATATAGATAAGAAAGAGGGATGATGGAAAGAGTATCATTTTTATCAATGGTTATTTTGTAGTATCCTTGTTTATTTACAAATACTCTTTTGTTCTGGCCATAAGCTATTGTTTTTTTAGGTGATTCTTCTTTTATAAATTTTGTTATATCTTTTGAAAAATCCCATTTGTTTTTAATGTTTACAGTTGTAACTCCCAAAGGAGCATTATCTGTGTTTTGAACTGTAATTTGTCCTTGTATGGTAATGCTACCGTCAAGATTCTCTAGGCAAGTGCTAGGCTGTGATTGCTCTATCGTATTTAATTGTTTGTCTTGACAAGACAAGAAGATAAATAGGCTAACAACGCATGTAATTATCAATATTATTTTGGCTCTCATTTCTGTATGTTTTAATGGTTAATATCCTGAGTTATTAGGAAGTAATTTTTTGTTGATTTGTAACTGTTTATAGGGGATAGGAAATAAGTTGTGGTAAGGTTTAAAGTTTGGTTTTGTAAGTTTTAAATCTTCAAGTCGATCCGTTATTTTTAAGTCAATAAAGCGCCTAGCGTTCTCTGTAAAGAATTCCTTGCTACTTTCTTCTAGGTAATTTGTTATAAATTCTTGACTTTTTAAGGTATAAGGTAGGTTCTCTAAACCTCGTTTTTGTCTTATAATGTTTAGAGTTTCTATGGCTTGTTTTGTGTTTTCTTGTCTAAATTGACTGTAGGCTAATTGAAAGTATACTTGTTCGATTCTGTAGAAGATTGAGAATTCATCTGTGTTGTTCTGTTGATTCTTGTATTTGTATACTTGATAAAACTCTTGATTATTAATATTTATCTTTTTTAACCACTGTTGTTTTCGTTTATCATTACTGTCAAAAAGATCTAGTAAGTGGTTACTCATGGTAGAGCTATTGTTTGTGAAATTAGAAAAAAGATAGAGTGATGCTTCTGATGTTACATTAGATGCTAATCTTGGTGCAATTTGCCAAATAGTACTTTTTGCATCTTTTTTAAATGTTTTAGCTAGGTCGTCTTCTATACTGTATAATTTTTGATCTAAAATCAAGTGGGCAGTATTTTCTGCCTTGTCATATTTTTTCTGTAAAATATAGTTTTCAATTAGTAAAACTTGTGCTATGGATTTGTTTATGTAGAATTTATTGGGATCTCTATAAGAGTAATCTAACAGCTCTGTGGCTAGAGTAAGATCTGATTCTATTTTTAAAAGTACTTCTTGATAAGAAAGCTTTTGCAAAGACTTATTTAGATTGTAGTCCGTAGATGTAGTATAGGGAATATCTCCATAGAGAATACTTAAGTAATGGTAATATAAAGCTCTTAGAGTATAAGCTTCTCCTAAGAGAGACTTTTTTAAATCTGTTTCTAAAAAAGCTGAATTTGTGACTCCTTCAATAAAGGCATTAATAGGATATATCTTTATATAAGAATCATTCCACCATGTGGTTGCTATAGAGTTTGTATCTAAAATAGTGTTTTCATATATGTCTTTTGCCGCAGTTTCTGTACCTGTGTAGTTTAGTTCATCTGTAAAAAGACTAAGGTTAAAACTAACTCCTGTATTGGACTTATTAAAGATAGAGGAGTAAGTTAAATCAAGATAAAGCCCATTTAGTGCTGCTTTAGTTGTTGCTATATCTTTATAGATTTCCGAATGCTCTATTTTATCATTAGGCATATCTACCTCTATTTGATCAGTACAAGAGGTAAAAAGTAAGGCTACTAAAAAAATGGAGATGGTTATTTTATATATATAGGTAATGTTTGTCATGATTTTTAGTATTAAAAGGTTAATTGAGCTCCAAAGGAAATGGTTCTAAGAGGTGGTAGTCCTCCAAAAGAAATAAACTCAGGATCCATTCCTTTATAAGAGGTAATAGTCCAAAGATTTTGTCCTTGTAAGTAGAGTTTTACAGATTCCATTTTAAGCTTTGGCATTTTTAAAGTATAGGATAGACCTACGTTTTTTAGTCTTATATAGGAAGCATCAGAAATAGTAGCAGTACTTTCTGTAAATGGTAGGTTATTGTTAGGATTACCTATATAAGCAGGCATATAGGTCGCATTTGGATTTGACTCAGAGTAGTAATCTGTCATAACAGCAGGAAGATTAATAGATGCTATTCCAGGGGGGGTATAATAATTATTTATATTGTAATTATCTGTTTTAATAAAATAAAATAAAAAGTCAAGACTAAAGTTTTTGTAGGATATTGTGTTTTGTAAACCTCCAAAAAACTTAGGCGTAAGACTGACTATATGTTGTTTGTCAAGAGATGTTATTTTTCCATCCTCATTGTAGTCTTTGAATGTAAAATTTCCTGTTTCTGGGTCTAACCCTTCATATTTATAGAGTTTTACAATGTTTATCGGTTTACCAATAACGTAAAAACTGTTCTCGGTTCCTTCTTCGAGTCCAGGGTAAGAAAGGAGCCTGTTTTTAGTAAAAGAAATATTAAAACTAGTGTGCCATAAGAAATCTTTGGTCTTCATGTTTTGACTAGAGATAGCAAATTCCCAACCTTGATTTTCTACAACCGCTAGAGAGTTACCATTAATAGAGGAAAATCCTGTTGTGGTGGGTAGAGTCATACCAACTAACTGATCTGATGAGCGATTGTTATAATAGGCAATAGAGGTGCTTATACGATCTTTTAAAAAACTAAGCTCTGTGGCTACTTCAAATTTTTTAGTTTTCTCCCATTTGTAGCTTGGGTTAAAAAGAGCAGTTGGCTTTAGAGTAGGCATATCATTGTAGATAGCTCCCACTGAGTAGGTATCTAAATAAGCATAATCACCGATATTATCACTACCTGTTATTCCGTAACTTGTTCGCAGTTTACCAAATGATAACCAAGAGATATTTTTAGCAAAATTTTCTTTAGAGAATATCCATGCAGCTCCAATAGCTCCGAAATTTCCAAATTTATAATCATTTCCAAACCTGCTAGATCCGTCACGACGAGCTGTTAGATTGATAAAGTATTTAGAGTTATAAGAGTAGTTAACTCTAGTAAAGATGGAAGCATATTTATATTGATTTTTAGCATTAGGGAAGATCGTTTTTTCTTTTGCAGCTCCAATATTTTTAATAAAAGCATTAGAGGCAAAATTTTTACCATAAAACTGAATGGCTTCGGAGTCTGTTTGCTGGTATGAAAAACCTAAAAGCGAGTTTATTTGATGTTTACCTTTTGATAAAACATAATTTAATTGAGGCTCTATAATAAAGCTATTGTGATTTTGATTTGAGAGACTAGATTCAGATTTTTCACTTGTTGGGTTGGCTGCAGGATTTAGTCTTGTGTGAGGCAAGATTTTCCTTTCTTCAAATTGATTTGTTGTATATCCAATGTTTAGTTTTGCGTATAGGTCTTTTAAAAGCCCATAAGAGATATTAGAGTTTAGTATAATAGTTGAGGTTTTATTCTCGTAACTACCCTTTAGCTGTGCTAAGGGGTTCATGAAAGTGTTGTTCTCCCTATTTAGACTCCCATCTTCTTTGTATAACGCAGGAGCATTTGGAGGTAAAGTAAGGGCTTGTCTAGTAAGATCAGTAATTGGAAGATTATTACTCTGGTTAGAATAAGTAGTAGAGGAGTTTACTGATAGTCTACTGTCTTTACTTTTATAATTGTAACTAAGTAGAGCTGAGTTTCTCTTATAACCTTTATCTGTTGGAAAAACAGTTGTGTTTTCACTATGAGAATAATTGATATTGAAATTTGAAAACTCATTACCACCTCTTACTCCTAAAGAAAACTCTTGCCCTGTTGCAGTGTCTCCGATTAGCTTTTTTTGCCAATTGGTATATCTGCTTTTATCCCATACTCCATTTATATCATATGCACTAGCTGGAATTTCTCTATTGCCGTTTATATAAGCCTCTTCACGCATTTTTATATACTGCTGGGTATTCATCATATCTAAATATTTACCAACTTTGCTAAAACTAGTAGAAGAGTTTAGGGTAAAGCTAGTTTTAGATTGGTTCCCTTTTTTTGTGGTTATCAGCACCACACCATTAGCACCACGGGATCCGTAGATAGCCGTAGCATCGGCATCTTTTAAGATTTCGATGCTTTCTATATCACTTGGGTTTATAGCATTTAAAGGGCTTATATTGGCAGATAATATTTCTGCTGATAAATTACCATTATTCATACCAAGAGCATCAGAGATAAACGGAACTCCATCGATAACATAAAAAGGATTGTTTCTTCCTGATAATTTTGCGCCTAAAAAGTTCTGTCCTCTAATCTCAATATCAATTCCACCGCCAGGGATACCTGTGAAATTTGTAATATTTACCCCTGGAGCTCTTCCTTGAAGAGCTTGAAGAGGGTTATTAATTGGTTGAATTTCGATATCCTTGGCAGTAACACGAGCGATGCTTCCTGTGCGCTCACGGTCTTTTACAGAGTAGTAACCTGCATTTATGACTACTTCATCAAGAGTGCTTATCTCTTGAGTTAATTTAATATTTAAAAAGGGTTGACCTGTGTAGGTAATTTGTTTAGTTGCATAGCCCATCATTGAAAAGACTAGGGTTTGTCCTTTGGCTATTTCAATTGAAAAATTACCATCTACATCTGTTATAGTTGCTATATTAGATTCTTTTACCATAACATACACTCCAGGTAGCTCAGCTTCGGAGTCACTAACTTTACCTGTTAGTTTAGTTTTGTCTTGATAATCTAAGATATTAAGACTATCTTTAGGTACGGCGTAGGCACCGGTGATAGTAAGACTACTTAAAAGCAGTACTATCCCGCAACCAGTATTGGTTAAAAATTGAGTTTTCATAATTGTTATAATTGTATGATACAAGAAGACTTTAAATCCTTAAGATTTTTATTGCCGTAGTACTTAAATAAGCCTTTGTATCAAAGGTTAGTTAATTGGTTTTTATATATTGTTTTAATAGAACTATCTCCCTTTGCTCTTTAACATGTCTCCCAAAATGCATAACAAGAGCTCAGGGAGAATAGTCATGGACTTTTAGTATGACTTAAAATCCCTTTAAGCCATACAATGTGTTGTTTGTGTGCCTACAGACTTAACTACTTTTAAAACCTTCTTACTAGTTAATTTCAAACAAACCCAACTAATTAAGCAGTAGCCTGTAGACGTTTTTTCCATAATGTGATAGTATTTTATTTGGTTAATAAATAGAACAGTGGATCGTATTGTTTCATAGCATTTTATCCTTACTAACTAAATTATTTACTGCCTATTAGGTTTAAAAAGATGTGATAACTAATAGGCAATAGAGGTCCTGTACGCATCCAAGAACTGTTCTTGGATCTAGCGTAAAATGTAATTTTACTTGGCAAACTATATGTGAATCCCTTAGAGTTAGGGCTAAGTTGTTTATGAATTCAAAGTCTTAAAAAAAACATAACTCTAAGGGTAGTTACACAAGAGTCTAATCATAGGCTAAATGTGAATTTGGTTACTACTAATTGTTGTTTGTTGTAATAAATAATTGAAAAAATTTCGAATTGAATCATTCGATAAGTCCATTAAGGATAAGGTATTGTAAGTACTATAAAAATTATACTTACAAATCTACCTTGCTTGTTTAAACCTTTATAGCCTAATTGGGAGACGGCTAAAAATTAAAGGTTTATGCGGTATGTTGAGGTATAGAACACTTGTTTCTAATACCTTAATTCTCTTGGATAGTCTAACACCTAGATGTTAGACTATCGCATTTTGTCATCTTTTGTTAAAAAAATACTAGTTAGAGTAAGCTTTCTTTTTGGAAAACATTAAGAAAGGGTTTACTTTTAGAGTGCGAATCATTTAAAGAAAAACCAATCTTGCTTAAAACACTAGTGTTTTTAAGTAAAGATGTAGTGTAAAGAAATCAAGGAATCACGGCCTTTTTTTATCACACTATTTGTATGAGAACAACTTAGAGTTTGAACCTTATACTGTGTTTTTCTTTTTAAGAATAACAACAGTGAGTGGTTAAAACAAAAAATCGCTCACATAGATTATATGAACGATGTTTCTCAAGTATTAATGGAGTATTTTATACTAATAGGTGAACTCCATTGCTTTAGAAAGCGGCATCGCAAAGCCTCATGACAAAGTCATGTTTCCACAAAAGACTTACATGAAGTTCGCCCTACTAGATTTACAAAAATAGTAAAATCTAATAGATATAGTGGCGAACTCAAGTGTTCTCATGTGGATTATTTGCGATTTTCTTTCATGAGAGACATCTAGTATGAAACACAAAATGTTGTGTTTCATGTTTTCGCTGTCGAAAATATTTATTCAAATATAATAAAAGTTTATGTAAAACTCAAACTTTTTTAAAATAAAACATATATGAGTAATTTTAAAATCAAGAATAGACTTAAAGAAGTAGCCGATTTTAGAGGGGTTAGTAATAAATTAATAGCTATGCTTCTCAATGTTCATTATACGACTGTAAGTCATTGGATGAGTAATCGTTATCAACCTAGTAATGTTAATGTTGGTAAATTACTAGATTTATTGGAAGTTGATTATAATGATTTGATTATAACGGAGGGGAGTCCGAAGTATACAGGATTAGGTAAGCTACTTGAAGAGGAGTATTTATATTTAACTAAAGTAAAAAAACTACCTTATGAAATTATTGAATTCAATGATGAAACAAAAAAGAACAATAAAGTATACAATCCCAAAATTATAGAAGCTCTTAAAGAGTTGGAGAAAAAACATATTAAAGGATAGTTACTATCTCAAAAGCCATAATAAGCCAAATCATTCCCCTAGCTTCCTATTTTTATATAGTAGCTTATTTAAAGTGTTTTTTGATGTGGTTTATTATAATAATTAAAGAAAAAGAAAATTGACACAACAACACAACATACTAAAGTATTGGAGAGACATTGAGGTATTTAATCTACCTGGTTTTAATAAAAACGCTGTTTTATTAGACTTAAATCAGATTCTGCCTTGGATGCTTGACCAAACAAAGGCTAAAGATAATTATAAGTGGAGATACACACTTTATTTTGGTAAAATTGGCAATAGTAATATTATTAGCTATTTAAATACACTGCTTAAATCAGAACAGATTCAAGATTGGCAAGAACCTGTAACTGGTTTTAGCTGTTTATCTGCTTTAATACTTAATGAAAACGGCTCTATAGAACAAGATAGTTACATACTGGCTAGTTATATACTTGGAATTAACGCTCTTAAAAGTGGGAGAGACTTATCTACTGTATCTGAAGAACTAGAAAAGGTTAAGGAGGATTTTCTAGAAAGACATAATTTGCTTGATAACTCTAGTGACTCACATCAGCAAAGGGGTAAGCCTTTTTGCTTAACACAAATCCAAAACGAGATTGCTTATCTGTCTAGGCTGGCTCCTTGGCTTAATTCTGATATTAAAGTGTTTGTTTTAAAAGAGCAAGTCTATAAGGATAGTGAGGCTGTAATTAGCTTTTTAAATAGTTTTTTCCTTGATGATTTAAACTATTTAACTAGTATAAAAACTAGTGAATTCAGTCCTAGTTTAAAACAATATCTTACCCTTAAACCCAGTGTTGATAAAAGAAGAGACTTAATAACAGACAAACAGCATTTATTTAAGGCTCTTAATCCTTGCTATCTTACCATGGGAAGGTGGCCTTCTAAAATTGAATATGGACTTTACTCGGCTCAAAGTGCGGCGGTAAACACAATATTTAAAGATCTTAAGGACTCTGAGGGGATTCAAGGTGTAAACGGGCCTCCTGGTACTGGTAAAACTACGCTATTGTTAGATGTTATTGCCGAGATAGTTGTAAAAAGAGCTCTTGTTATATCAGATTTAGGTTGTGATCATATTTTTGATCAAGGACATAATATTATACCTAAAGAAAATGGCTTTGATTTATATACTTATCCTCTTAATACAAAACTTCAAAGGGATTTTGGAATTGTTGTGGCAAGTAATAACTATTTTAGCCCCTAAATAAGCTGGAGTGAAATTAGTAAATTAATTACATAACTTT
>NZ_DAMANB010000029.1:0-41530 GCF_032073645.1 Myroides sp.
GTTTATGATCGTCTGCCTCTAGAGTCGTTATTACTTCTCTAATGCGGATGCAAAAGTAGTATCTTTTCTCTTACTTCCAAACTTATCTTTGCCTTTTTTTCAATGTTTTTAAAAAGTATTTCATAACTCTCTATTATATTACCTTTTACGAGCAAAAGTTTTTTTATCTTTTTTTAAAGGTTATAACCTTATGGCGTCTCTATACTATATATACGTAACGCTAGAGGGCGAAATATATTTAATATTGTGCTCTAGTATATATAGTAAGGCGCTATTGAGCTACTCCTATAAAAAAGATAAGCTCTAAGTCAGTAGACTTAGAGCTTATACTTATTATTATGACATATTTATTATAGTATCAATAAAGGAGCAACAAATCCTATTGTCAATCTTCCTGTATTATAATTTTCTAATCCTAAATTATTCTTAGCATAAGATGAGTAATTGTAATATCTTCCTACATAAGACACAAAGAACCTCACATTAATATCCTTAAATGGTATATACTGTACTGTTGGTATAAAACCATAACTTGTTCTCAAGCGATCTGTACCACTTGTAGTACTCTCTATATTCTTACCATAAGCGTTACTAGTCATCAATGTTAATGATAAATTTAACTTAGGAGTAACTAAGTAATCTGCCTTAATCCAGTTATCCATATAAGCTACATTTTCACTCACATGTCCTTTAACACCATCTGCTAAGGTATTATTCACCATATAACTAACCATCCCTTTACGATCTAGATCTTCCTTGCTATACTGGAAGTCATACATAATGGTTAATTTATCATCTTGATACTTATGACCAAGGGACACATAGTTCATCACTTTACTTTTGGCTTCTTGAAAGTAACTATAACTATAATTTGTTTGGAACTTACCACCAAAGAAATTACCTCTCCAATTCGTAACAAAAGCTAAAGGCATTTTTGCTTTTTCTATATTAGTAATATCAAAATCCTGATACTGGTCTTCAAAATGCTGTGTTCTAGAATTTAGCACTTGCAATCCAAAAGAATGCCCATTATCCAGAGTATGTGTAACCCCAACTCCTGTCAAGAAATTATCAGCATGTTGCAATATATCATTATACTGTAAAATCTCGATTGGATTTAAATCAAACTCAAATCCTCCCCAGTCAGTACTCATCTTACCAATGTCTAATCTAGTCTTAGGATCAAGGTAAATTCCAACAAATGCCATATCAACCCCTCTTTCGATATGATCTTTAGTTCCTATTTCAGATTTCTGAGTATATCTATTCCTAAATCTAAAATACACTCGATCATGTATTTTCCCCTTTATCTCAATACGTGCTTGATTATTATCAAACTCAGAGTTTGTAAAAGTTCCGTTATCAAAATAACTCTCAAACCCTACTCTAGTATGAAATAGAACGTCTATATTTTTTAACAATCCTACTTTCTCGACGGGGATAATAGGTTTTACTATTGTGTCTGTAGAAGATTGCGGTTCCTGAGCCATTGCTCCCGCACTTACAAACATCGTCATTAATAATAATGCCTTTTTCATTTTCATTTTTTTTATTTAATTCTTCATTTTTTATAATAATATAGCTCCTAATAAGAAACCGGCTGTTACTGCAACACCTATAGCAACTAACCCTGGAATCATAAAACTGTGATTCACTACAAACTTCCCGATTTTAGTACTTCCTGTTCTATCAAAATTAATTGCTGCTAGCAATGTTGGATAACCTGGTAATACGAAATCCGCATTTACTGCTGGGAAAATTGCAATCAACGCTGGATTAGACAATCCTAAAGACACCCCTAGAGGCATCATCGTTTTAGTTGTAGCTGCTTGACTAAACATCAAGGCACCTAAAATAAATACAGCAATAGCAAAAGTCCACGGATATGCAGAAACCACATCGGTCATAAATGCTTTTATCACCACCTCATTATGCGCCATAAAAGTAGAGCTCATCCATACTACCCCAAACACAGAGACTACCGCAGTAGCCATAGAACTAAAGAGACTAACCTTTGTCACTGCTATAGCACTTGTCTTGGTCGTAATCATCATTAGAGCAGACGCAGTCAATGTAATCATACTTATCACTGCTACCATCTGTAGTTCTCCATTAGCCTTAAGCACTAAGCTTACAGCCCCAGGTTCAAACACAGGAAGTAATTGAGGAAAAGCACCCGCTAGAACAATTAATAACACTGCTATAGAAAATATAACAACAGAACTCTTCGCTCCTTTTTTTAACTCTTTTTTCTCTCCTACCTCGTCTGCATCAAGACTTTTAGCAAACTCAGGGTCTCTCATCTTCTCAATAAATATAGGATCATCTTCTAACTCTTTCCCTTTCTTAAGAACAGATAAACAACCTATTAAAATACCAATAAGACAAGCTGGTATACACACCTTCATAATATCTATCAAAGCTCCTTGATAAGCTAAAATACTAGCTCCTGCAAAAGCAGCTGTCGCGGCACTCATCGGACTTCCTGTTATAGCTAAGTGAGAAGCGATAACTGATATACTTAAAGGGCGCTCAGGTCTAATTCTCTTTTTAGCTGCTACCTCAGAAATAATAGGTAATAAAGAATATAGTAAGTGCGCTGTACCAGCAAAAAGGCAAAAGAAATAAACCGTAAATGGTGCGATAAACACAATATTAGAAGGGTTACTTCGAATCACTTTTTCCGCTAATTGTACTAAGTAATCAAGTCCACCACAGGCTTGAAGTGTAGCAGCTGTAGACACAATTGCCATAATCACAAGCATTACATCTATAGGAGGGTCGCCAGGACGCATACCGAATACAAATACGAATATACTTAAGCCAACCATTCCCATAACACCAAGACCAATTCCTTTCATTTGCGATCCGATAAGAATCATTCCTATCAAGATGCAGAACTGTAATAGTAACATAGCCACAAAATTTTAATTATACCTTTAGTATAGATTCTATATAAAAGGAGCGCTACACTGTATATACATTCAGTAGGCGCTCCTCTTATATTAATGGTTATAACTTATCTCTTTTAATATTTGAAGAACATATCTTGAATCACAGCTCTATCTTTGGTCTCAGTAAGTGCTAACATTAATAAGATTCTAGCTTTCTGAGGACTTAAATCATCTGCTACCACAAAACCAAGCGCATTATCATCCACCTCATTAAATAAAGTCACTCTACCTGCTCCAGCTCTTGCTGAACGACAAACTATAATACCTGATTTTGCAGCTGCTATTAAAGCATCTCCTACAGGAGCATTAAAGTTACCATTCCCCATACCAGCGTATACTATACCAGCTACACCTTCTTCTTTGGCAGCAGTCACTGCTCTAGGACTAGCATCAGCATAACCGTAAACGATTTCTACCTGAGGAAGTTTAGTTAATCCCTTTACATTAAACTTCTTCTCTGGAGATCTCAATGTTTTATAGTAGTAACTCACTTTCCCATCAAAGATCAATCCTATTGGTCCAAAATTTCTAGATTGAAATGTAGCCATATTAGTTGTCACTGTTTTTGTGACATCTCTAGCTGCAAATACTGCTTCATTCATTGCAATCACCACCCCTGCTTCTTTACTTTCAGGAGATGCAGCCACCATCACAGCATCTAATAAGTTTCTATTCCCATCTTGACTCATCGCTGTCGCAGGTCTCATCGCTCCCACTAATACCACAGGCTTATTAGAATTAATAGTCAATTCTAAAAAATAAGCAGTCTCCTCTTGGGTATCCGTTCCATGAGTGATCACTACTCCATCAGCCTCGTCTTTCTCGAATATCTCATTAATACGATTACTTAATTTCAACCAAGTTTCAATATTCATATCTTGACTACCAATCTGAGCAATCTGTTCCCCTTTAACTTTGCCAAACTTATGCATCTCAGGTACAGCATTTAGAAGATTCTCAATCGGAATTTTACCTGCAGTATAAGCTGCCTTCGTTGCCGACTCTCCTGACCCTGCTATTGTTCCTCCTGTTGCAAGGATAATCACACGAGGTTCATCCTTTGATGTATTTGAAGCTCCTTTAGTCTGAGCTTGCATTTGAAATGCTAACAATACACCGAACATTAAACTAAATACCTTTTTCATGGTTACTATAATTATAATTAATCAACTTCTACTTTTTTAAACCAATCTTCTATTCTATATCAGAGATAGATAACTCATATCGTTCTAAACTACACACCACAACTTTCATTCCCTTTTCTTATTTTTTTTAAAAAAACGAATAATAAAATCTCCTATTTCCTAAAAATAATTTCTCTTAAAAATATATCAATACCCTACATCACTTTATTTTTTCACACTTTTACCTCAGAGCACTAAACTTCTATATTTTTTATTTTGCCATTGTTTTAAAACAGAAAAATATAATCAAAAAAATGCCAAATAAAGTCACTTTAACACAACACTGATCTAAATAATATATAAAACTACGACAATAATTAACAATATCAAATAAGTAAAAGTAAAAAAGAATAAATAAATATTCAGCAATAATATTCCAAACTACAGCTTTTTTTTAAACATATTTCAATATAATAAAAAAAACTGTAACTATAAGAGCCTATTATTTCGTCTCTTTTATTCGATAAATAGTAAAATTTTAGATAAAAAATAATACAATCATTTTTTTGAATCAATTCTGTTAAAAAAAACATAATAAAACTTTACTCCATACAGTTTTAATGACAACATCTATTAACTATATATAACAACAATTTAATTACTAGTCTAGAAGTCATCGATGGTGTAATCTGTATCATTGGGCAAAACGATGTTATCGGAGTTGGTCAAGATGGAAATGTTATATACCACAACACGTATAAAGAACCAGGAGAAGCAGGAAGACGTTTACTAAAATCAGCGTCTATAGCTGGTAATGCTTATATGGGGGCTATGAATGCTAAAAACCAAGCCATAACAAGTGCGACCTATTCTGTATCTTATCGCAATGCTAATGGTCAAGTAATAGAAAGCAAAGACTATGTATTCAGTGAGAAAGATCGTGCTAAAGCACAAAAAACACTAAATACTCAACAGTCCCTTATGAATGACCTGAATAGTACTATCACTCCATTGGTACAAAGTAGATTTAATGCTCTTAAACAAACTGCTGAATACGCTTATGTATTCGCTAGAGGTACTGAAGGAGAAACTACACAACTAGTCAAAGTGAGAAAGAAAGACGGTAAAGAAGTAGATAAAATAGCTATTGATAACAATAGACCTCTATACGAAATAGACCCTATCACAAGTAGTATATACTATGTATATAAAAATGAACTACGCACTTTTAAAGATAAATAAGAACCTAATCTTCTTATAAATACAAAAGCCCCTTAGATTAACTAAGGGGCTTTTTACTTTACCATATATTTCTGACTATAAAGAATACAATAATAAGTGCTAGAAAAGAATAGGCAAACCAATTCGGAATAGCATATTTCTGCAAAAACTTATCATTCTTTACAATATACACTTCCACTAATGCTATATATAAAAAAGCAAGTAGAGGAAAGTATACTAATATCATTACATTATATTCTATAGCCTCTCTAAAATGTCCATGTAGTAATGCATGCAAGGCACGCTGTCCTCCACATCCAGGGCATAACCATCCTGTCTCACGATAGAACATACACGATAGACCACCATTATCACCACTCCCAAAAAACTGATAGTAATAATATAATCCAAAAAGAGGAATTATTAGAAATATGATTCTAAGTATCCAATTCTTCATTATAGTCTATTACATATTTTGAGCTGCTCTCACTTGCTCCATAATTGTTTCGAAGTATGCATTAATACCTCCTGCATTCACAATATCAAAAACAGCTTTACCAATAGCGATTACAAATAATAAAATAGCTACTAAAGCTAATTTCTTCGCTGTACTAGCTGCTTTAACAGAAGCCTCATACTCACCATTATTATATTTACTAGTAGACTGACTAGACATTACGATAGCGATAATACCTAATATTAACCCAATACACCAGAAAGAACACATACCTAATACTGTAGAAGTAATAGACAGCCCCATATAGTTATTAGGCTTCTCACGTTGTTCTGTAACTTGATTTTCAAATTGATTAAATTCCATATTTTTTTATTTTGTTGAGCAAGATAGTTATTTTTATTAACATATCTATAACAAAAAAGAGAGGAAATTCCTCTCTTTTCATTATACTTATCTTATTTCTTTTATACTTATGCAAACTTTGCTATAAATTGCTCTAACTCATCAGCAAATTGATCTTGTGCATTTGCAATCACTTCATCTATAGCTTCTATTGTAAGAATTGGTTTTAATTTCGCATCAGTACGAAGCCAATCTAAGAATTCTTTATTGAACTCTGCAGCATCGAATTCTCCTTCTTCTATCAGTTCCTCTTTATCAGGGAAATAGAATTCTTCCATAAACACAACTGCTTCCACATCATAAGCTGATATCTGTAATAGCTCTTTGATATTCTTAGCAACGATAAAAACTCCACCTTCATCACCAAAAACAACGATAGGACAGTTATCCAAACTTTTTACCGCTTTATCCTGTACCCAAAAAGCAAAAATACTACCAGTACTATTAGCCTCTGCAAAAGGAACAAACGAATTTACAAATTCTTCTTCTTCTGAAATAGATTCGATGATTCCTGGATCCTCGTCTATTAAATAGATAGCGTTAGAATAATAAGATGGAATATTCTCAGATGTCTGAAATTCCAATAAACTTTTAATTTCATTAGGTACTTTATACCCTTTAAATAATGCAGTAAATTCTTCTTTTACCATTGTGATGTTCATTTTCGCCTCTTATCAGGCTTACGGATTTTAAAAATTAAAACTAATGTAATACACTAAATCTTATTCTATATTAGTAATTACTTTGATAGAATAAAGATAAAATATTTTTTTATTGAAAAACATATTTCCACAACAAACTTATATTTTTTTTATCATTTAAGTCGATTGATATATGTAATTCATTTATTTCGTTGGTAAAAGTAATAAACTTTACTAAATGGACGACTAATTATTTAAATATTAACCATTTAATTTTAGTACTTATTCTTCTTTAATTAACCTTTTTGTACTGTTTTACTCAAGATAAAGTTTCGCAAAACATGATTGAACAGTTATTTTTAATAATACTATCTTTACATTTTAAAAAACTGTCTAATATGACAACTCCTACTATTCTATATTTAGCATCAGCATTAATAACAGATCAAGATAACCGATTACTGACTGTACGCAAAAAAACGTCTACCTATTATATGATGGCAGGTGGTAAAATCGAAAAAGGAGAAACTCCTGAACAAGCCTTAGTAAGAGAGTTAAAAGAAGAGCTAAACTTAACAGTAAACACAAATGAACTAACCCTACTGGGTACACATAGTACAGAAGCTGTGAATGAAAAGAATACTATAGTGAAAGCTCATATCTATCATATTATAATCAATCATCAAACGCTAGAAGTAGCTTCAGAAATAGCGGAAGCCAAGTGGCTCACAAGAGAAACTTATAAAGAAACTAAACTTGCACATCTATTAGAAGAATTTAGTGTTCCTATTTGGTTAAGTTTATTCTAATCCTCTCATGCTACTAAAATATACTCTCAACATAATTACCAAGCCCCTCTCAGGCTTCTAGTTTCATCTAGTACCGTACCTATTTCCTTTGCAATATCAGCATTACCTTACTATAACACCTAAGTAATGACTGCGTTATTTATCGAGAATTAACGGAGTCACTACGGACTCATAACGGGCTCACTACGGACTCACCGCTACCAAAAGCCAATAAAAAAGCCTCTAAGTCTAAAACAAAGAGGCTGTTATATCAGTATATGCTAATTATGCTTGTTTCTTTACGAACTTGGTTAAGATAACGATTTGTTGACCATCTATCTTTCCTTCGATTTGTTCTGTATTATCGTGTACTAAACGGATATTTCTAACAGCAGTACCAATCTTAGCATTAATAGTAGATCCTTTTACATCAAGATCTTTAATTAATGTCACAGTATCTCCTCCTACTAATACATTACCATTACAGTCTTTATGAAGATCTACACTTCCATCCCCTGTATGATCTCCTGTAAGTTTAGCAAACTCTAAAAGTTCATCGTCTAAATACATCATCTCTAAACTATCTGCTGCCCAACTTTCGTTACGGAAACGGTTCAGCATACGCCAAGCTACTACTTGTACAGCTGGAAATTCACTCCACATTGATGTAGTAAGACATTGCCAGTGATTAGCATCTAATTCAGCTTTCTTCTCTACTTGCTCTAAACAAGTATCACAAATATAGATTTCTCTATCTGCTTCATTAGCTGCTGCAGGTGGTACTTCATATACATTTAAATGTCCAGTTGCCTCACATAGTTCGCATTTATTACCACTTCTTTCTATTAATTGTGCTTCAGTCTTCATTTATAAAACAATATATTATTAAAGTTGTAAAGATATATGTTATTATTTAGATATAAAAAACAATAAAACACTTCAGTAATTAAACCATTTGCACTACACAGATATGAATTTAACAAAACACTTAATTTTTTAGATTGCTTCTAAAAATTGAATCCTAGAATTATGGTTTCGACTTATATATCTTGGTTTTCATTACACAATTCGCCATAATACCTATCCCTTCTTTAATTAAGCACAATAGCGATAATTGCCCTTACAAAAAACCTTATCTTTACTCTTCAATAACACAAACTATCATTATAAATGAAAACAGATATCGAAATTGCTCGTGAATGTGAGTTAAAGAGAATACAAGATGTAGCACACTCTATCGGTGTAAATGAAGAAGAGCTTATCCCTTACGGAAAGTATATGGCTAAGGTTCCTCTAGATGCTATGAATACAGAGAACATCAATAAGTCAAATTTAATATTAGTTACTTCAATCACTCCTACTAAAGCAGGTATCGGTAAGACCACTGTGTCTATAGGTCTAGCGTTGGGGTTAAATAAAATAGGTAAGAAAGCTGTAGTAGCTCTACGCGAGCCTTCATTAGGTCCATGCTTTGGGATGAAAGGTGGAGCTGCAGGAGGTGGATATGCTCAGGTATTGCCTATGGAGAATATCAACCTACACTTCACAGGAGATTTTCACGCTATCACATCAGCTCATAATACGATAAGCGCTTTATTTGATAACTATATCTATCAGAATAGAGCTAATGAAAACGGAATTAAAGAAATATTGTGGAAAAGAGTATTGGATGTGAATGACCGTAGCTTGCGCTATATCAACACTGGGCTAAGAGGTAGTGCTAATGGAGTACCACAAGAATCAGGATTTGACATTACTCCAGCCTCTGAGATTATGGCTATTATGTGTCTGGCGACAGACATAGAAGATCTTAGACGCAGAATCGAAAATATCTTATTAGGATATCGCTATGACGGAAGTATGTTTACAGTAAAAGATCTAGGTGTAGCTGGAGCTATTACGGTACTATTAAAAGATGCACTTAATCCTAACTTAGTACAAACTACGGAAAACACTGCTGCCTTTATTCACGGTGGACCATTCGCTAATATTGCACATGGATGTAACTCTGTTATCGCTACTAAAATGGCTATGAGCTATGGAGACTATGTCATCACTGAAGCAGGTTTTGGTGCAGACTTAGGTGCCGAAAAATTCTTTGATATCAAGTGTCGTAAATCTGGTTTACAACCAAAACTGACAGTGGTAGTAGCTACTGCACAAGGATTAAAAATGCACGGTGGTGTAGCTATCGAAGATATTAAAGCTAAAAATACAGATGGCATCCGCAAAGGCTTAGAGAACTTAGCTAAGCATGTAGAGAATATTAAATCTTATGGACAAAGCATAGTAGTTGCTTTCAATAAATATGCAACTGATGATGCAGAGGAACTACAAATCGTAGAACAATACTGTAAGGATAACCACATTGGATTTGCGATTAACAATGCATTCGTAGAAGGTGGTGAAGGCGCTAAAGCCCTAGCTGAAGTAGTTGTAAACACAATAGCAAACAACCCAAGTAAACCTCTTCAGTTCCCTTATCAAGACAGTGAAACAATAGCTGTAAAAATAGAGAATATCACTAAGAAGATATATGGAGCTAATAAAGTAGAGTTCTCCTCTGCTGCTAAAAAGAAATTAGCCCAACTAAAAAACACAGATATGGATCAATATCCAGTATGTATTGCCAAAACACAATATTCATTCTCTGCAGACGCAACAGCATACGGTGTAGCTAAAGATTTTGACATTGTAATCAATGATTTAGTGATCAATAGAGGTTCTGAGTTCATCGTGGCTATAGCAGGAGATATTATGCGTATGCCTGGATTGCCAAAAT
Source organism: Myroides sp. (assembly GCF_032073645.1). Classification (NCBI taxonomy): domain Bacteria; kingdom Pseudomonadati; phylum Bacteroidota; class Flavobacteriia; order Flavobacteriales; family Flavobacteriaceae; genus Myroides; species Myroides sp. Next base: position 10,370 of record NZ_DAMANB010000029.1, read on the forward strand.
CACCACAAGCACTAAGAATTGACTTAGTGGATGGATTGGTTGAAGGATTGAGCTAATCACTGATACCATATACTATAACAGTAGGGTCGCCTTATAAAGGTGGCCCTATTCATTTTATAACAACTGTGAAATAATCAAAATTAAATAGCTACTATTCAAAACTTTAACTACATATCCCTTTCATTTTACGGCCTATTTTTTTAAATAAAGTGATGCTTTTGTATAAATTTGTTTAGAATAATTCTAAATAAATACACTATGAAATTACTATCCTCCCGAAAAGAGAAACTGTACATCACACTATTCTATTCATTATCAATACTCTCACAAGCACAGCATTTAAATCTTCGAGTAAAAAACTCTTCTGGTCATGCTGTTCCTAATGTAGTTGTAGAGATAAATAATCAAAATGTAGGTATCACTGATGATACTGGTGTATTCTCCCTAGCAGACACTTATTCCTCTACTGTTGACTTAAGGTTAAAAGCCTTTGATTACGCTGATTACTATATGACACTTGAGTTACAAAAAGATACGATTAACAACTTTACAATTACACTTACTGTTAATCCTGAGACTATAAATGAAATTATCATTACTGCTGGCCGAAAACCAGAACACATCTCTACAGTCCCCTCTTCTGTAACGATACTTACCAAACAAGAAATAGAAACACAGAGTGATATTAATAGTAATATCAGCTATATCTTAGGTAATACAGTACCTGGACTCGCTACAGCTACTAATAAAGTAGCCAATACAGGGCAGACACTGAGAGGAAGACCTCTTCTAGTTTTAATAGATGGTATTCCACAATCTCTCCCTTTAATGAATGGAGCCCGGAGTATACGTTCTCTAGATCCTTATGTTATCGAAAAAATAGAAGTAATAAAAGGAGCAACGTCTATCTATGGCAATGGATCTGCGGGTGGTATTATCAATTATATTACTAGAAAAGATGTAGGCAACAAACCACTAAGTGGGCAAACTAAAATAGGTACTACCTTTAACCCTTATCACAGTAGTGGAACCTTAGACTATCAAATAGGACAGTACTTCTCTGGTAGAATAAATAACTTCAGCTACGCTATAGGTGGGCATCTTAAATACAATGGCTTACAAAGAGATGGTGAAGGCTTACCACTAGGGCAACTAGGTGGTCTGTCTAATTCTTATGAGCGAAACATCTTTACAAAACTATCTTATCAGCTCAACGATTCCTCATCATTACAACTACTCTACAATTATTACACTACCGTACAAGATGAGAAGTACAAAACTAAACCAGGACGTTATGGACAAGAGCCTGCTATAGGCATAAGAGGTAGTGAAGGTGGAAAACCAGTAGGTACACCATACAATCACAATGCTATGCTGACCTATACTAACGATGCACTTTATGCTAATACCCGATTAGACATTAGTGCTTACATCACTTCCTTTCAATCGATGAATCGTTATGTACCGAAAGGAACCGTCTGGTATGGTCCAGGTCAAACTAGGATAATATCAAAAAAGAAAGGAATGAGAACTAACTTTAATACTCCTTTTACGCTTTATAATACTCCTATTGAAATTACTTATGGTTTTGATCTACTCAGTGATATGACTATGCAAGACCTCACAGATGGTAGAATATTAACTCCCCAAATGAAAATGCTAAGCATAGCCCCTTATGCACAGTTAAAGATAGATATATTAGATGACTTTATCTTTAAAGGAGGGATTCGTTATGAAAATTCGAATGTAAAAATCAATGATTACACCACTATATCAACAGGCCCTAATAACGAAGGCTCTATAGCTGTCAATGGAGGTAAACTAACTTATAGGGCAACAGTATTTAACGCAGGTATCCGATACACTAAATATGATTACTTCAATCCATTTATCAGTTACTCACAAGGTTTTTCCCTCAATGAAGTAGGAAAAATATTGAGAAGAGCAGATGCTAATACGCTGAATAATTTAGAGACTTCCCCTGTGATTACTAATAATTACGAAATAGGTTTCTCTAGTAAATACAGCATTTTCTCACTACAAACCTCATATTATATCAGCACTTCTAAATATGGTATTAACCTTATAGATGTCGGAGGATATCTGATGCCTAGTAGAGAACCTGAAAAGATTAAAGGTTTCGAAATAGCTTTAGAGGCTAGAGTAATGAAGAGCTTAAAAATGGGTGGTACTTTCACCACTATAGAAGGAAAAACAGAGAATAAAAAAGGCATCTTAGAATATCTAGGAGAAGATAGAATACCGCCTAATAAAGCAACTGCATTTATTACATATACTCCATTCAATAAGGCTACTCTATCCTTATTTTGGATAAATACAGGAAATAGAAAACACTTCAGCCCAAATAACAATGGAAAATATAAAAACGGACAAGGTCCCATAAGTGAAGTTAATCTATTTAACCTTAATGCTAATTATAAACCTAACGACCATTGGTCACTCTCTCTTGGTATAGACAATCTATTCAATAAAACCTACTACCCACCAGTAAGCCAATACAGAGGTATTCACGCTGATTATACTAGAGGAGTTGGAACTACAATGTCCTTTAATGCAACATATTCCTTTTAATAAAGTAGAGCAATAATTACTCATAAAGTTCTTTATATCCTATTTGAAATCTTAAAAACAAATGTATCCAAGTCCTATTTCTCAAAAGAGGTATCCTAAAAGGATAAATTGTTCGTTCATGTTATAATATTGTCAAAATAAAGCAGAACACTTTCTTAAAATTAAGTTATATTTGGTAAATTTTAAACACATATTAATATAATACCTTACTCATAAATGACAGAAATAATTCATCATTTATTCAATCCACTTCCGAACGCTATTATGAGTGTATTAATGGGGATAACCTTTATCTATTGGATATTCTCGGCTTTATTAGGAGGTTTTGATGGTTTTGATATTGATATGGATGTCAATCCTGAAATAGATGTTGACATAGACATTGATGCTGATGTAGATACAGACTTTGACTTACAACAAAGTCATGTAGACATTACTCATGACAAAGAAGTGGATGTAGCAGATCATGTAGATGTACGTCAGCCAAGTATCTTTATGCAGATACTTGAGTTTATGAATGTAGGGAAGATCCCTTTCATGATTGTATTAACCATCTTTAAATTCTTTACTTGGGCAGGTACATTATTAACTACTACAATTCCTAAAGTAGTGAATCTAGGCTTTTGGTCTGTTGTGATATTAATTCCACTTTCTTTTATAGCGATTATCTTAACACACTATGCTACACTTCCACTAGTTAAGTTTTTAAAGAACACTGGTTATCACGGTGAGAAGGCAATAGACTTTATCGGAAAAGAAGGTGTTATGTTATCAAGTATCACTGCAGATAAACAAGGAAATATGGAGGTAGTCATCGATCAAGATCCAATCAAGATATTGGTACAGAGTACAGATGGTAACCAAATAAAATATGGAGAGAAAGTCATTATCATTAAAAAATGTGATAAAGAAAATATCTTCCAAGTAAGAAGAATACATTAATTATTAACTATAAACACTAAAATCTATGGGTGAGTTTGGTCTAGGGACATTAATAGCTATTATTATAGGCGCACTTTTTCTATTAGTATTATTATTTTTTGCAATACTTGCATCTTTCTATAAGAAGATACCACAAGGTAAATCTATAGTAAGAACTGGGGTTGGAGGGACTAAAGTAGCTTTTAACAAAGGTATTTATGTGATCCCTGTATTCCATAAAATGGAGATTATGGATATCTCTGTAAAAAAACTACAAATCGATAGAATGCAAAACGAAGGTCTTATTTGTAAAGACAATATTCGTGCAGATATTAAAGTAGCTTTCTTTATTAGAGTTAACAAGTCTATAGAAGACGTAATTAATGTGGCACAAACATTAGGTTGTGAGCGTGCAAGTGATGTAGAAACGCTAAGAAATATATTCGAAGCGAAGTTTTCTGAAGCTTTAAAAACAGTAGGTAAGAAATTTGAATTTATCGAATTATACGAAGCTCGTAGAGAGTTTAGAGAAGAGATTATTAATATCATAGGTAGAGACTTAAACGGGTACATCTTAGATGACTGTGCTATCGACTACTTAGAACAAACAAATATCTCTTACTTAGATCCTCAGAACATTCTTGACTCTGAAGGTATTAAAAAGATTACTGAACTTACTGCATTACAAAACATCAATGCTAACCTTATCCGTAGAGATGAGCAAAAGGTAATCAAGAAGCAAGACGTAGAAGCTCGTGAAGCTATCTTAGAACTTGAAAGACAGTTATCAGAAAAAGAAGAGAAACAACGCAGAGAAGTGGATAATATCCGCGCTCGTGAAGAAGCTGAGATTCAAAAGGTACGCGAAGAAGAACGTCTTAAATCTGAGAGTGTACGCATCTCTACAGAAGAGAGTCTGGCTGTATTAGAAGAGAATAAACTACGTCAAGTAATCATCGCTGCTAAAAATAAAGAGCGTACTGATGCTGTAGAAACAGAAAGAGTAGAAAAAGACAGAGCGTTAGAACAAACAGAAAGAGAACGTATCGTAACACTAGCTCAGATTAATAAAGAGCGTGCTGTTGAGGAAGAAAAAAAGACGATACAAGATGTTATTCGCGAAAGAGTACAGCTTGAAAAAGGTGTTGTGGAAGAACAACAAAATATCAAAGACGTTGAAGCACTTCGCGCTGTAGAAAGAGAGAAACAAGTAGGTATCACTCAAGCAAGTAGACAAGCAGAAGAGAACTTAATCAGAACAGTGAAAGAAGCAGAAGCTAAAAAATCTGCTCAAGAGCAAATCTCTCAACAAATGCTGATCGAAGCAGAAGCAGAGAAAGAAGCTTCTATTAAACAAGCTGAGGCACGTAAGATATTGGCAGATGCAAAAGCTCGTGAAGATGCTACTATCGGATTAGCTGAGGCAGAAGTAATCAAAGCAAAAGCAGAGGCTGTAGAACAACAAAGTATCGTAGATGCTGCTAAAATACAACGTATAGCAACTGCTGAGGCAGCTGGTATCGAAGCGAAAGCAGAAGCGAAGAGAAAAGAAGGATTAGCGGAAGCTGAAGTGATGAAAGAAAAAGCAATAGCTGATGCTGAAGGATTAAAAGAGAAAGCAAATGCTATGAAACAAATGGATGGTGTTGGTAAAGAACACGAAGAGTTCAAACTTCAACTTCAGAAAGAAAAAGAAGTGGAATTGGCTGCTATCACAATCCAAAAAGATATTGCTCAATCACAAGCTAACGTATTATCTTCTGCACTTCAGACTGCTAAGATTGATATCGTAGGTGGAGAAACAATGTTCTTCGAAAACATTATCAACCAAGTAAGTCGTGCAAAAGGATTTGACCAATTAATCGATAAGAGTCAGAATGCTCAAGATATTAAACTTGCTTTATTAGGTGATGGTTCTACTATCAGTCAAGGTGAGTTATTTAATAATATTAAGCACTATGCAAGTCAGTTTAATATCACAACTGAAGATTTAAAGAATCTTAGTATTGCATCATTAGTACTTAAGATGCAACAAAACGCAACTGAGGACAATATGGGCTTACTTAGCAATATAGCTGATGCTGTTCAGAGTTTCGGTATAGGGAATAGAAAGTTATCTTAATGTATACTAATCACTCTTCTCTGTAGAGAAGAGTGATTTTTCTCCTATTTACCCCTACTCTATTTTTAATTTACCTACGTATTAGTCTTATCGTTCTAATACAAAGTATCCTTTATATATGGCTGAATTAGAAAACCAAAATATAGAATCATTAGATTCTAACACTTATGAGATTATACAGAAGAGACTACAAAGTCAGAAGAGCGATTTAATCCAACGATTAAATGCACTGAATGACGATCGTAAAGAAATCTTTACTTCTGTTGATCTAAAACTTATCGCTAATCAACGTATTACGACAGAAAACAACTGTACTGCTAGAGGTATTATTGCCTTTGATACAACTTGTATTTTTGCCTATAACGTACACTTTGGGCTAAAGACTGATATTCAGTTAAGTGATGTATTTAGTATATACCGCTTTGAAAATGATCAGTTCTTACCTCAACCTTTAGATTTTATCTATGATGAGAACTTCATCAGTGATTATAAAAACTTATATAAATACTATAGAGACTCTATCTTCAGCAGATTTAAGAAGACAGAGAATTACCTCTATATGGTATTCCAAACAAGTAAGAATGCAGATAACTTAAAAGCATTTAAGTGGTTAATCAAAGATAATCAATTGATTTATCAGGATGACCGTAGCATTCACGAAGTAGTAAAGAGTCCTCAGTTTGAGTTCAATTGGATTAAGACTAATCTTGAGAACAGACGCTTAGGAGTACACCCTCACGTATCTATACAAGACAAGGTATTTATAGAAGCAGTAGGTGGTGATATTACTTTTAAAATAGAAGACAACACAGATAATGGACAAGGAATATACTCTGAACCTGTAAAGAATGCCGATCAGCAGTTAGATGATGCTGATTACTTCTACGCTGACTTAGGTAACTTTATCGCTATACGCATTAAACCTTACCAAGAGGATTTCCGTGCTTTTATCTTTAATAATAGAACAAAACAAGTTATCAATGTACCTGCTTTAAACGAGACAGGTATTCTACTTCCTGATGGACAAGGTATCTTATTCTCTAATGGATACTACTTACAGAATGGAGATTATAAAATATTTGATAACAGTGTTCACAATTTAGAGTTTGTAAGAACTATTCCTTCTCATAATGGGGAGGACTACTTATATCTATTCTATCAAGCAGAGAACAATATCTATACCTTGATGTCTTATAACATCATCAAACAACAAGTAGAAACTCCTATCGTATGTAGTGGTTTCACTTTGTTTAACGATGGTAAGTTAATCTACTTTCGCTCAGAGAATGAAGCAGTAAGACATCACGTAGTACAGATATGGGAAACTCCTTATGCTGCTACATTAATAGAGAATAAGGAACAAAAAGAGAATCACTTATACAAAATAGGGAATAAGGACATCGTAAAAGCGATGGCTGAATGTCAAGAGATCATCCACCTCATCGATAAAGAAGATTCGTATGAAGGACTGTATGGTGATATAGCTAAGAAAGCAAATGACATTATAGATTCCTACTTCTGGATAAGAACCAAAGAAACTAAAAGCTTAGACGAACCTTTAGAACAGATTAGAAGTATTGCTAATACTGCTATAGATGAGTTTGAAAAAGTACAAGAGCAACGCAAGAGAGCCGCTGGTCTATTAACTGACTTAAAAGCAAAAGTAGATAAACAGCTCTTTAATGTTAAGAATGCTAAAGGTGATACGCTGGAAGGATTAGTACATCTATTAGCTGAAAACAGAAAGCTATTAGGTGAAGTCATCAGTACTCGTCAGACTAAATATGTTGACTTATCTATCTTAGAGAATTATCAAGAGCAATTGGGTAAGACCAATGAATCACTATCTGATAAAACAATCGCTTTCTTACTAAAAGAACAAGCACTCGTTCCTTATGAGCAAAAAGTAGTAGATCAAAAGGCTAAAGTAAATGAGGTAGTCAAGGTAATCGATGCTAATGCAATAGATGAAAACTGTAAAGCAATATCAGCTGAATTAGAACTGCTGATAGACATTCTGAACAGTTTAAAAATAGAAGACACTACTCAAGCGACAAAGATTATAGAGAAGATATCTGTAATATTTGCTTCGCTTAATGAGGTGCGCTCTCAACTGAAGAGAAAGATAGACTCTCTACGTACGAATGAGTCTATAGCTGAGTTTCATGCTCAATTAACCTTACTTGACCAAAGTATTATCAACTTCTTAGAATTATCTAATTCTCCTGAGAAATGTGACGAATACCATTCTAAAGTAAGTGTTCAAGTAGAAGAACTGGAGAGTAAGTTTGCTGACTTCGATGATTTCATCTTAAAGATAGCCGATAAGCGAGAAGAAGTTTCTAAAGCTTTTGATACGCGCAAGACTCAATTAGTTGAACAGATCAATAGACGTACAAGTTCGTTAGAACAGATAGGTCTACGTATATTAAAAAATATAGAGAATAAGTCTTCTTCTTTCAAAACGAAAGAGGAGATACTTGCTTTTTTCTCTACTGACCTTATGGTCGATAAGGTACGTCAATTAGTTATTGAATTAAATGACTTAGGAGATGTATCTAAAGCTGAGAATTTAGAGAACAGCGTTAAGACGAGTCAAGAAGATGCACTGCGTACACTGAGAGATAAACAAGACCTATTCGCTGATGGAGAAAATGTAATCAGTTTAGGTACTCATAAATTCTTAGTCAACAAACAGCCATTAGACCTTACTATCGTTAGACGTAATGATATTCTGTATTATCACTTAACAGGTACTAGCTTTACTTATCCTATTCATAATGATAAGATCTATGCCTATAAGGAGATATGGAATCAAGACATCATCTCTGAAAACAACGAAGTATATAGAGCAGAGTACTTAGCTTATCAAATAATACAAGAACTACGTACTAATCCTTCATTAGATATTAATGAAGCAGTTAAGTTTAGAACAGAACAGAACTACTCTGAAGGATATCTAAAAGGAGTACACGACTTTGACGGATTAGAGATTACACAAGCCTTACTGAAACTAAAAGCAGAATTAGGAATATTGACGTATGCTCCTGCTGTTCGTGTTTCGGCACAAGTATTCTGGTATAAATTAGAAGCGGAAGTAAGAGAATCTTTATTGAAGAATATCAATAGTGCTGCCGCTGTACAAAAGGTATTCCCTAACAGTACTAACTATCAATATATAATTAGTCAATTAGAGGAGTTATATACACAATGGCAATCTCCATTGCGTGAATTAACATACAAGAAAGACATAGCACATTATATTTTTGAAGAGTTCTCATCAGGAGTATTCTTTACAAAAGCAGAACAAGCTTCTCTATTAAAGAAACAGTTTGTTACTTTCTTACAACAAAAGAATGCTAGTGTAACCTTTGAGAATGATATTAACGATACTACCTTATCTACATTAGATGCTTTTTATTTAATACAGAACTGGTTGTATTCTTATATAGATAATGAACCTAAAGCTGCTATATATAAAAAGTATATTGATGAAGCATGTTGTTTATTGTTATTTGAAAAGCAATATAACTATACTTTAAAAGAGAGTACTGACACTATAGTCTTAAACAACTTAAAAGGAAACCACACTTTAATAGTACAAGATACTTATACATTAGACTATCACGAATATATGCACAAGCTTGAAGTATTCGAGACTGAGCGTGTCCCTATGTTTACAGACTTTATTGCTACTAAAGATATGTTACTAAGCGAATACAAGAAATCATTAAAAGTAAACGAACTGAAACCTCGTGTACTGACTTCTTTTGTTCGTAATAAACTGATTAATGAAGTTTACTTTCCTTTAATTGGAAACAACTTAGCCAAACAGATAGGAGTTTATGGTGATAACAAACGTACAGCACGTATGGGAATGTTATTATTAGTATCGCCTCCTGGATATGGTAAGACTACTCTAATGGAATACTTAGCCAATGCTTTAGGTCTTCACTTCGTTAAGATTAACGGACCTACTATTGGACACTCTATTACCTCTATTGACCCTACAGAAGCTAAGACTTCTGGTGCAAGAGAAGAACTAAAGAAAATAAACTTATCTTTTGAGATGGCGGACAACGTAATGCTGTACTTAGACGATATACAGCACTGTAGTTCTGAATTTCTACAGAAGTTTATATCTCTAGCCGATGGACAGCGTAAGATGGATGGTATCTTCGAAGGAGAGAGTAAGACTTATGACTTAAGAGGTAAGCGATTCTGTATCATTATGGCAGGTAACCCATACACAGAATCAGGAGAGAAGTTTCAGATACCTGATATGTTAGCTAACCGTGCTGACACCTATAACTTAGGAGATGTGATTGGTAGTACAGAGCATTTGTTTAAGCTAAGTTTATTAGAAAACGCTATTGCTGAGAATACCTATTTACAAAAGTTAAGTAGTAACTCTTTAGATGATTTCTATAAACTGATTAACCACATCGAAACAAAATCAGAAGAATCTTTATCATTAGAAGGGAACTTTAGTGGGCAGGAGATAGAAGAGTTTACTGCTGTATTAAAGAAATCAATCACAGTAAGAGATATTGTACTAAAGGTAAATCAGCAATATATCTTAAGTGCAAGTATGGACAATGCTTATAGAACAGAGCCTGCCTTTAAGCTACAAGGTTCTTACCGTGATATGAATAAGATGATGAGTAGGATAGTTCCACTGATGAACGATAGTGAAATAGATGAGTTAATCTTAACACACTATGAGAACGAATCACAGACCTTGACATCTGATACAGAAGCAAACTTACTTAAACTAAAAGAACTAGCTAACCGACTGACAGATGTAGAGCGCAAACGTTGGGAGGATATTAAAGATATCTTTGTTAAACAAAACAAATTAGGTATGGCAGGTAAAGACAATCAAGTGGCTCAAGTATTAGGTCAGCTGATGGACTTCAACCAAAACTTAGAAAGCATTGCTAAAGCAATCAAAAAATAATAATCACCTAAACGGTCTGTCTAAACAACAGACCGTTTTTTTATTTATACATTTACTGCCTTCAATCTAAAACCTTATGTCAAAACACTTAGCCCGCATAGCCGTTACTGCACTATTCTTCATCTTTGGAGGGATATCTGCCTCATGGGCATCGCGTATTCCTACTATTAAAGAAGCTTTCGGAGTAAATGACTCTGCTTGGGGATTTGTCTTATTATACATCTCTATAGGAACTTTAATAACTCTTCCTATAGCTGGTAGAATAATAGAGAAATTAGGCAGTAAAAAAGCAACTCTACTCTTTCTATTAACTTATTTAGTACTGTTAGTAGGTATTGGATATTGGGAGGTATTATGGCAATTAAAAGTAAACTTAGTCTTATTTGGAGCGATTAGTAATATCACTAATATTTCTATCAATACACAGGCTATTAAGGTCTCTAAACTATATAAAGGGCAAATCATAGGCTCTTTACATGGCACTTGGAGTATAGGAGGCTTTGTTGCTTCATGGTTAGGCGCAGAAATGATCAGTAGCTATGTCCCACCTTTAGAACATTTTATCTATTACTCTACCGTAGGGATTATTATTTCTCTTCTACTTTTTAAATACCTTATTCCTGAGACGAACGACACTACTAGTGATAATCCTATACTAACAGAAAAGAAAGGCTTTCAATTACCTGATAAGAACTTAGTCCTTTTAGGGCTATTAGCTTTCTTCGCTATGGTAGCAGAAGGAATGATGACAGATTGGTCAAGTGAATATATGAAGCATGTTACGCATGCTCCTATACAGCTTATCGGGTATGGGCTGACCGCTTATATGTTTGCGATGGCTAGTGGTCGTTTTATATCAGACTTCACAGTAAGGCGATTTGGAGAGCAGAGAACTTTACTCTTCTGTGGTATCCTCCTTTTTATAGGATTAGGAGCCTCAGTATTATTTCCTGGAGTATATACTACTATTATCTCTTTTATGATTGTAGGTTTAGGTGTATCCGCAGTAGTACCCATGTGTTATAACTTAGCAGGACATACTAAAACAATGCCACCTCAGCAGGCCTTAACGTTAATTACTAGTATCGGTTTTATCGGTTTCTTTTTAGGGCCACCAGTTATAGGGTTTATTGCACAGCACTCTTCTCTTAAGACCGCCTTTGCTATAGTAGCCTTTTTTGGGTTAGCTATCTCTCTACTGAGTAGATTTATAGTTATCGAATCTACCTCATCAAAATAAACAAAAAGCCCAATCATCGCTGACTGGGCTGTATATTTATAGTTCAATGGATATTGTCACCTTTCCGCCTAATCCTTTTTCTACAATATCATATAACGTCTTTAATGTCATATTACTTCCATTATTTTCTACTCGAGAGATATATTCTCTCTTCTTATTCACTAAACTAGCTAGTTCTGCTTGAGTTAGTTTTTTCTCTTCTCTTGCCTTTCTAAGCAATAATCCTACTTTAAAAGTCTCTACTTCTCTCTCTATCTCATCTCTTTTCGGTTCGCCAACTACACCAAACACCTCATCTTTTACTTGTGACCAAGTCTTCACATCTCTATTTTCTTTCATGGTGCTATTAATTTATTTTAACACTTCAAAGGTAATTTAAAAGTTACTTAAAAACAATACAAACTATAAATCAATGTATTAAGCCACTAAAACTATACCATAAAAAAGCCCAATCATCGCTGACTGGGCTGTAGTATCTAATAAGATTTACTAATAATTTATCACTACTTCACTACCTCGTTCTTCATCTTTTACAACGGATAGAGACATAGGGATACGCTCTTGTAGTTCGTCTACGTGAGAGATAATACCTACTATCCTATTCTCTTTATGCAGATTGCTCAACGTCTCGAATACAATATTAACTGACTCACTATCCTGCGTACCGAACCCCTCATCTATAAAGAAGAAGTTTCTATCTGACTTAGACAGACTCTGTACACTCTCTGCTAATGCTAACGCTAGAGATAAAGACACCTGAAAACTCTGTCCTCCTGATAAGGTCTTCACACTTCTCGCTTTCCCATTGTTCAAATAATCTATGATCTCAAACTCATTCGCTTCATTTAACTGTAAGCTCAATTGGTTATTCGTCAATCGATGGAAACGAGCATTCGCCATATCGCATAAGTTCTTTAAATAGATAGCTGACACATAGTTTACAAAACCAGCTCCACTAAACATCGTCAATAGTGTATTCAGATTCTTCACTCGTTTTTCTATTGCATCATACTGCTTCTGTAAGTTCTGCTTCTTCGCATAGTCTTTTTCTAAACGGTCTATTTCTCCTGCCAATTTAGCCACAGCCTCTGTCGCTTCTTTGACCTGTAGTTCTAACTTCGTTATTACTTCTTGCTGTTTAGCAAACTTCTCTTGATCAAAAGAAACACCTTCTAACTTCACTTCTAAAGTACTCACTGCATTACGGACTACCTCTAGTTGTACTTCGAATGCTTGTATTTGTTCTCTACGTTCTACAACATTAATCTGCTTATCCAACACACTACGCACTTCCTCTACAGATTGTACTTGATGATTGACTAATAAAGCTTTAATCTGCTCGTTAAACTGATCAACAGCTACTTTCAGTTCATTTAATTCTACCTGTACACTATTGCTCTCTGTCTGTAAGCTTGCCAACTTAGGAGACATCATCTGATATTGGTTCGTTAGATCTTTATAGCGTTGTTCTACTAAGGTTACATTAGCTTCTCGTTGTTGTACTTGTTGTACTAATAAAGTCTCCTCTAAACTTAGATAGGTCTCTATCTGCAATCTTATAATCTGTGTACTCTTAGACTTGATCTCACTCTCTAGACTTGCACCTTCTACTTCTATCGCATTTAGTTCTTTGGTAAACTTATCTACATGTCCTCTGTGCTGTTCTACTTCTTTTCCTACTGTAGCAAACTGTGCTTCCAGAGATTCTACTTGCTTATTCGCTAACTCAGCTCTTTGTTTTAACTCAATAAACTGTGCTTCATTCCCCTTTTCTATCACAGTCCAAACAAAGTTCTGCTGATGAGAGACTAACTCCTGTTGGAAGTGTTGTTCTCTCTGCTGGCTTTCTTGCCATTGTGTTGTTAAGAGTTTCTTCTTATCAAAAAGACCAGTAGCTTTTCTTTCATACTTCTTTAAGCGCTCTTGTTTATCCTTTATATCACTTAGACGAAGTTCACACTGCTGTATAGCAGAAGACACATCGTCTCCCTGAAGAATATGAGGGTGATGTGCAGAACCACATAAAGGACAAGGTTGCCCCTCGTGAAGCTCATTAGCGTACTGTACTAACTGTTGTGCTACTCTATGATTGCGCAACTCTACTTCTATCGTATTAATCTCTTGTTCAAAGTGATTTCTATACTTCTCTATCTCTTGTTCCCAATGATTGATATCCTTTAACTTTAGACCTAAGATATCCTTTTCTACTATTTGTAACTCTGTCTGTAGTGCATTCATATGCTGTTGCACATCTTGAATCCCTTTGTGAATAAAAGATTGCTGACCGAACCATGCCTCTATAGCCATCAGCATCGTTGTATCTACTCTAGCTGTTTTGGCAGTATTTAGTTCTATCTCCTTTTGTGCTAAAGCAAGTTTGCTCCCTTCTAATGCCTTCTCAGCATCTACTACAAAAGACTTTCCTTTGTGATAACGCTCTAATAAGGCCTCCTTAGCGAGATTAGCTTTCTTGATTTCTTTGATCAAATTCAACTCATACAACTCTGCTTTGAGGTGTTCTAAACCTGCATACTGTTGTTCTGCTACTTTGAGCTCATCTGTCACTTTCTTAAACTGGCTTTGTAGCTCTGTAGTTTCTTTTGTTAATATAGCTAATCGAGCCTCTCGATTCACTGCCTTATCTGCTGTCTTTTGTTGTTCTAACAGTACAGTAGAGAATGCTTTATCTAGTTGCTCATACTGAGACAATTCATTCTTTTGAGCAGTTATTTCAGGTAACTTCACTTCTAATGAACCTAACTCTACTTTCTTTATTGCCAAGGCTTCGAAGTCATCCTTCACTGCTTTGACCTTTTGATAACTGTCGTTCTCTTCCTTAAAAGTCTTACTTAGCACATTAAACTTCTCCGTCTCCTGTAGGTGTAGAGCCTTCTGCTCTGCTATCTGCTCCGTTGTGACTTGGCTAAAGCTCTTTAGCTCTCCTTCTACTAAATTCAGACTCTCCTTAGTCGAGCTATATAATCGTTTAGTCTTATCAGCGAGATCAAAACGGTCTAAGCCGAATATCTCTTGCATCATCTTCGTTCTGTCCTTCCCTCCTAATTCTATAAACTCTCTGAATTTCCCTTGAGGAATAATGATAGTGCGCTTAAAGTTCTCATAGCTCAGCCCCACTACTTCCTGTATATTCAACTCTTTCTGAGGTACCCAGATACCATCTTCATCTTTATACAGTGTTGCCTCACCTCTCTTTACATCATCGAAGCGCTTAGAGTTTCTTCTAAACTCTCTATAGATGCGGTATTTCTCATCCTTAAAATTATAAAACTCAAAGTCTATTACCGAACGGTCAGACTTTAGGTTCATCATATTATATGCACGGTTATCGCGAGAGTTCATACGCTCTGTCTCTCCATAAAGCCCAAAAGAAATAGCTTCCAAAATAGAAGACTTTCCCGATCCGACCTTACCGAATATACCGAATAACCCTGCTTCTATCAGACTGGTGAAGTCAATAACTTGTTTTTCTTGATAAGAATACAGTCCTTCTATCGTTAACTTAATTGGTATCATACTGCTCTAATCTAAAATCTCGTTAAACAAATCCATCAACTCCTCATTAGGCTCTTGCCCCTTATTGCGCTGTTTAAAGTAATCTCTAAACAGTCCTTGCATATCTTGCTCTAAGTTCACCTGTTTTACATTCGCTTGTTCTCCTTTATCCCCCAATGTTACTTGTGGGATAATCGTAATAATACCATCATGCGCAGTGTATAACCTCTTGATATCATCTCCATTTAAGAAGGTATCACTTACTATGGTTAACTCCACTAGATGATACGGATTTGCTACTAACCACTCCACAGCATCATCTACACTATTAAACTTCACTCGTGACAGTTGTCTTCCACTCTCTAGTGCCACCTTCGTATAGGTAATAGGTTTGCCCGCTTCTGCCTCTAAGATCATCACATACTTCTGCTGACCTGCTTCACTAAAACTATAACTCAATGGGCTCCCCGAATAAACCACAGGTCTATCTTCTACCCCCACCTGATGTGCTCTATGTAAATGCCCAAGTGCCGTGTACTGCACTTGCTCTGGAATAATGTCACTGTATATAATATCTGCATTACCTACCTTCAGAGGCTTCTCTCCATCAGGTTCTTCTAATAACTCTCCATTTCGGTTCATCATATACAGATGCGAGATCAATAGATTCACCCCTTTAGTCTTACAATACTTATCTGCTAAAGCTTGCCAACTCTCTCCTAACACCTCATTAAGAGCTGCTCCTTTATCTTCTGTGTCTAATGCTTTCTTTAGCCTTACCTCATTCGCATAAGGAGTGTGTAATATGCGTATCGGTTGTTTAAATCGATCTAATCTCAATTCAAAAAAACCATTTGTTGACTTCGATATTTTAAACTGATTTTCGATCTCAAAAGGAGTAACCTCAGCATGAGGCAGTCCGACTAAGATAATCCCGCACTCTCGTGCTAACGGATCTGGTGCGTCTATACGCTCAGGGCTATCGTGGTTACCAGCTATAGCGATGACAGGTCTCTCTCCGTTCTTCGCTAAGCGTTTAAGTGTTTTATAAAATAATTCTACAGCTTCTACTGGAGGGTTAAACGTATCAAATAAATCTCCTGCTACTAAGACTACATCCACTGCTTCGCGTTCTGCTATCTCGCAGATTTCGTCTAGCACTATACGCTGTTCGTCTAGGCGGTTAAAGTTATCTAATCTCTTCCCTAAGTGCCAGTCGGCTGTATGTAGAATCTTCAATCCCATGTATCTTTCTTTGTTTTCTAGTGCCTCAAAGATACTAACTATATAGAGGTTTCTCAGTCTATTTTAGGATTAGCTTCCTCATTTTTTTTGTCTCAAAACCGATGATACAAAAGAATTATAGCGACTTTCTTCCACGTGATTCCATATTGCTAACCTTGTGATAGGATAGTGATGGGCTATTTTTGGCACTTTTAAGCCGACCAAATGCCCATCACTAGCCGACCACATGCCGACCACCCTATCTAAAATGGCAGTAAAAAGACATTCATACTCAGTTTTGTGTTCCATGCCAACTAGCGTAATTCTCTACCCATATAATACAAAACAGCCCATTCATACACTGTATAAATGGGCTGTTCATATTTATAAATCAACTATAGGTACTTATATCTCGCATCCTTCTGGGCCACATGCTGCTGCATCACTACCACCTTTCATTTCGAATTTAGGTTGGCTTTCTTGGAATGCTTGTGTCAGTGCTTCTACAAAAGACTCTGTAGGTTGAGCTCCTGATACACCGTATTTTCTATCTAATACGAAGAATGGCACTCCTGATATTCCTAGAGCACGTGCTTCTGTAATATCTGCATTCACTTCTTCTAGTTGTCCATCAGTAGCTAAGAATGTTTTGATTTCCTCAGCACTCAGTCCTATTTCAGTACCTAAAGCAGCTAACACCTCAATATCACCTACATTTTTTCCATCTGTAAAATAAGCTTTAAACACTACTTCTTTAGCCTCATTCCCTTTCCCTTGTAGTTGTGCAAAGTGTATAAAACGATGAGCTCTGATTGTATTTACAGGAATAGACTGGTCTTGTTTAAAATCAATTCCAACTGCCTGTCCTGCTTGTTTTAAGTTCTCTAGCATTCCTTGTATCTGTTGCTCTGGCATACCTTTGCGTTTAGCTAGGTATTCTTTAGTAGACATATCTAACCCTTCTACTGGTAAGTCTGGATCTAGCTGAAAACTCTTCCACTCTACTTCTATCTTATCTGCGAAAGGCAACTGTACCAATGCATTCTCAAAATTCTTCTTTCCGACGTAACAAAACGGACACATAATGTCCGACCATATCTCTACTTTCATATCTTATCTTTTTAAATGAGGAGTTACCTCAATAACTCTATACTCAAAGATACTATTAAAACACCCTAATACCTGTCTCCTTAACAATAATTAAATAGTTTCCTAAAGGGAAGTGCATGTATTTTTATACCTTTACTCTTATGGGAAAAACAGTCATCTTTATCGGTTGTATCATCGTCATCATAGGTATCTTGATACAGTTCACTTCGTTTAATCTGGATTGGTTTGGCAAATTGCCTGGTGATATCCGTATCCAGCGCCCAGGTTTTTCATTCTTTATGCCGATTACCTCTATGATTATTGTATCTGTAGTAGGCACAGGATTACTATGGTTATACAGAAAGTTCTTTAGCTGATAAAGGTTTATTTCACCCAGTCGTTCTTACCTGCGATACCTCCTGATACAATCAAAGTAATAGACATAACTAATAAAAATATCAAGGACATAGACCAAGACTGTGTCACATCGAATAATGCTCCAAATACTGGTGGACCACATGCTGCGATTAGGTATCCGATAGACTGTGCCATACCTGATAATTCTGCTGCTTGGGTAGTGCTACTTGTACGCAATACGAAGAATAGCATCGATAAACTAAAGGCTAATCCACTCGCTGTACCAATTAATACACACCATAGTGCGATCATATTTACCTTAAAGATCAATAAACCTGCTATACCAATAGCAAACAATACTCCTGTACCGATAGCTAGCAGTTTCTGATTAGATAACTTACTCGCTATAATAGCTCCGATGAATGTCATAGGCAACTGTGCGAACTGCATATAAGACAATAACCATCCTGCATCTTCTTTAGGTATACCCCATGTGATAGCCACTTTAGGTAACCATGCTGCTAAACAGTAGAACAGTAGAGACTGTACTCCCATAAATACTGTAACTGCCCATGCTAGCTTAGATGAGTACATATTTACTTTTTTATCTTCTGTGAAGCCTCTATTACTTCCTTCGATTGCTTGTTTCTTTTTTACTTGAGGAAGCCAAATCAATATAGTCGCGATACTCAGTACTAACCATACTCCTATCGAACCTTTCCATCCCATCTCTGTGAATTTACCCAAGCTAATACTAAACCCTGCTGCTAACGCTGCTGTTAGGTTCATAGCTACTGAATATATTCCCATCATGGTCCCTACATTCTTCTGATAATTACTTTTGATATAAGCTGGCATCAATACATTACCTACTGTAATCGCTATCCCTACTAAGGCAGCTCCTAAAAACAAAGTAACTAAACTACCATAAGGTCTAATGACTAATCCTATACTCAATAGAATTAATGATCCTAATAATACAAGCTCCATACCGTATCTACGTGAGATCTTTGGCACCATACTAGATAAGAATCCGAATGCCATTAAGGGTATCGTCGTTACTAATCCTGCTGTAGTGTTAGACAGAGCTAGTGATTTACTTATCTCTGATATAACAGGACCTACAGATGTAAGTGGAGCTCTTAGATTAGAAGCAATAAATATGATACCTAACAACATCAGTAATTTCTTCATTTTAGATATCTCTTCTATCTTATTTTCCATTGTTATTTAATTTATTATTTACACATTGTTATTTCTAGGTGCAAAATTAAATGATTATAAATGTTTATATTCGCCATAAATCATAACTAAAACGACAAGAATGGATACATCACAATTAGTCGATCAAGTTGGAAAGAAAGGTTTTTCTTGGCATGCTGAGCTTTGGAAGCACAACAATGAGTTTCACCATCATAAGAAAGCTCAACTCGTCTATGTAGAATCAGGATATCAACATCTACACGTAGAGTCTTGCCAATTCTTATTACCTCAGAATCACGTGGCCTATATCCCATCCAATATGCCACATAAGACTACGCATGCGTCTGAGCATATCTCTCTACATACACTATACTTCGATGTGGATGACTTACCTCCGTTTTATGATGAGTTATACCTATTCTCTATACCTAGTGTATTAAGAGAAATGATTATGTACACTGAGAAATGGTCTATGAATATGGAATATGAGGAGAGTGAACAGACGTTCTTAAGAGCTATCTTATTAGAATTACCTTCTTTTGTACAAAATGCTGTACCTCTTATCACTCCCGTACCACGTACCAATGCACTGCTAGAAGTAACTGCTTATATACATAAACATTATCGATCTACTATCACTATAGATGAGTTAGCTCAACTGTCTTTTATGAGTATTCGTACTTTAGAACGTCAGTTCAAGAAAGAAACAGGTATCAGTATCGCTAAATATATACAGATGGCACGTATCATCAAGTCTATAGAACTGCTAAGTGAAGGACAATATACTATCAATGAGATAGCGTTACTCGTAGGATATAACAGTGCCCAGTCTTACAGTAATGTATTCACTAAACTGATGGGACAACGCCCGACTGAATTTATACAACATACATTCACGCTATAACCTATATCCTATCGTCTATGAAAGATATTATCTCTCTACTACAAAAACAGAAACAAGACATAATCGTAGAGCTAAAACAAGGTGATACTACTAATCAATACCTAATAGCCCAATTAGACAAGTCTATCTCTTGGCTAACGATGGTAGAAGATCATCAGTTAGACACGGTTAATCACTATGATATACACGCTCTACCTGATACCACTCATGGTATGTCTTATTATCACCTGATGATAGACTGTGAAAGTAGTGATCCTGTGGATTGGGTAGAATATACTCCTCATAATCGTCCTATAGAGATGTGTATGGGAGATAT
The DNA here is from genome assembly GCF_032073645.1 of Myroides sp. NCBI lineage: Bacteria > Pseudomonadati > Bacteroidota > Flavobacteriia > Flavobacteriales > Flavobacteriaceae > Myroides > Myroides sp. The sequence goes on from NZ_DAMANB010000029.1 coordinate 30,811, forward strand.
CATTATAGTCAAAAAATAAAAAAAGTCGGTTTATAACAAACCGACTTTCTTGTATAATCTTCTTGTAATTAGTTTACAAGTGGTAAGAAACCATATTCTTTAGCATAACGCAACATTTGTTCTTCAAATGATTTAGGTTGTTCGATTGCATAATCAGTCACCTCTCCTTTATCATTCTTCACTGGTACAATGTATGGGTTTACAAATCCTCTATATGGAGCAGAGTTAAACTTAGCATTACGCTCTAAAACTTCTTTGTGGATAGCTTGATCTACTTTCACACCATAAGTCTCTACTAACGCTTGTCCTGCTTTATAATCACCTTCAGATTTGATACGTTGAGTCTCTTTTAAAAGTTGTCCGAATAGATCGTGTAATTTATCATAATCCGTAATATTATAATATGTCTTACCATCGCGAACTACTTTCTCAATTACATTATCTTTTTTCCCTTTTTCGAATACCCAAGCACTCACCCATTGACGGTTACGCATATGAGCTTCTTCGATATCAGCACCTGGCTCTAAGCGCACTAACTGCGTCATTAATCCGTTACGAATATATCCATCATAAGCTGCTTTACCTACTGACTTCCAATCGTCAACTAATCCTAACTCTTGTAACTTAGGATTGTATAAATAGAATAGACCCACTAAGTCAGCACGTCCTTCTTCTAATGTAGAAGCATAACTCTTCAATGTTTCTTTTGGTTGTCCTACTCCTTTGTTGATTTGTCCAGATGCATGTCCGATTACCTCGTGAAGAGCTGTGTGTAGCTTATCTGCTAACTCACCATATTTCTCCTCTAATTGTAATTCTTCCTCATCGTGAACGAACTCTTTTAATTTATCCGAACCACCTGCATGATTATATGCATCGATAATATTACCTAAAGAGATAGACTTAGAACCGTGCTCTGCTCTAATCCAGTCCGCATTCGGTAAATTCACTCCGATAGGTGTACTTGGCGATGCATCACCAGACTCAGACGCTACGATCACTGTCTTATACGATACTCCTGTTACATTTTTCTTTTTATGCTCTGCCATTAATGGAGAGTTATCCTCGAACCACTGAGCTTCTTTAGAAAGAACAGCCATCTTCTTAGACATATCAAAGTCGTTGATTTGAACAACGCTTTCGTAAGATCCTTTATGTCCTAATGGGTCTGCATATACTTCGATAAATCCACTGTTGTAATCAATGTTTCCTTTAGTAGCTTTCACCCATGCAACGTTATAATCATCCCAAAGTTGAAGATCTCCAGTTTGGTAATATTTGATTAATAACTTAAGCGCATCTGCTTGCTCTTGGTTCTCTGCAACTGTAACAGCTTTTTCTAACCAAAAGATGATTTGATCAATAGCTGCTCCATACATTCCACCACTCTTCCATACTTTCTCTACTAACTTACCATTCTCTTTTACTACTTTAGAGTTTAGTCCTGTAGATAATGGACGGTGTGGGTCTGGACTCTTCATCGCATTATAGAATGCCTCTATCTCATCTTCTGTAATCCCTTCTCCATAGAAGTTGACTGCAGATCCTTTTACAAGACCTTTCGCTAAATCAAGATTTACTTTTTTACTATCTACATTATTAAATAGTACATTCGCTACATTCTGATCTAATGTAGTGTTAGTCTCTTTTAATAAAATAGAGAAATAAGCTTGAGAGAATCCAGGTTTTATCTTTTCGTTAGAATAATGGTGGTGAATACCATTAGAGAACCATACTCTCTTCACATACGTCACGAATTCTTTCCAATCCTCTGACTCTTTGTCTCCTTTATAGTTTTCGTAAATATTCTCTAATGCTTTACGAATAGTCAAATTGTGTTTATAATTCTGATCCCAGATAATATCACGTCCAGCATACCCTGCCTGACTTAGATAATACACTAATTCTTTTTCTTTTAATGTTAGATCGTCCCATCCAGGTACTTGATATCTCAATACTTCGATATCTCCAAACTGATCCACACTGTAATCAAACTTTTCTGTTGTAGTCACTTCGCTTGCTCCTTTTTCTGTCTCTTTCTTGTCTCCACATGATAATAACATAGCGGAAGCCAATACGATACAGGCCATTGTATTTAATTTCATATTGTAGTTTTTTACCGTCTTTTGACAAATATATAAAATATTGCACTGAACGACTCTACTAATTCTCATTCAAAATTAGGAATCTAAAAAATTATCTCTTACTTCTTTAGATAATCATCTACAAAATGAGTCTCTGAATTAGGATTTTCAAATTTATCTTGATTGTATTCTTTTGATTTATTTTTAGGAATGGTTAAAGACTTCCACTCTTCATTGCGTATCATCTTTCCGATAAATACGATCTGCCCTATATGGTAAGGGTAATGTGCTAACTGTCGATATAAAGCTTCTGCTACCGTATGGTCTTGGTTTCTGATTTTTACTACTGTATTAATGTTCTCTTCATTAATACTATCTATGGTACTGAAGAGAACATTCCATGCCTTGTCCCAATTCGTTATAAGTTCATGTCTGTCATAAATCCCATCTGTGAACTCATCATCTCTGTTTCTCCATGGCTTCTCTCCATCTTCAGTAAAAAAGTTAGTAAAACGAGAAAGCAGATTACCCGTAATATGACGCATTAACATCGCTATAGAGTTACTCTCTACATTGACCTTTTGATTTAATTCATCTTGGGATAGAACTAAAACCGTTTTATCTACGATCATTCTATAGTACTCGAATTGCTTGCGAATACCCTCTAATTCTTGTATAGTCATAATATAAATTGTATTGAGTTAGTATTTTTTGTTATAGTCAATATTTGACCATTTGCAATTTAAAGTTTATAGACCATACCATTCGTTTATGAGCAAAAAAAATAACCCGAAGGTTATTTTTTCTTTACTAAGGGATGATTTAACCCCTTAACATTATTGTTAATTACATCGTATGTCTTTAGATGTTTGAAAAGCTCTGTCAAGTTTCTAAAACCATAGTCTCTCGCATCAAAACTTGGATTAAGCTTACGAAGGTTACCTCCTACTGTAGCGATATAAGCTTCTACCTCTTCATCTACAGACATATCGAACGCTTTATCTATCAGTCTATACTCTTTTTTAGTCAATGATTTAGTATCGTCATCATCTGTGGTCTCTACCTTTTTAGCATTACCATTCGCTTCTTTAACTGCTGTAGTTGCTTTAGGCATTAAGGTCTCACAATAAGTAAATATCTCACATGACTGAACGAAAGCATTCGGAGTCTTCTTCTCTCCTACTCCCATCACAAAGATACCTTCTTCTCTGATACGCTTAGCTAAACCAGTATAGTCACTATCACTAGATACGATACAGAATCCATCTACCATCTTAGCATGCAGAATATCCATAGCATCTATGATTAGAGAACTATCTGTAGAGTTCTTTCCACTAGTATAATTAAACTTCTGTATAGGCGAAAATGACAAGTCATTTAGTAATTCCTTCCAGCTATTCATTTGCGGTGTTGTCCAATCTCCATAAATACGACGGACAGTCACCTTCCCATATTTAGAAACTTCTTCTAAAATCTTATCCAACAACTTAGCTTGAGCATTGTCCCCATCCACTAAGATTGCAATGTTGTTATTTTGTTTTTCCATCATATTTTCCTTTTCGAAAGCTCTAAAATACAAAAAATAGAACTACGTAAAGGGCATTGATGTCCAAAACATCTGTTAATAATTGATTTCTTTAATCAATTACTCTAAAAGTTCCTGTTACAAACTGACTTTCACGTTTGTGATCAGCTCCGTTATAAGACCAAAAAGCAGTTACTTCTCCTGTCTTCGTATTGATGATTTGACTAACTGTAAAGCCATCTTGTTCTATCCAGTTCAGAAAGTGTAAGTCCTCGCCAAGTGCTTTGTAGTTCATTTTCTCATCGCCTTCATTTACTGCTCCATTCTCCCCTACTGTACTCCAGTGTAAGGTATCTGTACTCGTATACTCAATAGTAGCTTTCATCTCTGGGAACTGTATTTCTGCTTTATGCCCAATTAAGGTACTAGTGTGGCTAGCACTAGTACTTTCTGCTATTTCTGATGGAGTAGATTCTTTCTCTGTTTTTGACTGACATGCTCCTGCTGACAAGGCTATTGCCAATGAAGCTATTATTATTTTGTTGTTCATTATTCTATAATTTTAAAGCAAAATTAAATTGCTCTAAGATCAAAAACATTGAACTAGTTCAATAATTATTATTTTTTCTTACTGCGTATTTTACTCAAAAACTCTTGGGAAATACCTAGATAAGAAGCTATCTGAATATTAGTTAGACGCTGTACCAAGGACGGATAACGCTTACAAAAGTCTTCATACTCTGCAGTAGCATCCATTGACAACTTATTTACAATACGTCGCTGAAGAGCGATACACTCTTGTTGAGTCATTCTTCTATAGATCTTTTCTAAGACAGGTATTTCATCATAGAGCGCTTCTTTGCGTTCTTTCTTTATGAGTAATACTTCACTATCTTCTAATGCTTGTATAAATATCTTAGATGGTCGTTCATAATTATAACTTTCTAAATCTGCTAACCACCAATCTTCTATAGAAAAATGTATGATGTGTTCTTCTCCTTTTTCGTCCAAACAGTATTCTTTAAAACATCCTTGTACTACAAAGGCTTCGAAGTCACATACAGCACCTGCTGTTAATAGATAGTCTTTCTTCTTTACATAAACAGTCTGAAAAGAAGAAAGTATTAATTCCTTCTCTTGTTGTGTTAATGTAACGCCTTTGCGTTCAAAATTATCTATTAATGAGGCTTTATTCATATTATTTATTTTTGAATCCATTTACCTTCTTTAGGCGCTTCATAAGCTTTCATCTTTTCTAAAAGCTCTTCTACCTCATCAGCTACCACAATCATATCTTTATTAATCTCTTTTAAGAACCCCATAACTACCATCGTATCTATCATTTCTAATAGAGGATTATAGAATCCATCTATGTTTAATAAGGCTACAGGCTTTTTGTGTAATCCTAATTGAGCCCATGTTAGCATTTCAAAGAATTCTTCTAAGGTACCATATCCACCAGGCATTGTGATTACACCATCAGATAATTCGTCCATTTTAGCTTTGCGTTCATGCATAGTTTCAACCATAATTAACTCTGTTAATCCCTTATGGCCTAACTCTACATCTGCCAAAAAACTAGGTAATACACCGATAACTTCACCATTTCCTTTAAGAACACCATCAGCTACTGCTCCCATTAATCCCACTTTAGCGCCTCCGTATACAAGCCCGATATGATGTTTAGCTAATTGTTCTCCTAATGTAAAAGCTTGTTCATAATAAATATCCTTAGTACCTGAACTAGAACCACAAAACACTGTATATCTCATTTATAATAATTTTAAATAGCAAAATAAAAAACTGAATATCAATAAATTACAAATAAAAATAAAAATTTTATATAAAATCAAACATTTTTTGTTGTAACAATTTACTCAAAAGTATGACTATTATATAAACCTTAATCAATTATTAGAAATAAACTTAACGAAAGAACTATTATGAAATTCAAATTAAGTGTTATCCTTTTCCTTACCATGGTTTGCTCTATTTATGCGCAACAAAAAGGAAAAATCACAGGAGCGATTTTTGACAAATCAATTAATCAATCCGTTCCTTATGCAACTGTCTCTATTAAAGATGGAGAGACTATTGTAACAGGTGCTATGTCTGATGACAATGGAAAATTCGAATTAACTGTTCCTCAAAAAAAATATACTTTAGAAGTACAGTTTATCGGTTACCAAACATATACTAAAGAATTTGAGTTAACTGAGGCTACTTATAACTTCGGTACGATTAACTTATCTCCTGAGGCGACAACTTTAGAAGGAGTTAATATTATCGCTGAATCATCTACAATAGAACAAAAGATAGATAGAAAAGTAATCAATGTAGGTAAAGACTTAACTACTGCTGGTGCTACTGCTGGTGAGATTATGAATAATATTCCTTCTGTAAATGTAGATAAAGATGGTAAGATATCTCTAAGAGGAAATGAGAATGTACGTATCCTTATCGATGGGCGTCCTACTAATATGTCTTCTGAACAGGTATTAAAACAAATTCCTTCTACTTCTATTAAGAGCATTGAGTTAATCACTAACCCAAGTGCTAAGTATAATCCTGAAGGAATGTCAGGTATTATCAATATCGTGTTACACAAAAATACAATGGACGGCTTTAATGGTTCTGTAGACACAGGAGTTACATTTGCTCATACTGTTAAGAATACTAACTCTATCAATGCTAACTATAGACAAGGTAAGTTAAACTTCTTCGCTAATGGTAGCTACTCGTATGGAAAATATAAAAATGACGGAGATATGCTACGTACGGATATTATGTCTCCTACAGAGATTCGTATGAATAATAAGAACAAGAACTACTTCTATAAAGTAGGTATGGATTATTATATCAACGATAACAATACATTGTCATTCTATACTAACCAAAGTACAAATGATAGAACAACAGATATGGATAACGCGACTACATATCCTAAGAACTTATTCGAAGATATCTTCCAAAAAACTGTTTATGATGGAGATAATAGATATAGTGCGTATAACTTAGCTTATAAACATCTATTTGAGAAAAAAGGTCATACTTTAGATATCGAAGGAAACTTTAGTCGTAACAAATCTACGAATGACGGAGATTACAATACGATTATAGGTAAAAATCCTAACCAAGTTTATCAAGATAGAAACAATGATAAAAGTGATTTAACAACAATCAACATTGATTATGTGAATCCTTTAAACGATCATACTAAACTAGAAGTAGGAGCTGAAGCTAGAATCTCTAGAGCGGATAACAACTTTGATTCTAATAATCCTTTGATTCCTGAGAAGAATAAAAAGATTAACAATGAATACAACCAAGATATCTTCTCTGCTTATGTAACTTTTGGTCAAACTTATGGTAAGTTTAACTACCAAGTAGGAACAAGATTAGAAAGCTATAAAGTAGAATCTAAATTAGGAGGAACAACTACTTTTAAAGATGATTACGTTACCTTATATCCGTCTGTATACTTAGGGTATTCTATGACAGATAATGATATGTTCAACTTAAGTTATAGTAGACGTGTAGATAGACCTAGTATTTCTCAGACTAACCCTGTTAGACAATTCTCTACTCCATTAATGACAATGGTAGGTAATCCTGAATTAAAACCACAGTTTACGAACTCTGTAGAATTAAATTACACAAGAATGTTTAATAACAAAAGTAGTGTGACTGCTGGAGTGTACTATAGAAAGATCAATAAAGAAATCAACCACGTTATCTACGATGACCCAGACAATGATAACCCAAATGCTTTATTAATGACTTTTGATAACTATAAGTCTAATGATGCTTATGGATTTGAACTTTCTGCTAATATCAAATTAACTCCATGGTGGGATATGCAACCTGGTATTGATTTCTCTAGTATTAAACAGACTGGTTTTGTATCTCAGTTAAACAGTACGACAAATCAAATGGATTTTATCGAACGCGATATTACTGCTAGTGCATTCAATGCTCGTTTAAACAGTAACTTCAAAGCGACTAAAAACTTAAGATTTAACTTATTCGGATTCTATAGAGGTCCCGTAGATGGTATCACAATGGACTCTAAAGAGATGTATAAAATAGATGCTGGAGCTAGATACTCTTTACTTGAAAACAAATTAAGTATCAGTGCAAGATTCAATGATATCTTCAATACTATGAAGTTCAAATACAGTTCTCAGTACCCTTATGCTTCTAATGGACAATTTACATGGGAAAGTAGATCAGTTTACATCGGAGTAAACTATATGTTCGGAGGAGGAAAAGGACGTGCATTACAAAGAAAGAACAGAGATTCGAATACAAAAGAAAGTGGAGGTGCTGGAGGATTATTCTAAAAAGCTCCCCTACCAACCAATCAACAACAACTTTTTTCAATTATTGCTAAAAAAGCTGTTACCTTAAATGGTAACAGCTTTTTACTTTTAATATCTATCTGTGCTTCTCTAAGAACTGTAATACACTAAACATTGCTTTATTTCTAACTTCTTTTTTCGAGAGAAATAAGTCATGCATTCCATCCTCTATTACAGCTTTCTCTACACGATGTCCTATCTTACTACCTATCTTCTCAATATCTTTTACATTCAAGACGATATCTGATGTCATAGAAATAGCAGTCCATTTTGAAGTACTTCCAGACTTATCGCTATACATTAGTAGAATAGGAAAGTCTTCATGCAATACTACCTCCTGAATTAACTCCTGTGTATGTTGCACTGCTAATATCCAACTATAGTATACAGCAAAAGGATTTATTGGTTTCCACTCTTTCTTGTACTCCCATTCTCCTTCATGATCTTTATGCAATGTCTTACCATATAACTCAGGCATCTGCTCTGCATTAGCAAAGATATCCTTACTCACTTTACTCCTAGCAACACTCCCCATAAAAGGCTTTACATAGAAAGGTACATTAAAATCAAAGAAAGGAGAATTTAATATTAGTCCTGATAACCTTTCTTTTAACAACCCAAACATAGCATAATACGTTGCTAATAGTCCCCCAGTACTATGCCCTAATAAAAATAGTTGGGTATCTCTATTTTCCTTTAGAATATACTCTATTCCATAATCAATATCAGGAAAGTACTCTCGCATCGACTTACAATAATTCGGATGCTGATGAGGCAATAACGAACGACCATACTTACGCAAATCTATTGCATAGAAGTTTACTCCATGCTCATTAAAATAATCCATCAAGTGTATCTGAAAGAAGTAATCACAAAATCCGTGTATATACAGAATAGTCTGCTTATGCTCTTTCTTATTTCCTCTTGATTCTATTAATGTGGTGATTACTTTCCCTTCATAATCATTCTCAAAGGGATGTTGATGTGTTATATATTTATCAAATGTCAAATGTAAATTCATAGTATCCTTATTTAAAGTTTACTTATCCTTCATTACTCACTTTATTTGATGTCTACACATGCTATAATAAAGGAGAGAACAAACGAATAAAACTGTTTTTAAGACGTTGTTTCCAAGATCTCTTATTCCACCTGTGTAACTCTAGTTTAATAGAATCTCTACAATCTCTATCAAACATTTTTTTCATTTTACGTGCAAACGCTTCATCATAAACCACAACATTCACCTCGAAATTCAAGTCAAAGCTACGATGATCTAAATTACATGTACCTATAGAACTCACTCCTGCATCTGTAACAAAGGTCTTCGCGTGGATAAATCCTTTCTTATATAAATAAATCTCTACACCAAACTCTAATAACTCTTGAAAATAGGACTCCGAAGCCCATTTCACGATATTAGAATCTGTAATTCCAGGCAGTATCATTCTAACGCGCTTACCACTTAATGCAGCCATTTTGATAGCTAGTTGTAATGATTCGTCAGGTATATAATATGGCGTAGTGATGCAGATCTCTTTTTCAGCAGTTTGTATCGCTTTTAAGACACTATATAGAATAGAAGGTACATCTGAGTCAGGTCCAGACGAAATAACCTGTAACGGCACTCCTATCTCATCATTATCATGAATAGGAAAATACTTCTCATCAAAGGCTAAGTCTTGCTTACTACAGAAATTCCAATCTGCCAAAAAGATATATTGTAACCCATAAGCTCCCGAACCTTTTATTCTAATATGCGTATCCCTCCAAAAATACTGATTAGAATCTTTCTTACGGTTATCGTAGCGATCAGAGATATTTATCCCCCCTGTATAAGCTATCGTTCCATCTATCACCACTATTTTGCGGTGATTTCGATAATTCATACGGTTAGCAAAAGCTAATAGAATAATCTTATTAAAGGGATAGGCTTCGACTCCATTCGCACGAAGATTGCGGACAATATTCTTTCGAATGCTTTTACACCCAAAGTCATCATAGATAAAACGTACCTTAACCCCCTCCTTTACTTTATTGATCAGGATACTTTCTATCTCCTTACCGATATCATTATTCTCATAAATATAATACTCGATATGAATCGTACTTTTAGCTGCTTTTAAGTCTTCTATTAGTCTTGGAAAGAACTCTTCTCCATTCTCTAATATTTCGGCTTTATTATCCACTAATAATGGACCTTCTCCCATAGTCGCACTAGACAACATCTTAATGAAAGAACGATTCCTTTGTACAATAGGGTTTCCTTGTTGTCTCTGATCTAGGTGAATGTCATTTAGACGTTTTGTTAATTTAGTGCTATACTCATCATTTACCTTAAGCTTCTTAGAATACATCTTTCTTCGTCGATAATTGATCCCAAAAGAAAAATAAAATAAAATACCAAAGATAGGCACAAAGAAAACTAACAACAGATAAGCTAATGTCTTCGAGATAGAGTCTGTATCATAGATAATGCGTACAGCCACAGCAATAGCTATAATAAAATATACTATCTCCAAATAGATAAACCAATCTGCTTGAACTCTCAAAAACATACTTCAGCGTATTTTTAATAATAACCTTTCTATATAAGTTAGATTTAGGTTATCTAAAAGTAAAAAATAAAAAGCAGTTAGAAGAGCATTTAGTACACAAAGTATTTGAAAACAAAAAAGTCTCCCTTTAAGGGGAGACTTTTGAGCCGATGGAGGGACTCGAACCCACGACCTGCTGATTACAAATCAGCT